>PLIQ01000450.1 GCA_003140115.1 Actinomycetota bacterium | reverse complement strand
GGGTATCGGCTTCACGATCGCGCCGTCGAACAACACCGGCACGTTCGGCGTGGACCCGCGGGACGCGGGCGCGGCCTCGGCTACGCTCAACACCGGCCAGCAGGTCGGGGGGTCCGTCGGCACCTCGCTGCTCAACACCATTTTCGCCAGCGCGGTGGCGCACTACCTGACCAGCCACGGGCACCCGGCGCCGGCCCTGACCGCGATGTCGCTGATCCACGGCTACACCACCGGGTTCTGGGTCGCGGCGGCCATCTTCGCCGTCGGCGCGGTGATCTGCGGCACGCTGTTCCGCTCCGGCCCGCTTCGCGCCCCCGGATCCACGGCGGACAAGGTGACCGGCCGCACGGCGACCGTCCACTTGAATCCCGAACGGCCCTCCTTCACCGCCCATCGACAAGTTTTAAGCAAGCCCGTCGTTGGCCGCTAGCCAGGCGCTCACCTATGAGCAGACGCTCGCGCTCCTTCGAGCTGCCGGATACCGTGTGTGTCGACGCTCGCGATCGGCGGTGCACGCAAGGCTCGTGGTAAGGAGCGGCTGCATGATTGAGGCGCGCGATCTGACCAAGGTTTACGGTGGCAAAGCGGCGGTGGACCACCTGAGTTTCACGGTCGAGCCGGGCCGGGTGACCGGGTTTCTCGGGCCCAATGGCGCCGGCAAGTCCACCACCATGCGCCTCATCCTGGGCCTGGACCGGCCGCAGACCGGCGTCGCGCTCATCAACGGCAAGCGCTACCGCGACCTGCGGGATCCGCTGCGGACGGTCGGCGCGCTGCTCGAGGCCAAGAGCGTGCACCCCGGCCGCACGGCCCGGAACCACCTGCTGTTCCTGGCCCAGACTCAGGGCCTGCCGGCCCACCGGGTCGAGGAGATGCTGGCCTTGGTGGGTCTGCAGGACGTGGCGGACAAGCGGGCCGGCGGCTTCTCGCTCGGCATGAGCCAGCGGCTCGGGGTGGCCGTGGCCATGCTCGGTGATCCGGAGATCCTGCTGCTTGACGAGCCAGTCAACGGGCTCGATCCCGAAGGCGTCCTGTGGATCAGGAACCTGATGAAGGCGCTCGCTGCCGAGGGCCGCACCATCCTGGTGTCCAGTCATCTGATGAACGAGATGGCCGTCACCGCCGATTACCTGATCGTCGTCGGCCGGGGCAAGCTCATCACCGAGGCCAGCACCGAGGATGTGATCGCGCGCAGCACGGACAAGTCGGTCCGGGTGCGCACCCCCGACGCGGACCGGCTGGCCGAGCTGATCACGGCGGCAGGCGGGAAGGTGGTTCGAGGCGCCCCGGCGGAGGGTGCCGGGCTGCTCACGGTCACCGGCCTGGAGTCGTCCCGGATCGGCGAGCTTGCCGCGTCCGGGTCAGTCGTGCTGCACGAGCTGACCCCGCTCGCCTCGCTGGAAGGGGCGTTCATGGAACTGACCTCCGGCAGCCTGGAGTTCGGCGAGCACGGCCAGGATCCGGTGAACGCGGGGGAGGGGAGTACCCGATGACGACCACGTCGCCCGTGGCCCCGACCCAGGGGCCCGCGGACCCGGCGGCCGGGCGCAGCGCCGGATTTGCCGGCCTGATGCGTGCCGAGTGGACGAAGATCCGCTCGGTGCGCTCCACGGTCTGGACGCTGCTCAGTTTCGTCGTGGTGTGCGTCGGCTTCACCGCGCTGATCACCTGGCTGACCGAAACGCACTGGTACGGACCGAAGGCCGCACCACGGGACGCCCGAGCCATCCTCGACCCGGTCGGCTTCATCCTGGGCACCGGGGTCGGACTGGGGCAGCTCGCCATCGGCGTTCTGGGCGTACTGGTCATCACCAGCGAGTACTCGACCGGGGTGATCCGTGCCTCGCTGCTCGCCGTCCCGCGCCGGATCCCGGTGCTGGCCGCCAAGGCGGTGGTGTTCGCCGTCCTGCTGCTCGTCGTGACCGAGATCGTCGCCTTCTGCTCGTTCTTCGCCGGCTCGGCCATTCTGCACGCCCACGTCCCGGTATCGCTGAGCGGCCCGGGCGTCACGCGCGCCGTCATCGGCGCTGGGCTGTACCTCACCGTGCTCGGGCTGTTCGCGCTGGCGATCGGCACCATGATCCGGCACACCGCCGGCGCCATCTCCACGATCATCGGTGTCGTCTTCGTGCTGCCGATCCTGTCCGGGCTGCTGCCGAGCAGCTGGGGCGCGCACATCAATGCCTACCTGCCCGAGCAGGCCGGGACGCTGATCACGCACACCCAGGAGCAGTCCGGTGACCTGCTGTCGCCCTGGCAGGGGTTCGGGGTGCTGTGCATCTGGACGGTGCTGGCCCTGGCCGTGGCCGCCTACCTGCTCGAGCGCCGCGACGCCTAACCGGCCGGCTGCCAGAGCCGGAACGTCGCGCCCTGGTCGTCGACGCAGTCGGCGAGCAGCCCGAACCGCCTGCGCACGGGCTCGTCCGCGCGGCCGCCGGCCGCCCGGACCCGCTCGACCGCCGCCGCGATGTCGTCGACGCGGTAGGACAGCTGTACCTCGAGCTCCGCGCCCGGCCCCGGCAAGATGCTCAGCGGCGGACTGGTCTGGTCGGTGCGCCACGTGCCGGGGTGAGCGGGAGGGAACGGCACCTGCAGCACGGCCTGGTAAAACTCCTTAGCCCGGTGCGCGTCCGGTGCCATCATCGCCACGTTCGCGACGTCGCCCTGGCGCAGCCTGGTGGTCTGCCCCGGCGGCCGCAGCAGCATCCAGCGGTGCCCGAACGGGTCGACGATCACCGAGCCGCGACCGTAGGGCTGGTCGGTCGGCTCCCGTTCCACCGAGGCGCCGCCACGCCGGGCCCGCTCGGTACTCGCGTCGACGTCGTCGACCTCCAGGTGCAGGGTGTGGCTGAACGTCACGGGGGAGTCGGGCGCGCGCACCGGCACGTCGGGCCACAGGTCGGAGGCTTCGGCGAACATCAGCACCGCGTCGCCGATGCTGACTTCGGCGTGGCCGATCGTGCCGTCCGCGTTGACGTAGAGCTCGCCGCGCGGCTGCGCGCCGAACACCTCGCCATACCAGTCCATGGCGCGCCGGGCGTCGGACACCATGATGTGGGGGCTCAGCGTAGGAGGCTGGGCGGGCTCTCGCTCGACCGGGGTCGCGACGCTCTGCTGGGACATGGTTCCTCCTGGTAGGTCGAAGACCACCGACAGGGTCAGCCGCTGCCGCAGCCGCCTGGCGAAGTCGGGGTCGGGATCGACAGGCGTGACGGGCTCGCGCAGCACCTCGAACGGATCGGCCATCACGAGCCCTCCTCTCCCTCGTAGATCCGGCGGAACGCGGCGCGGGCCCGCACCAGCAGCGCCTCGGTGGCGTGCAGGGTCCGGTCTAGGTGCCGGGCCACCTCGGGCACCGGCAGCCCGTCGAGGTAGCGCAGCGTGAGCGCGGCCCGGTGATGCGCTCCGAGCCGGTCGAGCACCTCTCGGGCCCGGATCCGGTCGATGAGCGTCTCCCACGGGTCGTCGACGCGCGCCGGCTCGCCGTCCAGCAGGCGCAACCCGCGCCGCTCCCGCTCGACCCGCCGCCAGTGGTCGGCGAGCTTGTGCCGGGCCACCCCGATCAGCCACGGGATCGACGGCTCGGGCGCGCCCGGCTTGCGGACCGCGTGCACGGCGGCCAGGAACGACTCGGCCGTGAGATCCTCGGCCAGGCCGGTGTCGCCGCAACGGGCCAGCAGGTAGCCGTAGACGTGCGGCAGCGCATCGTCGTACAGCTCCAGCAGCCCGAGCGCCGGGTCGGGCCGCACCTGCGGGTGCGTCACACCCTTATCGTCGTCCCGGAGGCGCGCACTCCGACGGGGTCTTTGCGCAGGGTCTACATTTAGTCCGACGGGACAGGTTCCCGAGCGGGGGGAAGCAGGGTGACATGTACCGCAAGATCCTGATCATGCTGGCGGCAGCCGGGCTAGGCGTGAGCGTGGCTGCGTGCTCCGCCGCGGTGCCGGGCCAGAGCGCGGCATCCGAGCAGGTCGCGCGGACTGCGGCCGCGGGTACGCGAGCCGCCGTGTCTGGGTCCGTCGCGCTGGAGTCGGCCATCGCGGGCCGTTCGGCATCGTTGCGGCTGCTGACCGAGCCGGCGTCCGGGATCGGGCCGATATACAACCTCATCACCGGGGCGAAGTCCTCGGTCGACCTGACCATGTACGAGCTAGCCGACCCCACCGCGGAAGCGGACCTGGCCGCCGACGCCGCCCGCGGCGTAGACGTCCGGGTGCTCCTCGACCGGCACTTGGAGAAGTCCCATAACACGAGCGCCTACAACTACCTGAGCGCCCGCCGGGTCCACGTCCGGTGGGCCCCGGCCGGCACCACATACCACCAGAAGACCCTCACCGTCGACAACGCCACCTCGGTCATCATGACCCTCAACCTCGTCGCCAGCGACTATCCCGGCACCCGCGACTTTGCCGTCATCGACACCGGCCACGCCGACGTCGCCGCCATCGTCGCCACCTTCAACGCCGACTTCGCCGGGCGAGCCATCACCCCGCCGGCTGGTGCCGACCTGGTGTGGTCACCGACGAACGCGAAGCGTGAAGTCCTGTCGGTCATCGACGGGGCGAAGCACACCCTGGCCGTGGAAGACGAGGAGATGGACGACCCGGCCGTCACCGCCGCNNGCCCTGTACATCCACGCCAAGGCCATCGTCGCCGACGCCGGGCGCTCCGGCCAGCGGGTGCTGGTGGGGTCGCAGAACTTCTCCGTGGCCAGCCTCGGCTACAACCGCGAACTGGGCCTCCTCATCGGCAACGCGCGCATCGTGGCCGCCATCAGCGCCACCCTGGCCCGCGACTACGCCGGGGCCGCGGCCTACTCACCGCCTTCCCCGTCCAGATCCGGTGCCACCTGCACGGCCACCGCGAGCGTGTATAACGCCGCCCGCGACGAGAACAACGTCTACGTGCACTCCAACCAGCCGGACCAGGAGGCGACCGCCACTGCCGACGGCTACTCCCACAGCTACAAGACCGACGGCTCCGGCTACGCCCTGATCTACCTCAACGGCCCCCCGCCCGGCGCCCGGATCACGGTGACGGTCGGCGGCGCCACCTGCACCACCAGCGACTGACCAGCCTGCTGACCGAGCGTCCTGCTGACAGACCCCCGGCGCATTACCTGACCGCGGGCGCGTGTGCCTGGGAGCGGGCGATGGCTTCGGTGACGGCGCTGGTGTTTCCGTATTCCCAGCTGCGGTGCTGGATGATGCGTTCGATCCGCCAGCCCTGCGGGGTCCGCAGCATGTGGTTGGTGTAGGAGCCGCGAAGCAGGTAGAACTCGCCGTTGCCTGATCCGCGCAGCAGGTGCTGGGCGTACATATAGGAGTGGCAGATGGCCCGGTCGGGATCGCTGGCGTCGAACTCGATCACGTGGTTGGGGCTGATGTGCTGGGTGGTGGTGAACCCGTTCAGGGCGGTAGACACCCGCGCGACCAGTTCTGCGCGCGGGACGATGGCGGCGGGGATGCCGCCGCTGGCGAAGTCGGCGTAGACGGGGTCGGTGAAGCAGCCGGCGAACATCGCCCAGTCGCGGCGGTCGACACCCATCGCGTACCGGATGACCTGCTCGCTGATCTGGGCCCGGTCTTCGAGCAGGCGGATGCGGGATTCGAGATCGGTCATCATGGACGGTCCTCCCGGCGCACGCGGATGGAATGCTGACCCGTCAAACGTATGACACCAGATCGTCTTATGCAAGATGATCGTGCGGTGGACGATCCGGGCCCGCCTTCGTATAGTTCAGCCATGCCCGCCAGGCGTCATCCCCCCGCGAAGCCCGCAGTGAAGTCCCCCGCGAAGCCCGCCGCGCGGACTGCTGCCGCGGCGGCTCCCGGAGTCGATGACCTGACCTGGCTGGCCTACCGTGCCGCCGACGCGCTGGGCGAGGCATTCAACAAGGTGTCCCGCGATGCCGGCCTGGCTGACCTGCGGGACTGGCTGGTGCTCGCGCTGATCAGCCGCGACCAGGAGCAGCGCACCCAGCTGGAAATCGCGACCCAGCTCGGCATCGACAAGTCCACCCTGGTGCCGCTGCTCGACCGGCTGGAACAGGACGGCCTCATCGTCCGGACCACCTCCGAGCGCGACCGGCGGGTGCGTATCCCGCAGGCCACCCCGGCCGGCGTCAAGATCGTCAGGCAGGTCGCCGTCGCCCGGGACGCAGCCATCAACGATCGCCTCGCCGCCATCCCCCCTTCCGAGCGGGCCAGCTTCCACGCCACGCTGTGGCGAATCGTGGCAGGCGCGGCAACGCAGGAATGAGCCGCCGATTANNCGTCGGTCAAGCAGATCCAAGTCACCTTCGACTGCGCAGAACCTGAGCGTGTCGCTCGTTTCTGGTGCGAGGTGCTGGGGTACGTCGTACCGCCGCCACCGGAGGGGTTTGCTACTTGGGACGATTATGATCGCGCGCTGCCGCCTGAGCAGCAGGGTTCAGCGTTCGCATGCGTTGATCCCTCACGTGTGGGCCCGCGATTGTTCTTCCAGCGCGTTCCCGAAGGCAAGGTCGTCAAGAATCGGCTGCATCTTGACGTGCGGGTCGGCACCGGGCTCGTGGGTGAAGAGCGCCTGGCCGCACTTGAGGCCGAATGCTCACGACTGGTCCCGCTCGGCGCGGTACGCGTGCGACTCCTGCCTGCCGATGACGACAACGAGTCGTGCCTCGTGATGCAGGACATCGAGGGTAACGAGTTCTGTCTCGACTGAGTGGCCGCGAACGTTGCACCTTCGCGAGTTCGCGTCCGAGCCGGCAGCGGTCAGGAGATCGCGGCCGTCACCAGCTCGGTGACCTTCTTCTCCACCGTGGGGCTCCACTTCTTCAGCGCGTACGACACCGGCCACATGTCGCCGTCGTCGAGGTTGGCCGCGTCCTGGAAGCCCAGGGTGCAGTAGCGGTAGTTGAACTTGCCCGCGTTCTGGAAGAAGACGACGACCTTGCCGTCCGTGTTCGCGTACGCGGGCATCCCATACCAGGTCTTCGGCGACAGCCCGGGGGCGGCCGCGGTCACCGTCACATGCACGCGCTCGGCTAGCGCACGATCCTCCGGTGCCATCTCCGCGATGCTGTCGAGGACCGCCTGCAGGCCGTCGGCCTTCTTGGCGCCCTTGTTGCCCTCGGCGCGCAACTCGGCCGCGCGCTGCTTCATCGCGGCACGCTCCTCGGCGCTGAAGCCGCCGGACTCGGTCGTGGCATTCTTCGCGGGCATTGTCGGGCTTCCCTTCTTGACGCTCAGGGCTCGGTGTCATGCCGACCCTCCACCGAAGGTTAGGCCCCGGCCACACTGTGGCGCTTCTCGATTCCTGATGGATCGAGATCAGGGAACCGTTCCGCGAGGTACCACCCATTGCACCGGCTGGCCGGTGACCTGCGCGATCAGCTCGTAATCACCGTCGTAGTGCAGGACGGTGACACGTTCTCGTTCGGCTACTGCCGCGATCAGCAGGTCGGGCAGGCCGACCGCTCGGATGCGCCCGCTGCGCCACAAGGCAGCCTGGACGTCAAGCGCGCGCCGCCAGTCCTCATCATGGGTGGCCAGCCATTCATAGCCAGCGTCGCGGTCGGTTCGCACCTGGTCGAATTCCGCGCCGCTGCGGGTCGCCCATCTGAGTTCGAACTCGATGACACCGCACGTGGCCACTACTCCCGACTCGATCAGCGGCGCCAGGACCGCTGCCACTCCCGGGTGGCGCAGACGGGCGAGCGCGCTGGTGTCCGCCAGGTAGCGTGCTACCGCTGCCATGCGGCCCGCATCACGTCCTCGTCTTCAAGATCGGGCAGACCGCCCGAGGTGAGCCTTTGCAGATCACGCCGCCTGGCTGCTAGCGCGGCGACCTCGCGGAGAGCAGCGTTGACCGTGTCCTTCTTGGTAGTGGTGCCCAGCGCCTGCTGAGCAGCCGCGAGATACTCGTCATCGATATCGATCAGGGTCTTGGCCATTGCCGCCTCCTTCACCACCAATATATCTCAGGAGGGCCCATCCGGATATACTCACGTGCGCCGCCGAAGACGCCAGAGCCGGGAGCTGGCTCCTATGCAAGGATGACGTGACCTGCCGTCTGTGCTGAGGGGACCTGCTGAGGATGGGCCGCGTCGTTGTCATCGGAGCTACCGGGCACATCGGCACGTACCTGGTGCCGCGGCTGGCGGACGGTGGCCATGAGGTGATCGCGGTCAGCCGCGGGGACCGCGAACCGTATCACCCGAATCCGCAGTGGAATGCGGTCGCGCGGGTCAGGGCGGACCGTGATGCGGAGGATGCTGCGGGGACGTTCGGGGCCCGGATCGCGGCGCTGCGGCCGGACGTGGTCATCGACCTGATCTGCTTCACCGCCTCCTCGGCGGGCCAGCTCGTCGACGCGCTGCGCCCGTCCCGTCCGCTGCTGCTGCACTGCGGAACGATCTGGGTGCACGGCCCGGCGCTGCGGGTGCCGCTCACCGAGGACGAGCCGCGGACCGCCTACGGCGAGTACGGCACCGGCAAGGCGGAGATCGAGGCCCTGCTGCACCGCGAGACACTGGCAGGCGGTGTCCCGGCGGTGATCCTGCACCCTGGTCACATCAGCGGGCCCGGTTGGCACGTGATCACGCCGGCCGGCAACCTGGATCCAGCGGTCTGGATGCACTTGGCGACGGGTCAGCCGCTGGCGCTGCCGGACCGCGGGCTCGGTGTCCTGCACCATGTGCACGCCGACGACGTGGCGCAGGCCTTCGAGCTCGCCCTGTCCCGGCCGGCCGCGATCGGAGCCAGCTTCCACGTGGCAGCCGGGCAGGCGATGACCCTGCGCGGCCTGGCGGCCGGGGTCGCGCGGTGGTTCGGCCGAGAGCCGGTGCTGGACCTGGTCGGCTGGACTGAGTTCGAGCAGCGCGCGGGGGCCGGCCCTGCCGGGACCACCCGGGAGCACACCGACCGCAGCATCACCGCGAGCATCGACCGGGCCCGTCAGGTCCTCGGCTACGCGCCCCGGTACAGCTCGCTGGACGCGCTACACGAGGCGCTGACCTGGCTCGTCGCCCACGACCAGGCCGACGTAGGCGGCCAGCGGTTCTAACGATCCAGGGCCAGGCACCGAGTTACGGCCTGCGCCAGCGCCCCGCTGACCCGAACGCCCCGCGGTTACCGCTGATCCGTTCCAGCGCCCGGCTGATGTCGGCCGGAGCCACGATCCCGGCCAGCCGTCCGCCGTCGAACACCAGCGCCCGTCCGTCCGAACCCCCGTTGAGCCGCGGCAGCACATCAGCCACCGGCTCATCCGGGGTAGCCCGCGCCACCTCAGCCAGCGGGCTGGCGATCTGCCGCAGCGTCGTCCGGTCACGCTCGTCCGCGGGAACCGCGTTGACCCGCCGCACGGTCACCAGCCCCACGGTCTGCCCGTCGTCGTCCACCACCGGGAAGGCCGAGTGCCGCAGCCACGGCAGCAGGTCGTGCAGGAACCGGGTGACCGTGGCCGAGGCCGGCACGGTGACCGGGTTGGCGGTCATGATCTCCCGCACGGCCACGGTGCGCAGCCGGGACTGCACCACCGCCTGCTGGTTCTCCGCGGTGGCCGCGCTGGTCAAGAACCAGCCGAGAATGACGAACCACAGCCAGCTGTAGTCCCGCAGGGCCAGCACCAGATAGCCGCCGACCACGATCAGCGCCCACCCCAGCACCTGCCCGGCCCGTGCGGCCCACATCGCCGCCTTGAGCTTGTCCTTGGTGATAGCCCACACCACCGCCTGCAGCAGTCGCCCGCCATCCAGCGGAGCGGCCGGGATCACGTTGAACACCGCGAGCAGGATGTTGATGCCGCCGAGCCAGGCCAGCGCCGCCACTGCCACACCGCCGGTGCCCGATCCGTGCAGCAGCCAGGCCACCAGCGTGAAGATCGCGCCCAGGACCAGGCTCGTCAACGGCCCGACCCCCGCGACCCGGAGCTCGGCGCCCGGATTCGGAAACTCGCCCTGCAGCCGGGACACCCCGCCCAGCAACCACAGCGTGATCCCCTCGACCTGGACCCCGTTCCGCCGCGCCACCAGCGAATGCGCCAGCTCGTGCGCGAGCAGGGACGCCATGTAAGCCACCGCGGTCACGATGGCGGCCACCACGTATTCCGCCTCCGGCCGGTGCGGCACCTCGGCCGGAAACTGCCCGGCCGCCAGCCCGTAGGCCAGCAGCGCCACGATGAGCAGCACGCTCCAGTTCACGCCGATCTGGATCCCGCGAATCCGCCCCAGGCTAAAGCTCTGTCCCATAACGTCTCTCCGGCGTGCGTGCGTAGTGTCCTTCCCGCAACCAGCTTGCTCGCCGCGCCGCCCGCCCCCGCACCCGGGTCAGGGCTGGCCAAGCCGTTCGCTATCGGTCATACAACGTCTCCGCGGAAGCGCTTATGCGCAAATTCACAAGCCCCTTCCTCGGAAACACACCCCCTTCGCTCACCACAACCGCTGCCACGAGCAGCTTGACCTCATTCACCTTGGTGGTGAGACAGCCGTGGTGCTGCCCATGTACGAATACCGGCGATTGAGGGCACTTGAACGTCGCGCGTCGGCGGAGGATCTGGATGCGGCCGAAGCCAATGCCGTGTTGCAGGGGCACGACGAGTGGGTAGCTGCTGGCCGTCCCGGTGCGATGTCACACGAGGAGTTCATGGCCGAACTGCTCAGCGGCAGCCGTGAGGATTGAGTGGTCGGTTGCGGCCCGGGCTTGTACCGAACGTGTAGATCGGGTCAGCTAAGCACCGTGTTACCTGGGCCCGGCGCCAGCGGCGAGTACCTCCAGGGCGCCGACGTGCGCCTGCACGTCGGCGTCTCCGGCCAGTGCCCGCTGGGCGACGAACCCCAGGATTATCGTCTGCAGCAGCTCCGCCATCCCGTCCGGATCGGCGCCGGGGTCGAACGTCCCGGCCGCCTGCCACCGCCGCACGACGTCGGCGAACAACTCTCGCTGCCTGCGGTAGGCGACGCGCGTGAGCTCCCTGAGTTCGGGATTGCTCTGGGAGTGGCTCCAGCCGTGGAGCGAGATGAGCAGCCGGTCGATGCCATCACGCTTACCCTGGCCGAACTCCGCTATCGTCCCCAGCAGCCGATCCACCAGCTCGGGCAGCGGCGGCGGCTCGGGGTCCCGCAGGATCGGGACGAGCCGGCGCCCCATCGCGGCCGTTCCTTCGGTCACGACGGCGTTGATGAGCTCGTCCTTGCCCTTGAAGTAGCCGTAGACGGCACCGGTCGACAGCCCGGAGCGGGCGATGATCATCTCCATCGACACGGCTTCGAGACCGTGCTCTTGCAGGCAGGCGCGGGCCGCCTCGAGGACTTGCTCGCGCCGGGCCTCCCGGCGCTCCTCGCTGATCCTAGGCATGGACATCACCCTACCACCAAACAGAAGGAATATTCCCTCTTGAACAGCCGCGCCCCGATCGCTACGCTATCAAAAAAGAATATTCCTTCGCTTAAAAAGGAGCCGCGAGATGCCCACCGAGGCAAGCACCACCCGCGCAAGCAC
>PLIQ01000063.1 GCA_003140115.1 Actinomycetota bacterium | reverse complement strand
CGTTGACCTGCCCTCCCGGCTCTCCCGCGGCAAGTTCCCCTACTCCCGATTCTCCCGCACTGCAGAAGTATGCGCGGGGCCGCCGGGTGGGGCAACTCGGGACGCCCAAGATCCCCAGGCCAGCCTGGGGGCGGGCAGGGGCGGGGGAGTGGCGAAGGCCGGCTCGCTGTCCAGGTCCAGGGCGTCGAGCGGGGACGCGGCGGTCGCATCCCGGCGGGTCAGCGGGGCCAGGTTCCACTTCTGCTCGATCAGCTTGAGGATCGAGGTGTGATCGAATGTGGTGGTGCACACGTAACCCGGGCGGGCGTACGGGGAGACGACGACGGCCGGGACACGGAACCCGTACCGGGTGTAATCGGAGGGGCCCGCGTCGATGTTCTCCAGGTCCGCGAATGCCTTGCCGAACACCGGGCGCAGCAGCCGCCGCAGCCAGGACGGCAGGCTCAGCTGATAGTTGCGCGCGGGCACGCCGTCGGGTGCCACGGCCGCGGGCGGCGGGACGTGGTCGTAGTACCCGCCGTGCTCGTCGTAAAGCCAGATCAGCAGCGTGTGCGGCCAGGCCGGGCCGTGCATGACCCGGTTGATGACCTCCGCGGCGAACGACTCGCCCTTGGCGATGTCCTGCGGGTTCTCCTCGGAGAACGCCCCGAAGTCCGGGTCGACGATGCTGACCCCGGGCAGCGTGCCCGCGTCCGCGTCGGCGAAGAATTGCTTGACCGTCCGCAGGTGCAGCAGGCACCGGGCCAGTCCCAGCGGGTACACGTCGGCGGTGAACGACTTGTTGCCCACGGCCCGGTTGAACACCCGCGGCAGCCACCGGCCGACCTGGGCTAGCCGCCGCACGGCGGTCAGGACACGGCCGCCCAGCAACCGCTTGAGCAGGACCAGGACCGGGCGCACGTTGTGGTAGTTGACCCAGGAGATGCCGTGGTCGGTCAGCGCGTCGAAGATCGTGCCCGCCTCGGGATAGTCGACCACGTCCCAGGCCAGGTCGTCGATGAGCCCGTGCGCGGTGCCCGAGATGAGGAACCTCCGGTTGGGGTACGTCGGGCCCAGGCACGAACAGAACCAGTGATCGGCCAGCGGGAAGGTCCGGGCCAATCCGTAGTAGAACGGCAGGTCGCGCTCAGTCCAGTAGCCCATCGGGACCCCGGGGTCGCCGCCCGGCACGGTGGCGGCGACGCTGCTCGCGAAGCCGCTGCAGCCGCCGTCGCCGTACTGCAGGTGGCTGGCGTGCCAGGTCTGGGTCGGATTGCCTTCGGTCTGGAAGGTCGAGGTCAGTGCGTGGGCGCGGAACGCACGGCCGTTCGGCAGATAGTTGACCGCGACCGGGTCGCCGTCGGGTCCTAGAGGCAGGCCCTCGCCCCGTCCGGCGAGCAGCCCGAAGTAGTTGTCGTAGGAGTGGTTCTCCATCATCAGCACCACGATGTGCTGGATCTGCGGCAACAGGTCCGTCCCGGCGGGCCGGTCCGGCCGCGGCCGGTCACCCGCGGTGCTAGCCGGGGACGGGCGGAGGCGGTCGATCTCCCGCCGCTCCAGCCGCTCCCACATGCCCGGCCACCTCCGGCTCCAATGGTCCCACCCGCCGCTACGGTCGATGTGCGCGCCTGATGAACTCCACCGAGCCGCCCTCGCGTCGGGCGCCCAGGCCCAGCAGCAGCGACCTGGACGCGAGGTTGGTGTCATCGGCCTCCGCGGTGACCACCGCCTGGCCCCGCAGGTGCAGGACCCCGAACGCGCGGGCCAGCAGGGCGCGGGCCAGGCCGCGGCGACGGTACGGGCGGGTGACTCCGATCAGGCCCAGTCGCGGTCGTCCAGGGTTGTTCCAGACCCGGACCAGCCCGGCGTACCGGCCGCTCTCCACGTCGACCGCGACCAAGTACGTCGCGGGGTCGAACTCGGCCGAGTCGAACGTCTCCTCCCGGAAGTCACCTGGATCCCAGGTCCATCCCGCCGTGCCCGGCACGTCCTGACGCAGCGTGTCATCCAGCCGTCGCAGGTCGTCCTCGTCCGCATTGGCGGCCGAGATGATGACGATGTCCGGTGGTTCGGGGGCGGCCGCCGGGCGGACCGGGATCACGTAGCTGCTCTCCCGCCGGTGCACGGTGAAGCCGAGCCGGGCGAGCCGGTCCAGGCTCTCGTCGTCGCGCTCGTCGGCGGTGGCGTACAGATCCGCGCCGAGATTGCCGGCGACGGCCGCCAGCAACGACCGGTAGCTGTCGCTCCGGCCGTCCTCGAACGCCACGAACCACCGGCTGTCGGGGCGAAGGAACGCCCGGACCGTGCCGGCGGCCTGGTCCGCGTGGTACGCCCGCCAGACCAGGCCCGGCGAGGCCCGCACGATCCGCACCGCGGCCGGGGGCGGCGCGACCAGGAGTTCGGTCGCCGGATCGCAGGCGATCCGCGGGGTGCCGCAGACGACGAGGTCGACGCGTTCCCAGGGCCGCTGATCGGCGAGGAACGGTACCTCCTCGGCCATCCAGGCGCGATAATCCGCCGCGGTGGCCGACCCGCCCGGTTGCCCGACCCGGGCCAGGTTGCGGCGCTCGGTCTCGGATTCGTCGGCCTGGACCCAGATCGCCGCATCGGTCAGGTGGGTGCTTTCCCGGCGGGCTGCCCCAACGCCCTCGATGATGAGCAGCGAGCAGCCCGTCGGGACCTCAATCGCCCCCGGCCGCTGCCGCGTTTCCCAGGCCGGCGGCCGGAACGCCACCGCCCGCCCGGCCCGCGCGGGCACTAGGATGCCGTCGACCAGCAGATCGGCCCAGCCGAACCGGGAGTGCGACCAGGCGATGTCGTCGGTGTGCACCACCACCGATCCCGCCACGGCCTCCCGGAGCCGTGCCGCCAGCGTCGTCTTCCCACTGGAACTGCGGCCGTCGACGGCCAGCACGACCGGCCGGTCGTCGGCCCCTCGCTCCCGGCCGCGTCGCATCACGGTGCTGGCCACCTCGCTCACCAGCTCCGCACGCCACGGCCCCGCTTCGGGCTCCTCAGGAGTAAGCCGCAACCCCACAGTGATCAGTTCTTCCCCGCCCGTCCCCGTCCCACCCCCGCTCGCCGCCACCGCTGTTGCCTCCGGTGCGCACCCTTACGTATAACTGCCAGGTGGCCCCGCTTCCCACGCTCATCATCGTCAGCGGCCCGGCGGGGTCGGGAAAGACCACGCTAGCCCACGCGATCGCGTCGGCGGTGGGATGCCCGGCCATCTGCCGCGACGAGATCAAGGAAGGGATGGTGCACGCCACCTTCGGTCCCGCGGCCTCGGGCTTCGTACCCGGGCCGGGCGACGAGCTGACGGTCAAGACGCTGCCGGTCTTCTTCGGCGTGCTCGAACTCCTGGTACGCGCCGGGGTGACCACCGTGGCCGAGGCGGCGTTCCAGGACCACGTGTGGCGGCCGCGGCTGGAACCGCTGCTGGACCTGGCCCGGCTCCGGATCGTGCATTGCGTCGTGGACGGTGACCTGGCGTTCCGCCGGATCACGCGGCGCACGCGGGACAACCCGCGCCGCCGCGCGCACGCCGACCCCGGCCCGAACCGCCCGCCCGGCCCCCCGGTGTTCACCCCGATCTCGCTCGACGCCCCCTCGATTGAGGTCGACACCACCGGCGGCTACCGACCCGGACTGGACCAGATCGTCGCCTTCGTCAACGGCCAGGCCTGAACCCCCAGAATCCCCCGGACCCCAGAGAGCCCGAGCCGCCACGTCCGGGTGACCAAGGCGGGTGATAAAGATGGCGGCATGACTCTCGAACGCGTACACCCGCCGTTCGAAGCGGACGAACGAACCACCCTGACGGCGTTCCTGGACTTCCAGCGCGCCACCCTGGCCTTCAAGTGCGACGGGCTGACTGAAGAGCAGCTGCGGCAGCAAGCCGTCCCGCCCTCCAGCCTGTCCCTGCTGGGCATGGTCAGGCACATGGCCGAGGTAGAGCGCAACTGGTTCCGTCCCGTGCTGGGCGGTGAGGAGATGGCCACGATCTTCGCGCCGGACATGGACTGGGAGGCCGCGTTCCGTGACGTGGCGACCGCCGACGTGGCCGAGGCGTTCCGGATCTGGCAGGCCGAGTGCGATCATGCGCGGGCGCTGGTGGCCGCGGCGCCGTCCTTCGACGTCAAGGGCTTCCGGCACAGCGGCTGGGTGTCCCTGCGCTGGGTGATGACCCACATGATCGAGGAGTACGCGCGGCACAACGGGCACGCCGACCTGCTCAGGGAGCGCCTGGACGGCTCGACCGGCGAATAAGCCCCGAGAATAAGCCCGGACGATAAGCCCGGACGATAAGCCCGGAAAGACGGCCCGGACGATAAGCCCGGAAAGACGGCCCGGCAAAGTTCTTGCGACGCGTTATATCGTGAAGTACTCTGGTCACAGTGGCAGCGCACCACCTGCCCGCTTCCGAGTCGCCAATCGGCCCGCGCCGTCGGCGGCAACGAGGACAAGGGTCCAAGACTCGGGTGCCTCATCTTGTCATGGCATGACCGTTCACCATGGCGAGCAGACGCGGGCCGTCTCGCCAGGGAAGAAACGATCATGACTCAGGACAAAGCCCGGAAGATCGCCGCCCGCCAGCGCATGTCGCAGACCGGCGAGCCGTATAGCGTGGCCCGGCACGCGGTGCAAGACGAGCACGACGCCACTGATGACCTCCACGACGACTTGGTCGATGAACAGGGCGCTGGTGAGGCCCCGGATGAGGCGGGGACCCGCGAGGCCGAGGCGCTCGCCCGCGAGCAAGCCGAGCAAGCCGACCAGGCCCGCCGGCTGGCCGAGCGGGCGCACGACCTGGCCGAGCAGGCGCGAGAGCGGGCCGAACACGCCGAAGAGGCCGCCGACCAGGCGGACGAAGCCGCGGACCTGACTCAGGAAGCGGCCGATCTGACCCGCGAATGGGGCGACGATGAGGCCATCGCCCAAGCTCAGCGGCGAGCCGACGAGGCCCGCGCCGCTGCCGACCACGCTCGCCGGCTGGCGGAGCGGGCGCACGACCTGGCCGAGCAGGCGCGGGAGCGGGCCGAACACGCCGAGGACGCCGCCGACCGGGCCGAGGAGGCCGCTGACGAGGCCTGGGACCTGACCGACGACGAGCCCCGCCATGACCACCGACACCACCGGGTGCCCCACCCCCCGCGACCGCCGCGGCCCCCTCGGCCCCCCGCCCTCTTCGCGGGCACCACTACGATTCCTCCGGCCCGTACCGGACCGATCCGCGGCCGGATCCCGCCGACCGGCTGCAGGACCGGGTCGAGCAGGTCCTGCAGCGGTTCGAGCAGGTCCGCGACCGGGCCGACCGGCTGATCAGCGTGGCCGAGCGCCTGTTCAACCCGGCCCGCGCAGCCTCGACTCACAGCGAGCCCGCTCACCACGAGCCCGCTCGCGCCGAGCCCGTCCACCAGGNNGCCCGTCCACCAGGAGCCCGTCCACCAGGACTCCGCTCCGGCCGGGCCGGCTCACACGGAGCCGGAACCCGAGGCCGGGCCCGAAGCGACCGGCCAAGCCTGACCCGACCGAGCAACCGCAGCCCGCCAGCACGTGGCCTACAACTGCACGTNNAACTGCACGTGGCCTACAACTGCGCGCGGGCCTCATCGATCTGGCGCAGGAGGCCCTGCGCGCCATTCGCCGCGGCGATCGCGCGGGCCTCCTCGGCCAGTGCCAGCGCGTCCTCGCGGCGGTCCTGCCCGGCCGCGATGTAGATCAGCCCCACCAGGTTCGAGGCCACGCCGGGCCAGGCACCGATCTCGCGCCGCAGCCGCGTCGATTCCTCCAGGTGCAGGCGTGCCGCCCCGAGTCGGCCCGCGGCATGCTCGGCGATGCCCAGGTGCCGGAGCGCCTCGGACATGGTCAACGGGTCGTCGGCCTCGGTCGCCAGCTCCAGCGACCGCCAGAGCAGCGGAACCGCGGCTCGTTGTCGCGCCGGACCAGCTGGTGACAGCAGCCCACCCAGAACAGCGACTCGGCCTCACCCCGCACGTCGCCGCGCGCCCGGTACAGCTCGGCGGCGCGCTCGAACAACGCCAGCTCACGCGGATCCTCACGGGCCTGCTCAGGGTCTTCGGCCCGCTGCTCGAGGAACCGGCCGTGGATAACCCGCCCCCGGGCCACGGCCAGATCGGCCTCGACGCCATCCAGTTCCCGCTCGGCTGCCGTCAGCGCCCCGGCATCGCTCTCGAACAGCGCCTGCTCGTAGAGCAGCCTGGACCGTTCGATCCGCTCATCCACGCTCATCTGTCCGCCCGTTTCCCAGATCGCGCCCGACGGAGGCCAGGGTACCGGCGCCGCGTCCGGTGCGGGAGGCGACGGGCGTACTCCACGCGCGATGAGGCGCGACGGCATGGTTATCCTGAATGAGCCTTGGACGGCCGATGGGTCGAATGGCTACAGAACCGGATTCATCGTCTTCGGCCATGGTGGGTCGATCCTGCCGCTGCTTGGGCCTGATGTCTGGAAGACCACGCACCCATAAGGAACACAATGACACCGGTAAACGCACCCGCCGATAAAGAATCGATTTTCGATCGAATAGCGGACTATGTTTCTGCCGCAATGGGGCGGCCGACCAATATTATGGTCTGGCTCGTGTTGGTGGTCGGGTGGACGCTGCTCTTCGCCGTGCACGTCGTCAGCGCCAATGCTAACTTCCTACCGGGCTGGTTTACGGGCACGGCATTCAACTTCCCGCTGAACCTTGTTACGACAGTCGCAGAGCTGTTCATCGGATTTCTGGTGGCGGCCGCCGCGAACCGGTCAGAGCGGAACCTGGAACTGACTCTGGCGGCTATCGCGGAACAGGAAAAGCAGATAGAGGATGTCGAGGCCAAGCTATCTGAAGAAGTGGCGTCCAATACTCTTCTTACCCAGCAGGTCCACGATATGGCATCCGAGATCCACGCTTTCCTGACCGCTGGCAAGTCGTGACGTCACGTGACCGCGGGCGGGCGGGAATGAACCGGGCGCCGGATCGGTTGTGCTGGCTGGTCGTAGTTGTCTTGTGTGTTCGTGTTACTTGCACGCTCGCGGAGAACGATGTTGCGGGCGCGCCGCTTCAGGGATCTGGGGAAAGTCGCGTCGAGAACCGGCCCGGGTGCCGCACGGTGCGGACCCGTATCCAGCCCCTGTAAGGAGCGACATGACACAGGGAACCGTCAAGTGGTTCAACGCGGAGAAGGGCTACGGCTTCATCTCCCGCAGCGACGGACCGGACGTCTTCGTGCACTACTCCGAGATTGATGGCTACGGCTTCCGCAGCCTCGAGGAGAACCAGCACGTGGAGTTCGAGGTAGCCCAGGGCCCGAAGGGTCCGCAGGCCACCCACGTCCGCGCCGTCTGAGCCACCGGCAGGCCTGTCGAGGAATGTGGGCCCGGCACCTGCGGGGTGCCGGGCCCACGTCATCCCTGGCCCGACGGTACCGCCGCTTCGCGAAGGGCTTATCCGTTCACACCGGACGATACGGGAAAGGAGATCACGCACTCCTCCCCACTTTCAACATATAGCGTGCCGGGGGGCTTGCGGCAAGACCCGGGTCGTGCCGCAGAATGGTCGGCCGGGGCCAGAACCTGCGGAGATATGGGGGTCGCGACATGCGCAGATCGGAGCTGATGGCGTGAATCGGCGGACTACCAGCGCGTTTGATCTTCCCGAGCGGCTCGCCCGCAAGGCCGACCCGGCGCTGATCGCCGACGACGAGCGGCACTTCGCGGCCATCGCGGAGAGCCTCGAGCAGTCGATCGCCGACCTGTCCGACCGCATCGATGCCGAGCGCCAGGCGGCCGGCGGCATAGGCCAGGCGGCGATGGACCGGGACCTGGAGATCCACCGGCTGACCGCTCGGCTACGCGTCCTGCGTCGGTTCGGTTTGGACCTGTGCCTCGGGCACATAGTCAGCGCGGACAACCCCGAGCCCGTGTACATCGGACGCCTTGGCCTCTCCGACAGCGCGGGCCGCCGGCTGCTGCTCGACTGGCGCTCCCGCGCGGCGGAGCCGTTCTTCGGAGCGACCCACGCCAATCCGATGGGTCTGGCCAGCCGCCGCAGGTATCGCTGGACCCGGGGCCGGGTCAGCGACTACTGGGACGAGGTGTTCACCGCGGACGGGTTTGAAGGGCACGCCGCGCTGGATGACCAATCCGCCTTCATCGCCAGCCTGGGCAGCAACCGGTCGGCCCGGATGCGAGACGTGCTCGGCACCATCGCGGCCGACCAGGACGCCATCATCCGCGCCGGGTCTCGCGGCGCCCTCGTCGTCGACGGCGGTCCGGGTACGGGCAAGACCGTGGTCGCTTTGCACCGCTCCGCCTATCTCCTGTACTCCGACCCTCGCCTCGGTCACCGCCAGGGCGGCGTGCTGTTCGTCGGTCCGCACCAGCCCTACCTGGCCTACGTCTCCGACGTCCTGCCCAGCCTCGGCGAGGAGGGCGTGCAGACCGCCACCCTGCGGGACCTCGTCGCCGAGGGAGCCACGGCCGGAATCGAGGCCGACCCGGACGTGGCCCTGCTGAAATCGTCCGCGAACCTGGTGAAGGCGATCGAGGCGGCCGTCAGGTTCTACGAGAAGCCGCCCGCGCAGGGGATGACGGTCGAGACTCCCTGGTCCGGCATCTGGCTGAGCGCCGATGACTGGGCGCGGGCGTTTGAAGCACCAGAACCCGGCACTCCGCACAACGAGTCGCGGGTACAGATCTTGGAGGAGCTGATCAGCATCCTGATCGACTCCCACGACGGCGACGTCTCGGCTGACCTGCTCCGCAAGTCGTTGCTGCAGAACACGGAGCTGCTCACCGCCCTCAACCGCGCGTGGCCGCTGATCGAAGCGGCTGACCTGGTCGCGGACCTGTGGTCGGTACCCGCCTACCTGCGGATGTGCGCTCCCTGGCTCAGCCCCGATGACGCTGCGAAGCTGCAGCGCGAGGACGCCCAGGCCTGGACGGTGTCCGACCTGCCGCTCCTGGACGCGGCCCGGCGGCGGCTCGGCGACCCGCAGGCATCACGACGTAGGCGCCGGTATGACGCCGCGGTCGCCGCTGAACGCGAGCAGATGGGCTTGGTCCTCGACAACCTGATCGAGGCCGCGGACGACGAATACGGCACGGGTCTGGTGACNNATGCTGCGCGGCGAGGACTTCCAGGACGCCCTGGTCAATGAGGCCGCACTGCCGCGCACCGACCCGGATCTGCTGGCCGGCCCGTTCGCGCACGTCGTCGTGGACGAGGCCCAGGAACTGACCGACGCGGAGTGGCAAATGCTGCTGCTCCGCTGCCCGTCCCGGAGCTTCACCGTCGTCGGGGACCGTGCCCAGGCCAGGCACGGGTTCACGGAGTCGTGGCAGGAACGGCTCGAGCGGATCGGGTTCGACCCGATCAACCTAGCGTCCCTGAGCATCAACTACCGGACGCCGGAGGAGGTCATGGCGGAGGCCGAGCCGGTCATCCGGGCCGTGCTCCCGGACGCCAACGTGCCGGTCTCCATCCGCAGCAACGGCATCCCGGTCAGGCACGGGCATGCGTCGGAGCTGGGCTCGATCCTCGACGCCTGGCTCGCGGCGCATGCCGAGGGGATCGCCTGCGTCATCGGTGATCCCACGTTCCGGGCGACGTCCCGCGTCCGGTCGCTGACCCCGGAGCTGTCGAAGGGGCTCGAGTTCGACCTGGTCGTCCTGATCGACCCAGCGGCGTTCGGCGGGGGTATCGAAGGAGCGGTCGACCGCTATGTCGCGATGACCCGAGCCACCCAGCAACTCGTCATCCTCACGAGCTCCGGCGTCTAAGGCACGATGACGAGGGGCACCGGTGAGCGGCGGGCAAGGCTGACGGCGGCCGATCCGATCACGCGGTGCATGGCATGCGACGAGCTCCCGACCACGATCACCGCCGTGTCGCCGGGGTGGGCGTCGCGGATGCTCTCGGCGGCGGCGATCAGCTCTTCCGGGATCAGGCCCTCGCGCCGCTCGAACCGCCAGCGCTCTTCGCTGCCGCGCAGCCGCTCGCTGGCCGCCGTGCGCAGATCCTGCGCGATCTCGTCGAAGCTGGCTTCCACTTCGACTACGGCACCTGCCGACAGCATGTCGATGCTGGGCAGGTGGGCGACGTACACCACCTCGATGCTGCCGGGCCGATCGTGCAGCAGCCTGACCGCGGCGTCGAGCGCCCGGATGGCAGGAGGTGAGCCGTCATACCCGACCACGAGGTACAGGTTCGCGGCGGGCGGCGAGGTGGCGTTCATCGCTGCTAAGGCTATTGGGTTTCCGCGCGCGGCGTCCCGGTATCCAGCCGAACGGCCGTCGGCGTGGTTCGCTCCCGCCGGTACCGTGGGTCATACGCAGCAGAAGGAGGCCAGATGGGCCGGGTGGACGTCGATGGGGTCGGCATCGAGTACCAGGTCACGGGGGAGGGACAGCCGGTCGTGCTGTTGCACGGTTTTCCCGACTCTGGCCGTCTCTGGCGGCACCAGGTAGCGGCGCTGGCCGGGGCCGGGTTCCAGGTCGTGGTTCCTGATCTGCGCGGATACGGGCGCTCGGACAAGCCCGAGCCGGTGCAGGCCTACTCGCTTTCCCTCCTGGCCGGGGACGTCCTGGCCATCCTGGCCGACCTCGGCATCGCCAAGGCCCATATCGTGGGCCACGACTGGGGCGCAGCCCTCGCCTGGGGGCTCGCCTCTCTCGTGCCCGGCCGCGTCGACCATCTGGTCGCGCTGTCCGTCGGACACCCCGCACCGTTCCGCCGCCCGTCGCTGCAGCGCGAGAAATCGTGGTACATGCTGCTGTTC
>PLIQ01000211.1 GCA_003140115.1 Actinomycetota bacterium | reverse complement strand
GGCTGACCGCCGACTTGCGGGAGCCGTGATTACGCATCGCGACCTCGAGGTGCGCTCGGACCCGACGATCTGGGTGGTTCGGGCGCGGCGGTGTCCTGCGCTCGCGGCCGCTCGTAACAGGCGATTCTGTAGCGGCATCCCATTGTGCCCAGCCGCTGCCCATCTGTAGTGCGGGACGGATCACGGCGAGATCCAGGCGAGGGTGGCGGCAGGACTGGTGACCTTGGCCCTTGCCGCCCGGGACCAACGCCTGCGGAACCGCCCCGCGGCAGGGCTCACCGGGACCATAGAGGCGATCGCGTCCTGCGACCGCCTCTGGCGCACTGAAACGGACATTCTGTTCCGATTATCCACGGCAACCCGGCCCTGCATCATCAGCAAATAATCGGCATCGCTCGGTTCGCTCACGCTCTGGATTCGCGGAGGCCGCCGGACGGTCGATGACCGGTTCATTCATGACTTCTCCCCGCCCCGCAGACGTGTCCCCACAGAATCCCCACAAGTCCGCGTCCGCGGCGGCGATCCCCACAGAAATCTGCCTGCCCTGCCTGCTGCGGAGCGCCGAGGCGGTCGCAGGCTCATGACCTGCTCATGACCCGTCGATGAATTTACTTCCGGGTATGTACTGCTTGCTCTCCTTTTTACTCGGTGTCATCCTGAGGTTACGAGGATGGTTCGCGTTCTCCGTTTCCCCTGCTACACGAACGTGAACGAAATCGAAGTGGAGACATGATGGACGGCGAGCGCAATCCCCGCGACCAGCACGCCGGCGAAGCAGGCGCCTTGCCGATGCCCCCGTTCACCCGGCGCCGGTTCCTCCAGTACGCCGCTGCGGTGAGCGGCGCGGCGGCCGCGGTCACTACCGGACTGGATGTCGGCGGCCCCGCCCAGGAGGCGAAGGCCGCTACCATCGCGTCGCGCGGGCGCCTGACCGGGTCGATCAAGGATCTGAAGCACGTCGTGCTCCTGATGCAGGAGAACCGGTCCTTCGACCACTACTTCGGCGTGCTTCGGGGCGTGCGCGGCTTCGGGGACAAGCAGATCCTCACTTACCCGGACGGCCGGACGATCTTCCAGCAGCCGGACTCCAAGCGCACCGACCTCGGCTACCTGCTGCCCTACCATCTCACCGACCAGACCGACCCGGATCTGGACCACAGCTGGGACGGCGACCACGAGGCCTGGAATAACGGAGCGTGGAACGACTGGGTGGCGGCCAAGACCGAAGAGACGATGGGGTACTTCACGCGCGACGACGTCCCCTTCCAGTACGCGCTCGCCGACACGTTCACGATCTGCGACGGCTACCATCAGGCGATCATGGCGCCCACCAGCCCCAACCGGATGTACTTCTGGGCGGGTACGTCCGGCGGCTGGATCTCGAACCCTAACGATTACGAGGTCGACTTCGGGCCCGACGCCGGCACCCCCGAGATCACCACTTACCCAGAACTGCTCCAGGCGGCCGGGATCAGCTGGCGTGTGTACGCCAACAACCAGGTGGGTGATAGCGGCAGCTACCCCGATTATTTCCTCGGGGACTTCGGCGACAACCCGCTCTGGTTCTACCAGCAGTACAACAGCACGAACAGCCGCGAGGGCGGCACCAGCGAGCTCGCGATCCGCGGGTCGGTCGTGCCCTGGCAGACCGCCGCCGGAGCGCCGCCGCTAAGCAAGACGCACGCCGCGTACGTGCTGTCGTCGTTCATCCGCGACGTCCGCAACGGCACCCTGCCGCAAGTGTCGTGGATCGTCGCGCCGGCGGGGTACTGCGAGCACCCGGCCTACACCCCCGACTACGGCGCCCACTACGTGAACACCGTGCTCCGGACGCTGTTCTCCGACCCGGAGCTGTGGGCTTCGACGGCGGTGTTCATCACTTACGACGAGCACGACGGGTTCTTCGACCACCAGCTCCCGCCCTTCCCTGAGGCGAGCGTCGCCGACGAGTACATCGACGGCTTGCCGATCGGCCTGGGCACGCGGGTCCCGATGATCATCTGCTCGCCGTGGACCAGGGGCGGCTACGTCGACTCCAACGTCTACAACCACACGTCGATGTTCGAGTTCCTGGCGGCCTGGACCGGGGTGCAGCCGGCGAACATCACCTCCTGGCGCGCGTCGGTAACTGGCGACCTGACGGCGGCGTTCGACTTCGCGCATCCGGACTTCTCGATCCCGGACAACATCCCGGGTCTCGATGAGACCTGGGCGCTTTCGCAGGAGACCGGCGGCTCGACCGCGACGCCGCCCGAGGGCGACCAGCAGATGCCGGTCCAGGAACCCGGCAGCCGCCCGCACCGGCCCAGCAACCACCAGCCGCAGGCGGACGCGCTGGTCGACCGGCCGAGCGGCCAGGTGACCGCGACGCTGACGAACACCGGCAAGGTGGGCGTCGGTTTCCTGGTCTACCCCGATGCCTATAAGCCCTTCACCGCCACGCCGGTGACCGTCCTCGCTGGCTCTCCGGGCAGCTACGTCTGGGACACCACGACGACCGACGGCCAGTACGCCTTCTCGGTCTACGGCCCTGACGGCTTCCTCACCAGCTTCGCCGGCGAGGTCATCCCGGCGGGCCAGGACAGCGGCCCGGTCCCGGTCGTTACCGCCGCCCCGCGGCGCGGGCCCTCACCCGCGCTGCGGATCGAGCTCGCCGACGAGGGGCAGCAGGAGGTCGTCTACACGCTCACGCCGAACGACTACGAGGGCCGGGAGCTGACCGTGACCGTCCACTCCGGCAGTTCACAGGCGGTCGACTGGCCAACGGACGCCTACGGCTACTACGACGTCATCATCACCGCTAACACGCGCGACGGCTTCAAGCGCCGCTACGCCGGCCGGATCGCCTGACCTCCACGACGCCTTCCCGCTGGTACTCGCCATGCCAGCGAGGACCAGCGGCCTCACGCTTCCGCACCCAGGCCCTGACGACGCGATCACCGGCGTCAGCTACCTTCCGTAACTGCCAGATCAGGCATGACCGGACGACCATCCGGCGATCTGGCTGGAGCTGCCCCTGTTCTCCGGGAATGTGATGAAGCATGATCCGCCGGGTCCAAGCCCCTGCGGGATCGGGAAACACCTCCGCCGTCCCGCGCCCCCTGACCGCGCGGCCAGACTCAAGGTCCGCGCAGACCTAGATGATCAATCCCAAGGGATGCCTGCGGAGGGTTTGGGGTGGGCGGCGGCCGAAGCCACCGCGAGAGGGTCAGGCGGCGGGCTGCCGGCCCTGGTTGTCGAGGTGGCAGCGGGCGGTCAGGCGTCAGGGTCGACTTCGGGGTGCGTGAACCGCACGGGCTTGCCCAGCGACCGGGCGTAGGCGATTTCGGCTCGGGTGCTGTCTCCGATGTAGTCGCCGACTACGAGCACCTCATCAGCGAGCCGGATCTTCGCCCGGTGCAGATCGCCGAGCCGGACCTTCAGTGCCTCGGCCTCGACAGGGTCGGACCGAAGTTCGTGCGGCGACTTCAGGTCACAGCCCGGTTTGACGACAATCTTTCCGGCTTTGG
>PLIQ01000050.1:3071-13535 GCA_003140115.1 Actinomycetota bacterium | reverse complement strand
TTGCCGGCGTAGACGAGCTGGTGACCGGGGTCGTAGTAGCCCAGCAGCAGCGCGCCGAACCCGGTCCGGCTCCCGCGCGGATCGGTGAAGCCGCCGATGACGAACTCCTGGCCGCTCTCGCACTTGAACTTCAGCCAGTCCCGGCTCCGGCCCGCGCGGTAGGGCGCGTCGGCGCGCTTGGCGATGAGCCCCTCCCAGCCGCTGGCGCACGCCTGGCGGAAATAGGCCTCGCCGTCGGTGTCTTTGTGCTCAGTGAAGCGCAGCGGACCGGTGAAGGTCAGCAGGTCGCGCAGGATCGTTTTGCGCTCCCGCAGCGGCAGCGGGCGCACGTCGCGGCCATCGGCCCACAGCACGTCGAAGATGTAGTAGAGGACCGGCACGGCCGCGAGCAGGTCCGGGCCGGGATGGCGGACGCCCAGGCGCTGCTGCAGCCGCGCGAAGCTGGTCTGGCTGCCGTCGAAGGCGACGATCTCCCCGTCGATGATGAAGTCGTCGGCCCGCTGAGCGCCCAGGGCCCCGGTGAGCTCGGGGTAGGTGCCGGTGTCCTCTTTCTGGTTGCGGGTCATCAGCCGGGCCGTTCCGCCGGATCTGAACGCCAGGCACCGCTCGCCATCCAGCTTGCGCTCGAAGATCCACGCCGGATCGGAGAACCGATCCCGGGTGAGCGTGGCCAGTTCCGGGTCAAGCCAGCCGGGCTGAGCCGGACCGGCGGGCGATGCTGCGGCGGTCATGATGTCTCCGGTGGCTACGGATGGCCGGGCGGGCTGGCACTGGTGGCCAAGAACCAACCTAAAGCATTCCCTGCGGAACCAGCAGAACGGCCGCAACGCCGGCGTGCGTTCGGTCGTCACAGACATATGAGCTTGTTTCCGAAGGCCGGCCGCGGCACGGCGGCTGCTGCAGCCATGGCGGCCGCCGCGATCACGGCCGGGTGCGCGGGCGGGTCGCCCGCCTCCGGGCCGGCCTCCGCCCATCCGCTCGCCGCGACCGCAAGCATGACAGCCATGCCGCCCAGGGCCGTTCCGCCGGTGTTCGCGGTTTCGTTCGCGCCGGCGACGGCCGGCCGGGCCGGAGATCGGCTCGCGCTGCTGTCCTCCCGGACCGGCGACCTGGTGCGCTGGCTGACCCCGCAGCCGCAGGGAGCTAGCGACCAGGTGCTGAGCGTGCGCGACGGCTGGGTGTATTTCGTCAGGTACCCGATCGACCTGCGGTCCCCGGGCGGTCCACCGAGCCCGGCGATCTGGCGGGTGCGCGTCACCGGGGGCCAGGCCCAGCTGGTCAAATCCGGGGCCGCCGATTACGCGGTCAGCCCGGACGGCCATGCCGTCGCCTACGTGATCAGCGCGGATCACGGGGACGTCCTCGACCTCGTGGCGCGGAACCTGGTCACCGGGAGGCTGCACACGATCATCCTGGCGACCAAGCCTAGCCCCGGCGCCAACAACTGGCCGCCGGACGTCTCCAGCCTGACCTGGGCTCCCGATGATGTGCACCTGGCCGTGCAGCTCAGCCCGACGGCGGCACTCAACAGCGTGCTGGTGTTCGACGCGTTCACGGCCGCGACCGCCGGCGATGGCCGTACCGCGCCGGCGCCGTGCCCGGTCGACTCCGCGTGCGGCGAGTTCGATCCCGCGTACCTGGCCAGCGGCGCGCTCACCTACCTCATCCAGCGGCTATCGCGCAGCGGCATCGCCAGTGCGAACCTGGTGGCATGGAAGGCAGGCCACCGAACGACCCTGGTCTGGATGGCCGCCGGGACACCTGCGTGCTACGACATGACTGCGCAGGGCCAGGCGATCTGGGTCACCGGGCCGGTCCGGCCGAAGGGGCCATCGACGATCTGGCGCTGGTCCGGCGGCGCCCCGGTACAGGTCGCCGCCCTCCCGCCGCTGGGCACGTCACCGTATTACGGGGTCGGGGCGATCGCCTGGTGAGGGCCGCGCGCAGCCATCCGTGCCATGAGCTCATCGGATTTCCCGGCACCGGCGATCCAGGTCTAGGTGTCTTTCGGCCGGTACGCAAGCCGCTGGCGCGCCATTTCGCAGACGCCGTGGCGTTCGTTTTCCGCCGCGGTGTGCCTGGCATCATCAAGATCGGCGGGCGTCAGCAGGCCGTTGGCCAGCAGGAAGTCGGCGAGATCACGGGCGTGGCCGCGTTCTTTCCAGATGAAGCCCTGAAGCAGCTTCTTATAGTCAGACACCGCGCCCTCTCCGCTCAGGTCCAGGGCGATCACCACGTTCATCATCGGTACCGCCTGCGGGGCGGCCAGACCGAGAATGAATTCCTGATAGTAGTAAGCCATGGCCAGCCGCGCGGTCGCGTTCCGCTCGAAATAACCGCGCACCCGGGCCACCGCGCCCTCCCCCGGCTCGGCGACGCGCCGGACCATCGTCCCAGCTTGGGTGGTCGGTGTCTGCTCAGCGTCCGGGATGGCCGGATCGGCGTGCGTGCGCGCCGAGGTGTCGAGCCGCAGTGGCAGCACCCAGGCGCCGACGCTGACCAGCCACGAACCCTCCGCGAGGGCTACCGGCAGCGCCTCGTAGCGCGCCGGGGCGACCGGCAGGACGTGGCTTGCCGTCCGCCGCACGGCTTCGGCGCGCACCGGTATCCCGGGCGATTGCGGCGCGAGGTAAACCCGGTAGGTCGTGTCACGGCTGAACAGCTCCCAGCGGTGGTGGACGTACCGGAGACCCGCGCAACGCGGGGCACGGTGCAGGGTGAGATCCTGGTCGCCGCTGAGCAGGCGCCGGTCCAGCCAGGTGATCTCATCCGGTCGGCAGCTCACCCACTCGCCGAGCGCCGCTGACCACAGGAAAAGCCGGCCCGTCGCCACTGCGTCGCCACTCCCGAACGACGGCCCGCCTGCGCGCGACCGTCCACTCTGGCCAATGTCTGGAACGACAATTGTCGCATTCCCCGGCATCAGCCGATCTTGACCCGGGACGCCAGTGCGTCGGGTCCCGCCCCCCAGCGGATCGTATCGCCGTCGCCGAGGGGCTGCTCCCCCGCGACCGGGGCACCGTTGAGAGTGAGCCCGTTCCGGCCCTGGTTCGTGACCCACCAACGACCGTCGCAGAACGTGAACGTCGCGTGCTCCCTCGACACCGTAAGCACGTCAGGGAGNNGGGCCCGGCTCCATGATCGTGACCATGCCCCCGCCGACGGTCAGGTCGGGGTGAGGTTGCCCCCATGCGTAGCCGCCAGACTCGGCCCTGGCGTACTGCGGCGCGGAGCCGGCGCGCTGCGGGGCGGAGTTCGCGTACTGCGGGGCGGCGTAGGCCCACTGCGGCGCGGCGTTCAGGTAATGGGCAGGCTGGGCGTCGATGCTCACGGGATCCCCCTGCCGCAGGCGGTAGCGGCCCGGCGGGACGGATCCGGCCGCGATGACGTATACCTCGGCGCGGCCCGCCCCGGCGAGGCGGGCCCCGTGCGTCGTTACCTGCTCCTCGTAGACCTCGGTCATGCTCGCGCTGATCACGGCGAGTTCCATCCGCTCGCACAGGAAATCAAGATCATCGGGGTTCAGCTGCAGCTCAACGACGTTCGGTGCGAGCAGCGCCCCGCTCGGCGTGACCACGAACACGTCGGCCAGGTGGCGCATGGCGACGTTCAGCACATCCTGTCCGTCGCGCCACGGCCGGGAGGCCATCCGCTGTATCCACGGATGATCCCTGGTGATGCCCAGCGTCCGCAGGGCGCCCACGACCGCGGCGGCAAGGACCGCGATCACCATCAGCACCACGGTGGCGGAGACGGCAGAGCCCGTCACCACGTCCAGGACCAGCCAGCACGCCGCGACGCCGCCCGCGACCGCCCAGCGCTGCCGGCTCCGCCGCCGCAGCGGAGCGCGCCTCGGCCGACGCGCCGCGTCCCTGCCTCCCGTCATCGAGCACCGTCCTTGACCTGTTGTTACTCCTCTGAGCGCCTGATCAGGCAGTCCTCGAGACCGAGGATGCGGTCCCGTAGCGCCGTCAGTCAACGAATCGCCGACAGCTTCCAGATATCTGGAAGTTGCCGACGGGAGCGGCCACTTCCAGGTTTCTGGAAAACGCTGGGGTATTCATGCGCGCTGGACCCGGTATCGCCTTGCGCGGGTATGCTTCCCCCGAGATTGCAGGAAAGGTAAAGACCGGCGTTGCGATTGGCTGTCTGCTCATATTTATGCAGATGATGCTGAGGAGGTCCAGGTGCACATCGGATCGGCGATTCTTGTCATCTGGCTGGTCATCGGAGGCTTCGCCGCCGGGCAGCGCGGCGACTACAAAGAGGCCTTCACCTGCAGCGGGGCGGCCACGGCGGCGACGACGATCCTGGCCGGCCCCCTCAATTACACGGGAGTGGACCCGCACATCAATTGCACCGCGCCGCACCCCAGCAATTAGCGATAGGAAAGAATCCCGCGCGGAAGGCGAATCAATTGCACCGCGCCGGACCCTAGCAGTTGTGAGCTTTCCCGAGTAAGGTGCCGTTGCGGGGTGTCTGGACTCGTGATGTGGTTCAGTGACTTGCAGCGGTTTCGCCTGGCCTGCTGCCGGTGACGATCTGCCGGTTTTGCGGCTTTCCCGACTCGGATCGGTGTCCCGGTTGCCTGGTCGATGTCACTTTGTACCTGTTCTTGCAGGTACGCTGCGCCATCGACCAGGTCAGGCGTGCTGGCATGAGGCGCGATCCGGTGGGCAGTAGTTAGGCCATGAGCCTTTTGAACAGGATCCGGAACCGGTCCCGGATCAGCCGCGGCCGGGCCAAGCGGCGAATCGGCCGCGCCACCGGGAACCGCCGACTGCGGGCCGAGGGGCTGGCCGACCAGGTCAGCGGCGGCGCACGGCAGTTCGGCGAGGACGTCAGGAACGAGCTCAAGAAGGCCGGGCGGGTCATCGAGCGGACGTTTGCCCGCTAATCCCGGTCCGCCTGCCCCCGCCGCGGACGAGGGCGGGCCCGAGCACGCGGACCAGGGCGGGCCTGAGCACGCGGACCAGGGCGGGCCTGAGCACGCGGACCAGGGCGGGCCTGAGNNGGCCTGAGGACGCGGACCAGGGCTGCCCCAAGCACATGGTGATGGGGCCGTGCGGCGGGGTGCGGGCGGACGGCGGCTGTGAGGTCCACCGGTATCCGTGCGTGTTCCCGGCCCCGGTGCCCTGGCGCGATCCGGTGCCGCCGGTGCCGCTGGACGCGGTGCCGCTGATCTTGACCGACTTTAGCTCCCAGCCGTACTCGGCGTCGGCCCACGCCACGGTGGCGGGCATTCTGGCCCCGGTCAGCGACGCCGTCCTGGTTGGCGAGCACCAGGACCGGCCCGACTTCCCGCCCGCGCAGCTGGCCTCGATGTTGCAGCAGGCCGGGGCGCGGCCGTGGATGACCCTGTCTTGCCGGGACCGGAACCGGGTGGTGCTGGAGCAAGAACTGCGCGGCCTGCGCCAGCTCGGGGTGGAAGCGGTGCTGTGCGTGACCGGCGATGCCCGCGCCTACGACGTNNTCGATCGGGATACCGGCCGCCGTCCCGGAGACGCCCGCCGCGCCGCCCCGGCACCTGCGGCCCTTCCGGCTGGCCCAGAAGCAGCGCGCGGGGGCGGCGGTCGCCGTGCTCAATCACGACACCGTGGCTTCGGTGGCCGGCTTCATGGCGGCCGCCGCGCGGGCCGGGGTGAGCATCCCGGTGCTGGCCGCGGTGGCCATCTTCACCGATCCCGCCTCCGCCTCGGCGCTGTCCGGCCTCCCCGGCCTTAACCTGGATCCGGCCGTGGTGCGCGCGGTACTGGACGACCCTGATCCGGTCGCGGCGGGCATCGCGGCCGCGGCCCGGCAGGCCCGGGCGCTGCTGGCCATCCCGGGCGTGGCCGGGGTGAACATCTCCGGGCTGGCCTCGGACCGCGGGTACGAGTTTGGCGCGCGGGTCAAAGCCGAATTGGCCGCCCGGATCCGGGAGGAGGCTGCCGCATGGAGGAGACTGCCGGATGACCCGTGACCTCGACGACCCGATGGAAGCCGAGTTCGACACCGTGGCCGAGTGGACCGCCCAGGTGGCCGCGGACCTCGGCCCGGAGTACTACATCCCGGCTGCCTGCCGCGGCAGCGGCCAGCCCGCGGTCCTGGACTGGCTACTCGAGCGGCTCGGGCCGCGACCCGGCGAGGTGATGTACGACGTCGGCGCGGGGGTGGGCGGACCCGCGGCCTACGCCGCGCACCGGACCGGCGTGCAGCCCGTCCTGGCCGAACCCGAGCCCGATGCCTGCCGCGCGGCGGCCCGGCTGTTCGGGGCCCCGGTCGTCCAGGCCGACGCGACCGCCCTGCCCTTCGGGGATGGCACCGCCGACCTGGCCTGGTGCCTGGGCGTGCTGTGCACCGCGTCCGGCAGCGCCGCCCAGCGGGCCATGCTCGGCCAGCTCCGCCGCGTGATACGCCCCGACGGCCGGATCGGCCTGCTGGTCTACCTGGCCGAGACAGCCAAGCTGGACAACCCGCCGCGAGGCAACCACTTCCCGTCCAGCGGCCAGCTGCACGGCCTGTTCGGCCAGGCCGGCCTGGAGGCGGTGAATGTGGCCGACTTCCGCGAGATCACCCAGCCGCCGCCGGACTGGGCCCGCCGGGTCGAGGTCGTCGAGCGCGAACTGCACCGCCGGTACGGGCACCGGCCCGAGCTGATCACGGCCGACGAGCAGAGCGGCCGGATCGGCCACCTGCTGCGCTCCGGCCAGCTCACCTCCCAGGTCATCCTGCTCCGGGCCGTTTCGCCGACCTGACCGCGTTATTGACAGCCCTACCGGGGCGGCGTGCGGCCGCGGGCCAGCTACCCGGTGGGACAGCGATCGGCGTGACCTGCAGGACGCAGCCCTGGCCGTTCGGCGTATTGAAGCTACCGGTTACCGCGTGCGGCGGGCTACGGACGGGACCGTCATCCTGCCGCTATTCCCTGGCAGATCCGCGCCGCGAAGGTGCGCCCGACCGCGCGCGGGTCCCGGAGGTCCAGGCTGGCCGAGCCGGGCACGGTCTCGATGACCATGAGCACGAGCGCCGCCCACTCGACGGCCTGGCCTTCGGTGAGGTTCGCAGCCAGCTCGCCGGCCTGGTGCGCGCGGGCGATGTAGGGACGGATCAGGGTGCTGATCCACTCGTGGCGGTCGTGGCCGTAGAGCCCGTAGTACTGGGCCAGGCCGTGGTCGCGGCGGCGCAGGTGCTCGGGAACGTTGAACGCGAGCGCGGAGGAGGCGAGCACTTCGGCGATCGTGGCCAGCGCGTCTTGCAGGCTGGCCTGGTCGGGAATGCGCTGGGAGAGCTCGGCGCGTTGCTTGGCCCGTTCGTAGTCGTTGATCGCGTTGAACAGCTGGCTGCGGTCGCTGAAGTACCGGTAGACCGTGGTCCGGTTGAGCCCGGCGGCATCGGCGATGACCTGGATGCTGGTCTTGTCCTGGCCGAGCCGGGCCAGGCACCGCGCACCTGCCTCCAGGATCGTCCGGATCGTCCCGCTCGCCGCGTAATCGGTGCCCGGCCCGTCGTCTGAGTTGGTACTCAACAGAACTCCCGGCTGCTCATCGGGTTCACCGCGCCCGCGGCCTTCACCGTACTGGACTAAGCTTGCACAACTATGCAACAACTGCTACAAAACCTGTAGCGAGTGTAGCGGAGGAAGGGAAGCGGCAGTGCCAACGACGGATGTGCTGACCTACGAGGTGCGGGACCGCAAGGCCTACATCACGATGAACCGGCCGCAGCGGATGAACGCGCTGAGCCGGGAGCTCCTGGGCGCGCTGCATGACGCGTTCGCCGAGGCCGACGCCGACGAGAACGTGTTCGTCGTCATCCTCAGCGGCGCGGGCGGGCGGGCCTTCTCGGCGGGCGCGGACCTGAAGGAGATGGCGTCTCGGATGGAAGCCGAGCAGGACGGTGACGGCGGGCAGGCCGCGCCGCGGCCGATGACCGCCCGGCCCCAGGTGGCCCGGGGCGGGCACATGCCGGGCTTCGACGACGTCAACACGTGCACCAAGCCGGTCATCGCCGCCATCGACGGATACTGCATGGCGGGCGGCATGGAGATCGCGCTGTACTGCGACATCCGGCTGGCCACCCGGCAGTCGAGTTTCGCCATGCCGGAGCCGAAACGGAACCTGCTGTCCGGGCCGGCGTTCGTCCACCTGTCGCGGATGATCCCGCTGGGCGAGGCGATGAAGATAGAGCTGACCGGCGATCCGGTCGATGCCGAGCGCGCCTACCAGATCGGCCTGATCCAGGGCATCTACGACGACCGGGCCGCGCTCGAGGCCGCCGCGGACGAGATGGCCGACAAGATCGGCGAGAACTCGCCGCTGGCCGTGCAATTCCTCAAGCGCATCGTCAAGGACGGCCGCGACATGACGGTGGATCACCACTGGAAGTTCGCCGAGATGTTCGCCTACACGCTGGGGCGGACCGAGGACGCGCTGGAGGGACCCAAGGCCTTCGCGGAAAAGCGCAAGCCCCAGTGGAAGATGCGGTAACGGCGGCAGGCTAGCGAAAGGGAGCACGGCTGTGACGTTCGAGATCGGCCCGGTATTCCACCTGATCCACATGTCCGACGACTTCTGGCCGCTGAATGACTGGTATGCCGATGTCTTCGGCGCGGTCGAGTTCACCAAGCGCAGCAGCGCCCCGGGCACCCCGTTCCCGACCTGGACGGTCGAGCTGCGGGACGCCTCGCTGATCACGGTGGCCGACGTCACCTTCGAGCCGATGTCACCGTCGAGGTTCATCGACGGCTGGGACAAGATGCCGGTCGGCCGGTTCTACAACAAATTCGGTCGCCACTGGCACTCGATCGCCTGGTACGTCGATGACACCCTGGCCCTGTACCGGGACCTGAAGGACCGGAACATCCGGTTCTTCTTCAACGGCGGCGGCAGCGACTCGGCGCGGGAGCCGAGCCCGGACGAGGCGCTGTTCACCCATCCGAAGGACTCCTGCGGTGCGCTGGAGCTCATGTCCGGCCCGCGGCCCGCGGTCGCCGACCCCCGCTTCCAGCCCGGCTACGACTCCGGCCGCTGGGAGCTTGATCACCCGCTCGGCTTGCGGCGGCTGGCCTACATCTCGATCGTGGTCAGCGACCTGGACAAGGGCAAGAGCATCTACGTCGATGCCCTGGGCGGCAAGCTGCTGGCGGAGCAGGATTCGTCGCTGACCATGACCAAGAACGCGTACGTGGCCGTGGGCGGCCACACGATCGTCGAGCTGGCCCAGCCGCTCGAGGCCGGCAGCCTGGCCGGGCTCGACCTGGCCAAGAACGGCGACATCATGCACGCGGTCGCGTTCCAGGTCGCCGACCTGGACCGGGCGGAACAGCACCTGACCGCCAAGGGAATGCAGATCCTCGACCGCGACGCCACCACCTTGCTCGCCGATCCCGGCACCACCTTCGGAGCGCCGTTCCGCTTCACCACCGGCGCCATCCCCGGCGACCCGCGCGACGCCGGCTGAATACGGCCGTGGCGGCGTGGTGAGCACGCACTTAATAGCTCTTTAGGAGATGCCGGAAACCAGCCGACCGACATTTTTGACAATTTCCTGGTAGGCCTCTTCCCGGTAGAGCTGCGCTGCCGATTCGCCGTGGGCGATCCGGCCCGGCTCGCCTACATCGGCGACTGACCAGATCCGCGGGCTAGCAGGAAAGGTCACGATCTGCAGACACTCGCCGTAAACCCTTTGATTCATGCAGATGGTAATATCGGCTTTCTCCAGGCGCGACTGCGTCAGCTGATCTCCATAGTCAGCCTTAGCGAATTCCCGTATGCCGTGCTCTTCGAGAAGCGCAAGCGTCTTGTCGTAAAAGACCAGACTCCGCGCCTTATCCAAGGCCGCCATCGTCCCGCTCGAAAGAACGCTCCAGCCTTTGACCTCGAGCGAGTTCAGATAGGCTTCGGCAATAATGCTCCTGAATGAGTTGCCGCGGCAGATGAAGTGGATAATCACCCCGGTCACGCTAGCAGGGAGCGGCGGAGGGAGGTCCCTCCGCCGCCCGAGCCGCAGCAGGTGCCCCGGGCACCCGTCATCAAGAACTGAACAGGCTGAAGTCGCCGACGTCAGGTATGGCCGCAGCCTGCTCCTGGCCTGCCGATGCCATGATGCTGCTCCGCACGTTCTGGGCGTGAAGCGCGGCAGCCGTGCTGTTGAGGGGGACGGTGCCGACATGGGCCACAGGCATCGGGGTCGCGGTGGACAGGCCGCCAGCCGTTTGCGCCCCGCCTAGGGTGTGGGCTGCGACCGTATGCGCGGTAGTCGCGTGCCTGACCGCCGTATGCGCGGCAGGCGCGTGGTGGATAAGGTGCTGGGCGACTATCACTAGCCCTCTCAGCAGGTGCTTGATCAGGTGGTAAATGAGGCTGTGCACGTTAGGCCCTCCATCCGAGACGCGGTGTCTTCTTGCTTAAGACCACCCTGTGGTCTCGGGCCGAGCCAGACCACACAGCAACACCCACATGACACCCACAGGATTCGGCGGCC
>PLIQ01000050.1:0-3054 GCA_003140115.1 Actinomycetota bacterium | reverse complement strand
GGGAGCGCCCAGGCAGTAGTGAACGCCGTGGCCGAAGGCGAGGTGGCCGCTGGTGTCGCGGTCGAGGTCGAGGCGGTCCGGGTCGGGGAACCGGGCGGGATCCCGGTTGGCGGAACTGGTCGCGGGCAGAACCCACTCCCCGGCCGGGATCACCACGTCGCCGACGGGTACGTCCTCGATGGTGAACCGGTCGTTCGCGTGATTCACCGGGTTGGTGAACCGGAGCAGCTCCTCGACGGCCGCCGGGAGCAGCGACGGGTCCTGCCGCAGCCTGGTCTTCTCCCCGGGGTGCGTCAGCAGCGCCAGAGTGCCGGAGGCGATCAGGTTGACGGTGGTGTCGAAGCCCGCCATGACCAGCAGGAAGACGGTGGCAAGGAGCTCTTTGGCGGTCAGCCGGTCCGCGGCCCCGTCGGCGTTGCCTAGGGCGACGACGAGCGCCGACACCAGATCGTCGCCGGGCTCGGCGCGCCTGGCGGCGATCAGCTCCGTGAAGTAGGCGGCCAGCTCCCGCTCCACGCGCTGCTGCTCCGCGCGCTCGTCGTAGGCGGTCACGGTGGCCGCGATCCACGCGCGATCCGCCACCGGGATGCCGAGCAGCTCGCAGAGCACCTCGATCGGGAGGGGGCGGGCGTACGCGCCGAGCAGGTCGATGACGTCGCCGCGTGCCGCCGCCATCTCCTGCAGCAGGCCCGCGGCGATCTCCTCCGCCCGCGGCCGCAGCGCGGCGAGACGGGGCGTGAACACCTTCTGCACCAGGCGGCGCAGCCGGGTGTGGTCAGGCGGGTCGGCGTGGAGCATGTGCGCGTAGACGCCCGTCGCCTCGCTCGGCCGGGACCGGCCGCCGTCCGGCCACCGGTGGACGTCCTTCGCCAGCCGGGGGTCGGTCAGGACCGTCCGCACGTCCGCGTAGCGGGTGACGATCCAGGCCCGCCCGTAGCCCGGCATCCGCACCGGGGCGACCGGCCGGGACTCGCGTAGCCGCGCGAAGAACCCCAGCGGGTCCTGGTAGTAGGAGTCTTCGTCGAAGGGCGCCAGCTGCACCGCGTCCGTCACGACCCACACCCTAGGTTGCCGGTTATGTGGCTGTCATCGGATTTTCCCCGGGTTCGGCGGGTCACCCGGCGGCCCGGTCAGCCGAACCGCGGGCCTGGCGATAGGGGTAAAGGCCGGCAAACCCGCCGGACTAGGTCCTGCCAGCTGTCTGCGATCCGTTCGGCGGTCTGAGGGGCGGCGGTGGGGTCGGACGCGGAGAGGTAGAGCAGCAAGGGGCCGTCCAGGGCGGCGGTGAGCTGGACGGCCAGCATGTCCAGGTCGGCGCCACCCAGGTCCAGCTGCCCCAGCAGGACCCGGATGTGCACCTGCGACAGGGGAGTTTGCGATCGGGCTGGGATGGGCTGGTGGCCGTCCAGGGCGGATCGGGCAATGTCGCGGTGGGTGATCAGGAAGCCGGTCCGGGCCCGGCCGTAGGCGATCAGGCGGTCCAGCGGTGGCGCGCCCGGGCCCAGGGGCGGGGGCCCGGTCAGGACCTGCTGCTGGAAGGCCTTCTCGTCGTCGTCCAGGAGCGCGGCGAAGATCCCGGCGCGGGTGCCGAAGCGGCGGAACACCGTTCCCTTGCCCAGGCCGGCGCGTTCGGCCAGCCCGTCCATGGTCAGCGTGTCCGGGCCCTGCTCGGCGAGCATCTCGCGGGCGGTGACCAGCAGGTGCCGCCGGTTGCGCGCGGCGTCGGCGCGCTCGGCCTGCGGCGGCCCCCAGGACAACACCGGCTCATTCACGGATCCACTCTACGGGTCGGAATACTAAGAGGGGTAAAGTCCGTTTAGACCGGGGCACGTCCACCGACACAGCGCAGGAGGAACTTCCATGACCCGGATCGGCATCATCCTCGGCAGCACCCGCCCCAACCGCAACGGCGAGCAGGTGGCCAGGTGGGTCTACGACATCGCCTCGCGCCGCAGCGACGCCGAGTTCGAGCTCGTCGACCTGCGCGACTACCCGCTGCCGCACCTGGACGAGCCGCTGCCGCCCTCGATGGGCCAGTACCAGAACGAGCACACCCGGCAGTGGGCCGAGAAGATCGCCTCGTTCGACGGGTTCGTCATCGTCACCCCGGAGTACAACCACTCCACCTCTGGGGTGCTGAAGAACGCCATCGACTACCTGTACGCCGAGTGGAACAACAAGGCGGTCGGCTTCGTCTCCTACGGCGCGGTCGGGGGCGCCCGGGCCGCCGAGCACCTGCGCCTGGTCGCCGGCGAGCTGCAGATGGCCGATGTGCGCCAGCAGGTCGCGCTGTCACTGCTCACCGAGTTCGAGAACTTCAGCGTGTTCAAGCCCAACGACTACAACCTGGCCGCGCTCGACATCCTCCTGGACCAGGTCATCGCCTGGAGCAACGCGCTGGCACCGCTGCGCCAGGCGACCGCGACCGCGGCTCACTGACCGCCATCACCCGGGCGTCGCAGCCGGTGCAGCACGCGCCGCGCCGGTCCGTTACAGGCGGGGCGCGGTCGCGGCTTGGAGAGTCGCCGCGATCTCCTCACAGGGGGTGGCGCTGCCCGCCGGCTACGCCGATGACCGGCTCGCCTTTGTCGACCAGATGGACCCCGGCGCGAGCTCCTCGATGCACCGCGACCTCGAGCAAGGCAACCGTCTCGAAGTTGACTGGCTCAGCGGCGACGTGGTCGAGCGCGGAACCCGGCTGGGGGTGACGACGCCGCGCAACCGGGCGATCTCCGACATCCTCTCGATCTACAGCGGGGGCTCGCGCGACACCTGAGTTCCGAGGCCTGCCGTCCGCTCACTCCGTCCGACTGCCCCCGCACCCCAGCCATCCCTCCTCGCCAGCCCCAGGCGCCCCATTAACGCGGAGCATCCGGCTTCCGTGGTGAGCCCAAGGCAGCTAGGGCGCACCGGATACGCCGCGGAATCCGGATCCACCGCACCAGGCGAGCCTCCACGCGATCACCGTGGTACCGGTGAGCCTCTCCTGACTCAGCCGTCTCACCCCGGGACCGTTTAGCGGGGAGGGTTCGGGCTTATGGGATGCCCGGGGGG
>PLIQ01000464.1 GCA_003140115.1 Actinomycetota bacterium | reverse complement strand
GCGGGTGATGAGCCCGTGCGCGAGGTCGGCCATCGGGCCGAGGTCACCCTGGCCGACCGAGCCGAGCCGGCGCACCGGCGGCGCGAAGCCCTCGTTCAGCAGCGTGACGATCATCTGGGCCAGCTCGGGCCGGACCCCGGTCACGCCCTTGGCGTAGCTGTTGGCCAGGCACACCATCGCGCCGCGCACCACGTCGGCCGGGGCCGCGTCGCCCTGGGCGATGCGGTGGTTCAGCACCAGGCGCTGGTTGAACTTGCGGCGCTCGGCCGGGTCGAGCACGAACGACTTGCGCTCGCCGACGCCGGTGGTCAGGCCGTAGACCGGCGTCCCCGCCTCGAGCACCTCGGCCACCACCGCGCGTGCCCGCGCCATCGCGGTGAGCGCCTCGGGCGCCAGCACGACGGCCTCGCCGTGCCGGGCCACGGCCACGACCTGCGTAACAGTCAGGTCACTTCCATTCAGGCTGATCGTCATTGATTGCTCACCCCTCTATAACTGAGCTAGGCTCGGCTGCTCTGGAACGTTCCGCCGAGAGCGGCCCGGCATCGAGGAGGCCAGCGATGGCAACGTTCCTGTTGAAGCGTCTCGGGCTGATGGTCCTGACGCTGTTCATCCTCAGCCTGATCGTATTCTTGGCCGGGCAGGTTCTCCCAGGTGATCCCGGTCGCGCCATCCTCGGGCCGTTCGCGGCGCAGAGCGCGGTGCACGCCCTGGACACCCAGCTCGGCGTGAACAAGCCGCTGATCACCCGGTACCTGTCCTGGATCGGCGGGGCCGTGCACGGCAACCTGGGCGAGTCGTACACCTACCAGTCGGCGGTCGCGCCCTTCATCGGGGCCGCGCTGATCAACTCGGTGAAGCTGGCGTTGCTGGCGTTCGTCGTGGTGGTGCCCCTGGGCATCACCGGCGGCGTGATCGCCGCGCTGAACGTGGGCCGGCCGGTGGACCGGATCATCTCGGTGACCGGGCTCTCGCTGGCCACCGTGCCCGAGTTCGTGTCCGGGATCGTGCTCATCGTGGTGTTCGGCATAGGGCTGAAGGTGCTGCCGGTCACCGCCGCGGCAGGGCCGGGCGCGAGCGTCGGGAGTCAATTTCGGCATCTCATATTGCCGGCTATACCACTCGTCTTTGTTCTATTCGGGTACATTGCCCGTATGGCCAGGGCGGGGACCATCGAGGCGCTGAACGCCGACTACACGCGCACCGCGATCCTGAAGGGCCTGCCGCGGTTCACGGTGATCCGCCGGCACGTCCTGCGGAACTCGCTGCTGCCCACCATCACGGTCATCGCGACCCAGACCGGGTACCTGATCGGCGGCCTGGTGGTGGTGGAGACGCTGTTCAACTACCAGGGGGTCGGGGACCTGATCTTCAAGGCCGCCCAGGGCAAGGACTTCCCGATGCTGGAGGCCGGGATCCTCGTCATCGGGGTGGTCTACGTGCTGGCCACGCTGGGCGCGGACCTGCTGCTGATCGCGCTCAACCCGCGGCTGAGGATCGGGGGCGGCAATGACTGACGTCGCCGCCGATCCGCTGGACCCGGCGGGTACCACGCTCGGGCCCGGCTCTGCCGTGGCGGTGACCGCCGCGGCCCGGGCCACGCCGGCCCAGTGGAGCCTGCTGGTCCGCAAGGCGACGTTCCTGGCCGGCGCGGCCATCATCGTGTTCTGGGTCGTCTGCGCCATCTTCGGGCACGCGATCGCGCCGTACAACCCGCTGGCCCAGCAGCTGCTGGACGTCAACACCGGGCCGTCGGGGGCGCACTGGTTCGGCACCGACCCGCTGGGCCGGGACGTGCTATCCAGGATCATCGTCGGCGCCCAGGACATCTTGATCATCACCCCGCTGGCCACCATCCTGGGCACCATCGTGGGCACCGCCCTCGGCCTGGCCATGGGCTACTTCGGCGGGGCGTTCGACCTGATCGCCGGGCGGCTCGTGGAGTCGGTGCTGGCCCTGCCCAGCTTCATCATCGCCTTCCTGTTCCTGGTCGCGGTGGGCCATTCCACGACCACGCTGATCGTGGTGATCGGCTTCGTGTTCACGCCGCTGATCGCGCGCACGGTCCGGGCCGCGGTACTGGCCGAGCGACACCTGGACTATCTGGCCGCCGCCCGGCTGCTGGGCGAGAACCCGGCCCGGATCATGTTCGGCGAGATCTTGCCCAACGTCATGCCGGCCATCCTGGTCGAGTTCACGGTCCGGCTGGGCTACGCGGTGTTCACCGTGGCCACGCTGTCGTTCCTGGGCTTCGGCATACAGCCCCCCACCCCGGACTGGGGCGCGGACATCGCGGCCGACTACGTCGGCCTGACCGCGGGGTACTGGTGGCAGGTCCTGTTCCCCGCGCTGGCCATCGCCTCGCTGGTGATCGCGGTCAACCTGATCACGGACGCGATCGAGCAGGTGCTGGCGTCATGAGCTCCCCTGATGCCTCGCTGGCGTTGCCGACGTCATCCGACGCCGAGCTGGCCCTGGCGGTACAGCACATGGACGTGACCTACCGGGTGCGGGGGCAGGACCGGGTGGTGCTGCGGGACGTGTCGTTCAGCATCGGGCGCGGCGAGTCCTACGGGCTGGTCGGCGAGTCCGGGTCGGGAAAGTCCACGGTCGCGCTGGCCCTGGTCCGGTACCTGCCCCGCAACGGCCGGGTCAGCAAGGGGACGATCAGCATCAACGGGCTCGACCCGCTGTCGATGGGCAAGGGCGCGCTGCGGGACCTGCGGGCCCATACGGTCTCGATGGTGTACCAGGAACCCGGGCGGGCGCTGAACCCGTCGCTGCGGGTCGGGCGGCAGATCGCCGAGGTGTTCGAGCTTGCGGGCCAGTCATCCGGTGACGCTTCTGAGTCCGCCGAGAACATGCTGCGCAAGGTGCAGATCTCCGACCCGGGCCGGGTCATGCAGCGGTACCCGCACGAGCTGTCCGGCGGGATGGCGCAGCGGGTGGTCATCGCGATGGCGCTGGCCGTCTCGCCCTCGCTGCTGATCCTGGACGAGCCGACCACCGCGCTGGACGCGACCGTCGAGGCCGAGGTGCTGGACCTGGTCGCTACGCTGCGTTCTGAGTTTGCGACTTCCGTGCTGTTCATCAGCCACAACCTGGCCGTGATCGCCAAGATGTGCGACCGGGTCGGGGTGCTCTACGCGGGCGAACTGATCGAGCAAGGCCCGGCGGGTGCGGTCTTCGCGGATCCGAGGCACCCGTACACGGTCGGGCTGCTGCGCTGCATCCCGCGGCGCGGGCAGCGCAAGGACGCCGACCGCCTGGACACCATCCCCGGTTTCCTGCCCACGCCCGGGAGCGGCCTGACCGGCTGCATCTTCGCCCCGCGGTGCGCGCTGGCCCAGGACCGGTGCCGGACGGCGGCGCCGCCGTTCTTCGCGGTCAGCGACGTGCGGACCTCGCGGTGCTACTTCCACGAGCAGGCTCCGGACCTGCCCCGGGCCACCCCCGCCTCGATCCCGTCGGCTTCCGGTGCCGACGGTGCTGATGGTGTTTCCTCGGCCGATGGTGGGCCCTTGGTGGTGGTCGAGGGGTTGTCCAAGACGTTCGGGGGGAACATCCGGGCCCTGTCCGGGGTGGACCTGTCCATCCAGCGCGGCGAGACGCTGGGGCTGGTCGGCGAGTCGGGTAGCGGGAAGACCACGCTGGCCCGCGTCCTGCTCGGGCTGATCGCGCCGGACCAGGGCTCGGTGGTGACCCTGCACGACGCGCCGCTCAACCCGGACGCGCGGCGGCGGCCGCGGTCGGTCCTGCGCGCGCTGCAGATCGTGTTCCAGAACCCGGACTCGGCGCTCAACCGGCGCCACACGGTGCGGGCCCTGATCAGCCGGCCGCTCTCCCGTCTGGCCGGGCTGTCGGGTGCCCGGCTTCGCGACCGGCTGGAGCAGCTGATCACCTCGGTGCGGCTGGAGGACCGGCACCTGTCGCTGCGACCCAGCCAGCTGTCCGGCGGGCTCAAGCAGCGGGTCGCGATCGCGCGCGCGTTCGCCGGCGGCCCCGAGATGGTGGTCTGCGACGAGCCGACCTCGGCGCTCGACGTGTCGGTGCAGGCCGCCATCCTCAACTTGCTGGCTGACCTGCAGACCACCGAGCAGGTCACCTACCTGTTCATCTCGCACGACCTGGGCCTGGTCAGGTACCTGTCGGACCGCATCGTGGTGCTGTACCTCGGGCGGGTGATGGAGGTCGGGCCGTCCGAGACGGTGTTCGCCGGGCCGCATCATCCGTACACCGAGGCGCTGTTCTCGGCCGTGCCTTCGCTCGACGGCGAGCGCCCGTCCCGCATCCGCCTGACCGGCGAGATCCCGTCGGCGGCCGATCCGCCGAGCGGCTGTGTGTTCCATACCCGGTGCCCGCGCCGGCTGACGACCGGCATCTGCGAATCCACCGAGCCGCTGCTGCTCGAGGGTGAGCCCGGTCACTTGATCCGCTGCCACATCCCGCTTTCTGAACTGCGAACCATCCAGCTAAATGAATCCGTCCCGCATCAGGGAGGCTCCTCGTGACACGTAACATCGACCACCGCCGGCTCGGGCGCTTGCGCCAGGGCCAGGGTGAAATCGCCAACCACATCATCGACGAGTTCGCCGCCGGGCGGTTGTCCCGCCGCGACTTCATCCGCCGGGCCACGGTGGTCGGCATTTCCGTTCCGGTGCTCGGGTCGGTCCTCGCGGCCTGCGGCAGCTCAGCGTCGTCGTCGGGCTCGTCGGCCTCGTCGTCGGCCTCGTCGTCTAGCTCGGCGGCCGGCGCGCCCGGCGCGGTGATCCGGGCCGGCATCACCACGCCGACCGCGGCGATCAACCCGATCACCGTGGCCGACCAGGGCGGGCTCGACATGCTGGCGCAGACCGGTGAGTACCTGACCCTATCCGGCCAGACCCTGAACCTGTCGCCGGTGCTCGCGGAAAGCTGGTCGGCGAACTCCTCCGCCGACGTCTGGACGTTCAAGATCCGCCAGGGCGTCAAGTTCCACAACGGCGCCCCGCTCACCGCCGCCGACGTGGTGTACACGTACAAGCAGCAGACCGACCCGTCGAGCTCCTCGAACGCGCTGTCCGCGTTCGGCGGCGTGCTCATGCCCGACGGAGTAGAGCAGGTCGATGACTTCACCGTCGCCTTCCACCTGGAGGCGCCGAACGGGAACTTCCCGTACCTGACGTCCTCCGACAACTACAACATGATCATCATCCCGAACAACTACAACGCGGCGGACTGGCAGAGCTCGTTCATCGGCACCGGCCCCTTCGTGCTCGGCTCCTACACGCCGAAGGTCGGCGCCAGCTTCACCCGCAACGCGTCATACTGGGGCACCAAGGCGCTGCCGTCGGCGACCCAGTTCACCTTCTACGACACCTTGGCCGCGTCGGTTCTCGCGCTGACCGGCGGGAGCATCGACGTCCTCGGGCAGTTCTCCGTGTCCGGCGGCGAGGCGCTGCTGAACGGCAGCTACAACGTCATCAAGCTGAAGTCCAGCGCGCACCGCGAGCTGTCGATGCGCAACGACCAGGCCCCGTTCACCGACCCGCGGGTACGCCAGGCGCTCGCGCTCACCCTCAACCGCCCCGAGATCNNCCAGCGGGCGGAGAACATCAGCCAGGCCAAGTCGCTGCTGGCCGCGGCGGGGCACCCGTCGGGGTTCTCCACCAAGCTCATCACCGAGTCCCTCGAGGAGATCCCCGAGTTCGCCCAGATCGTGGTGCAGGCCGCGGCGGCCATCGGGGTGAAGATCAACCTGACCGTGGAGACCTCGTCGCAGTACTACGGCAAGGCCACGTTCGGGAACTCCGACTGGCTCGACGCCACCATGAGCCTGGTCGACTACGGGCACCGCAGCGTGCCGAACGTCTTCCTGACCTCCCCGCTCGAGACGTACAACGCCAAGACGGGCACCGGCACCTGGAACGCGGCCCACTTCGCCAACTCCCAGTACGACAGCCTGGTCTCGCAGTACGTCGCATCCTCCGACGTGTCCACCCAGCGCAGCATCGCCGGGCAGATCGAGACGCTGCTGCTGGCCCAGACGCCGATCATCTACGCGTACTTCTACAATTACCTAGCGGCGACAGCGCAAGGCGTCAGCGGTGCCTACCCGACCGCGATCGGGCATATCTTCCTGTACAACGCGGCGAAGAGCTAGTCAGTAGGCGCCTGTGCTGCGCGCCGGCGGCGCGCAGCACAGGGCTTGCGCGCGTGATCGGTGTGGCGCAGCGTGTGGGCGCCGCGCAGACGGGGAAGGCAATCCGGATGACGGCCGACGCGCGCAGCGACGCTCACGGGCACGAGGGCGGGCATCATCACCGGGACGTGTCGGGCGGGTGGCTGCGCCCGGCGGTGTTCGGGGCGATGGACGGGCTGGTGACCAACGTGTCGCTGATCGCCGGGGTCGGCGGCGGCGGCGCGAGCTCGCACACGATCGTGCTGACCGGCCTGGCCCTGCTGGCCGCGGGCGCCTGCTCCATGGCGGCCGGGGAGTTCGTGTCGGTCTCCTCCCAGAACGAGCTCATCTACGCCGAGGTCGACAAGGAGCGGCTGGAGCTCGAGCACAACGCCGTGGCCGAGCAGGCCGAGCTGGCCACCATGCTCCGCGCCCGCGGCATCAGCGCCGCCACCGCGCGGCAGGCGGCCGCGGAGATCTCGGCGCATCCGGAGAAGGCGCTGGCCGTGCACGCGCTCGAGGAACTCGGCATCGACGCGGGCGACCTGCCGTCACCGCTGGTAGCGGCGGGCGCATCGCTCGCCTCGTTCGCCGTCGGCGCGCTGATCCCGCTGATCGGCTACCTGAGCGGCCTGGACGTGCTCGGGTTCGCGCTCGGGCTGGCGGCCGTGGCCGCGGTGGCGGGCGGGGGCATGGTGGCGCGGCTGACCGCCCGGCCGTTCTGGCGCGGAGCGCTACGGCAGTTGCTCCTGGGCGCTGGCGCCGCCGGGATCACGTACGTGATCGGCATTTTGGTCGGTCACGTGACGGGATAGGTCTATTCGTGTGCCCGGCCGCGTGCCGCCCAGCCCTCCATGTCGGATGGTCTGGGCCCCGCGGGCTGGTCCGGCGAGGTGAACTGGCCTTTCAGGGCCGGGTTCGCGAGCAGCTGGCCGGCCACCGGCTCGCCCAGCTGCAGGACCAGCCAGATCCGCTCCGGGTCGGACAGCAGGTGCGGCTCGCGCAGCGGGTCGCCGTCGACGACGATCAGGTCGGCGAGCTGGCCGTCGGCGACGGTCCCGAGGTACTCGTCCAGGCCCAGCGCTTGCGCCGCGGTGCTGGTCGCCGCGACCAGGGTCTCGGCCGGGGTCAGACCGTGATGGATCATGCGCTGGACCTCCAGGCCGACGGCCAGGCTGGTGTCACTGCCGAGCGCGATCTTGACCCCCGCATCGCGGGCGGCCCGCATGCTCGCCGCGCCCTCTATGAGGTTCCGCTGGGCCAGTTCCACCAGGACCGGGGGCATGTCAGGCTTGGCTTCGGCGTCGGCCGGGTCGATGACGTCCTCGGCCAGGCCGGACATCCAGTAGTACCCGGACAGGGTGGGCACCAGTACCTGGCCCGCGGCGGCCATGGCGTCCAGCAGGTCCGGCCGGTGGTTGAGGTACATACCGTGCTCGATGGTGTCGACGCCGTGCTTGATCGCCGCCGCGCAGCCGTCCAGGCCTTCGGCGTGAGCGGCGACCCGGTAGCCCAGCCGGTGCGCCTCGTCGGTAATGGCGGCCAGCTCCGGATCGGTGAACTGGAGCGGATCGGGATCCTCCAGCTCGTT
>PLIQ01000636.1 GCA_003140115.1 Actinomycetota bacterium | reverse complement strand
TTAGCCCGGAGCTGGACGATATACACGTCGGCGGCCCGGTCGCCTGCGGCCTGACGACCCGCGGCGGCCAGCAGTTCCCGCCGGGAAAGGACCCGGCCCGGGCGGTCCATCATGGCGGCCAGGACCGCGAACTCGGACGCGGTCAGCGGCACCGGCCGTCCATCCCTGATCACGGTCCGGTTCGGGCCATCCAGCCGCAGCCGACCCGCGCTGCGTCCGCGAGGCTCGGGAGCAGGAGGGCCTGACGCCGGTGCCAGCACGTCGCCGACCATCGCCACTAGCTGCCGGGGGCTGAAGGGGCGGCCTAGCCACCGGCGTGGGGCCGCCCGCGCCAGCCCGCGCGGCCTCGGGCCAGCCACCAGGAAGACGACCGGCGTCCTCAGGGCCCGGCGAATGCGTCTAGGGTCAAGGCCGGGCATGGTCAGGTCGAGCACGGCCACGGCATCGGAACCACAGGTCAGCTCGGTGAGGGCCAGCTCGCCAGTGGTCACCAGCCGGACCCGGAACCCCTCCCGGCGCAGATAGCGGGCCGACATCTCGGCGACTTCCGGTTCATGCTCAGCTAGCAGCACCGAAGGCCCCTCGTCTGCCCGGCCGGAAACGCGGGAGTCCGCACCCGCGGGCGCCGGCCTCTCCGGGGGGCCGACGTCAGCTACGGGTGCCGTCATCGAGCTGGTCCGCCGGCGTTCTGGAGTCCGCCGGGTCCTGCGGATCTTGCCGGTCCTGCGGATCTTGCGCTGCTTTCGGGTCCATGCCGCCCTCGAGCGTCGGGTCAATGTCCCGGCTCAGCGACTCCCACATGGTCGCGGAGTCGGATCGCTTCTGCGGCTGGGCGGCCTGCTGTCCGGGCCGGTCGAACCGGGCCGACATGACCGGCCAGCGAGGGCCGCGCCCCACGGTGGCCAGGCCCGCCAGGATGATCGCGACGGCACCGACCACGGCGACCGCCCGCCACGGCGCGCCGGCCATGACCGCATGACCGGACGAGCCCGCGATGACGATCGGGTGCGCCGCATTCCCTGGTGAGCTGCCACTGGTCGTCGCCCCGCCGGTGGCGCCGTTCGAGGCGCTCGCCCTGGCCGCCGCGAGGACGGCGGATGCCCGCACCCCGGTCGCCGCGGCGGCACCCGCCCCGGCCCCGAGGACAGCCAGCAGGACACCGACGGCGCGCCTGGCCACGGATCTGGTGGCGATCACGGCCGCCAGGCAGGCCAGCGCGGCCAGGGCGAGCGCGCCGGCCAGCGGGACGAGCTGCTGGCCGGTGACGGAGATCTCCTGCGCGGGCAGCGGCCGCGGCGGGGTGAAGATGGCCTGCGCCCACGTCTGCCGGACGGCGAACACGACCAGGGCGGCGCCGACCGCGCCGAGCAGCAGCACGAACCCGAATTCCCTGCGCATCGCCGGTTACTGGTCCTTGAGCAGCACGTCAGCGTCGAAGCAGGTCCGATCGCCGGTGTGGCAGGCCCCGCCCAGCTGATCGACCTTGACCAGCAGGGCGTCGCCGTCACAGTCGAGCGCGACCGACATGACCCGTTGCTGATGCCCGGATGTCTCGCCCTTCACCCAGTACTCCTGCCGGCTGCGCGACCAGTACGTACACCGGCCGGTGGTCAGGGTGCGATGCAACGCCTCGTCGTCCATCCAGCCGAGCATCAGCACCTCGCCGGTGTCGTACTGCTGGGCAATCGCCGCGATCAGGCCGGACGGATCCCGCTTCAGCCGCGCGGCGATGGCAGGGTCGAGCATCGCTCCCTCATTTCAGACGACTTCAGTCAGGGTAGCAATGACGCCTACGATCAGCAGGTGAGCTACTCGCAAGACGAGCGGCTGGCGCTGTGCGCGCTGCTCGATAAGACGGGACCGGACGCACCGACGCTGTGCGCGGGCTGGAACACCGACGACCTGGCGGCGCACCTGGTGCTCCGCGAGCACCGGCCCGACGCCGCCGTGGGGGTGCTGGGCGGGCCGCTGGCCGGGCACACGGCGCGGGTGCAGAACCAGATCAAGCGGCGGGTACCGTTCCCCGACCTGGTCCGGACGATCAGGTCCGGGCCGCCGAGGCTGTCGTTCATGGCGCTGCCGGGCATGGACGAGCGCGTCAACACCGTCGAGTACTTCGTGCATCACGAGGACGTCCGCCGCGCGGTGCCGGACTGGGAGCCGCGGGAGATCGGCAGCGGGGAATCCGCGCTGCTGTGGCAGCGGCTGCGGCTGGCGCGCTTCATGCTTCGCCGGGCTCCGGTCGGCCTGGAGCTAGCCCGGGACGACCAGGAAGCGGACGGTCAGCGGTGGCGGATCACGGTCAAGAACGCGACCCCGGCGGTGACCGTGATCGGCAGCCCGGCCGAGCTCACCATGTGGGTGATGGGGCGCACCGGAGCGACCCGGGTCCGGTTCGACGGAACGGACGCGGCGGTGAGCAAGCTCACCGCGACGGACTGGCGCTAACTGCCCATCTCGCGCTTGAGCCGGGCTAGCTCGTCGTCGATGTCGGCCGCGTTCGGCGCGCTGCGCTGCGGCTGCTGGGTCGGCACCGAGGCCGAGTAGGTCTCGACATCGGCACGCGGCAGCGGCTGATACCGGTCATGGTCATGGTCGCGGACCTCGCGCTCGGCCCGCTTGCCTGAGATCTTCTTGCCGGACCGCGCCATCTTGATCGCGACGGCGATCCCGCCCACGACCAGCGCGGCGATCACGATGGTCGTGACGGCGGCCAAGATGAAGTGGACCACCGAACCGACGATCAGGAACGCGATGATAATGCCGCCCGCGATGGCGGCGACCTTGAACCAGCTCATCCGCCGCATCCTCTCTCGACAAGGGCCCCCCGAGACCTGCTCTACTCAAGATATTACCTGACTGCGCGCGTGCCGCCGAGGGACACGAATACTCTAGGGCCATGCACGCACTCGGCATTGACATCGGCGGTTCCGGCATCAAGGCAGCACCGGTCGATGTGACCACGGGCAAGCTGCTGGCCGACCGGCAGAAGGTCGACACGCCGCGCCCGGCGCTGCCCGAGTCGGTGTCGGAGGTAGTGAAGAAGCTCACCGGCGCGTTCAGCTGGTCCGGCCCGATCGGCATCACCTTTCCCGGCGTGGTCACCGACGGGGTGACCCGGACCGCCGCCAACATGGACCCGGCCTGGATCGGGCTGGACGCCGCCGCCCTGTTCGGCAAGGCCGCCGGCCAGCCGGTCCGGGTGCTGAACGACGCCGACGCGGCCGGGGTGGCCGAGATGAGGTTCGGTGCCGGGGTGGACGAGAAGGGCACGGTGCTGATGCTGACCTTCGGCACCGGGATCGGCAGCGCGCTGTTCACCCACGGCATGCTGCTGCCGAACACCGAGTTCGGGCACGTCGAGATCCGCGGCCGCGACGCGGAGACCCGTGCCTCCGAGCGGGCCAAGGTACTGCACGACCTGAGCTGGGACAAGTGGGCCGGGCGGGTCGATGAGTATCTCCAGCACATCGAGGCGGTGCTGTCGCCGGACCTGATCATCGTCGGCGGCGGGGTCAGCAGGCAGGCCGACAAGTGGGTACCGCAGCTGACCGGCATCCGCGCGCGCATCGTGCCCGCGGTCCTGCAGAACGACGCCGGGATCGTGGGCGCCGCCATGGAAGCGGTCAGCGACCCGGCCCGCGATACCCCCGACACCTCCGGCACCGGTCACTAGCTCACCGCCGGGCCAAGGGTCAGCGGACGGGGTGACCCGCGCCGCGCAGCGCGTTCTTGACCTGGCCGATGCGCAGCGTGCCGAAGTGGAACACGCTGGCGGCCAGCACCGCGTCCGCTCCGGCGTCCACCGCGGGCGCGAAGTGGGCCAGCGTGCCCGCGCCGCCGCTGGCGATCACCGGGACGGTGACCGCGGCGCGGACGGCCCGGATCAGCTCCAGGTCGAAGCCGACGGTGGTCCCGTCCGCGTCCATCGAGTTCAGCAGAATCTCGCCCGCGCCGAGTTGCACGGCCCGCTGGGCCCATTCCACCGCGTCGATCCCGGTGCCGGTCCGGCCGCCGTGGGTGGTCACCTCGAAGCCGCTGGGTGGCCCGGGGAGGCGGCGGGCGTCCACGGACAGCACGACGCACTGCGACCCGAACCGCTGGGCCGCCTCGCCGAGCAACTCCGGACGGGCCACGGCGGCGGTGTTGAGTGAGACCTTGTCGGCCCCGGCGCGCAGCAGGCGGTCCACGTCGGCGACGCTGCGCACGCCGCCGCCGACGGTGAGCGGGATGAACACCTGCTCGGCGGTCCGCCGGACCACGTCGTACATGGTGTCCCGGCCGCCGCTGGACGCGGTGATGTCGAGGAAGGTCAGCTCGTCGGCGCCCTCGGCATCGTAGAAGGCGGCCAGCTCCACTGGGTCTCCGGCGTCGCGCAGCTCGCGGAAGTTCACGCCCTTGACCACCCGGCCCCCGTCGACGTCCAGGCAGGGGATGACCCGCACCGCGACGGTCACGCCTGCCTGACCTCGGCCAGGGCTTCGGACAGGGTGAACGCGCCCTCGTACAAGGCGGTGCCGACGATGGCGCCCTCGACGCCGAGCGGGACGAGCGAGGCGATGGCCCGCAGGTCGGCCAGGCTGGACACTCCCCCGCTGGCCACCACGGGCGCGGTGGTACGCGCGCAGACGTTCCGGAGCAGGTCCAGGTTGGGTCCGCGCAGCGTGCCGTCCTTGAGCACGTCGGTCACCACGTACCGGGCGCAGCCCTCGGCGTTCAGCCGGTCCAGCGTGTCGTACAGGTCGCCGCCCTCGGCGGTCCAGCCGCGGGCGGCCAGCCGGGTGCCCCGGACGTCCAGCCCGACCGCGACCCGCTCGCCGTGCCGGGCGATGACCGACCGTACCCACAGCGGGTTCTCCAGCGCCGCGGTGCCGATGTTGACCCGCGCGCAGCCGGTGCCCAGCGCGCGGGCCAGCGAGTCATCGTCCCTGATGCCGCCGGACATCTCGACCTGCACATCGACCTTACGCACCACGTCGGCGAGCAGGTCCGCGTTCGAGCCGCGGCCGAAGGCGGCGTCCAGGTCCACGAGGTGGATCCACGAGGCGCCGGCCCGCTGCCAGGCCAGCGCGGCCTGCATCGGGTCGCCGTACTGGCCGCCGCTGCCCGCCACGCCCTGCACGAGCTGGACCGCGTGCCCGTCGGTGACGTCCACCGCCGGCAGCAGGGTGAGCCGGGTCATAGCGTGGCCAGCCAGTTGCGCAGCAGGGCCGCGCCGGCGGCACCGGACTTCTCCGGGTGGAACTGGGTCGCGGACAGCATGCCCTGCTCGACCGCGGCCGCGAATCGCTCGCCGTGCTCGGTCCATGAGACGCGGGCGCCCGTGGCGACCAGGTCTGCGGCGTCGGCCTCCCGGAGCGCATAGGAGTGCACGAAGTAGAAGCGGGTGCCCGGCTCGATTCCGGCGAAGAGAACCGAATCCGGGGCCGCCGCCACCGTGTTCCAGCCCATGTGCGGGAGTACGCCGGCGTCCAGCCGCTCCACCGTACCCGGCCAGGCCCCGCAGCCTTCGGTCCAGATTTCGTGCTCCACCCCGGCGCTGAACAGCACCTGCATGCCCACGCAGATGGCGAGCACCGGGCGGCTTCGCTCCAGCCGCTGGGCGATCAGCTTGTCGCCGCCGACGGCTCGCAGCCCGGCCATGCAGGCCGCGAACGCGCCCACGCCGGGCACGGCGAGCCCGTCGCACTCCAGTGCCGCGTCGGCGTCGGCGGTCACGGTCACGTCCGCGCCCGCCCGGGTCAGCGCGCGCTGCACCGAACGCAGGTTTCCGGACCCGTAGTCGAGCACCACCACCTTCGGCGTCACGACAAGACGCCCTTGGTGCTCGGGATGCCGCCGGCCCGCGGGTCGGGCGCCGCCGCGGCGCGCAGCGCCCGCGCCACCGCCTTGAACTGGGCCTCCACGATGTGGTGCGGGTTGCGGCCTTCGATGACCCGGACGTGCAGGCAGATCCCGGCGGCGAAGGCCAGCGACTCGAAGATGTGCCGGGTCAGCGTGGTGTCGTAGCTGCCGATCAGCGGGGCCATCTCGGCCGGTTCGTGGTGCACCACGTAGGGCCGTCCGGACAGGTCGACCGCGGCCTGCACCAGCGTCTCGTCCAGCGGCACCAGGGCGTCGCCGAACCGGGTGATGCCCCGCTTGTCGCCCAGCGCCTCCCTGAGCGCCTGGCCGAGGGTGATCGAGGTGTCCTCCACGGTGTGGTGGGCGTCGATCTCGGTGTCGCCCTTGGCCCGCACGGTCAGGTCCGCTCCGCTGTGCTTGCCGAGCTGGGCCAGCATGTGGTCGAAGAACGGGACGCCGGTGCCGACGTCGGTCACTCCGTCGCCGTCCAGGTCGAGCTCGACCAGGATCTGGGTCTCCTTGGTGACCCGCTCCACCCGGGCCGTCCGGTTCACGTCAGCACCTCGCTCAGTATCTCTCCTAGCGCGGCGCGGAACGCCGCCATCTCCTGCGGTGTCCCGACGCTGACCCGCAGCCAGCGCGGCGGACCGACCTCGCGGACCAAGACGCCGCGGTCCACCAGCCGCTGCCAGACGTCCCGGCGCGACTCGAACGTGCCGAACAGCACGAAGTTCGCGTCCGAGTCCGCCACCCGCAGCCCGCGCGCTCGCAGCCAGCGGACCACCCCGTCTCGTTCGCTCCGAAGAGTCGTGACGGTGGCCAGCGGTTCGGCGGCCAGCGCGAGTGCGGCCCTGGCCACGGCCTGGGTCACCGCGGACAGGTGATAGGGCAGCCGGACCAGCAGCAGCTTCTCGACTATCTCGGGCGCGGCGGCCAGGTACCCGACCCGGGCGCCGGCCATGGCGAAGGCCTTGGACATGGTGCGGGTGACCACCAGCCCCGGGTAGCGCGGCAGCAGGGTCAGCGCGCTGGGCGTGCCTTCGCGGGCGAATTCGGCGTACGCCTCGTCGATCACCACCAGCCCGGGCGCCGCGGCGCAGATCGCCTCGATGACGTCGATCGGGGCGGAGGTGCCGGTCGGGTTGTTAGGCGAGGTCAGGAAGACCAGGCTGGGCTGCGCTTGCTCGACGGCGCGGGCCGCGTAGTCCGGGTCCAGGCCGAAGTCCTCGTCGCGGTCCACCGATACCCAGCCGGTGCAGGTCACCTGGGCGATCAGCGGGTGCATGGAGTAGCCGGGGTCGAATCCGAGCGCCCGCCGCCCCGGCCCGCCGAAGGCCTGCAGCAGTTGCTGGATGACCTCGTTCGACCCGTTGGCGGCCCACGTGTGGCGGGCGGTCAGCCCGTGCCCCAGGTAGTCGGCCAGGTCCTTGCGCAGGTCGGTGGCGTCCCGGTCCGGGTACCGGTTCAGGGTGGCCGCCGCCTGGGCCACCGCGTCGGCGATGGCCCGTTGCAGCGCGGGACTGGGCGGGTAGGGGTTCTCGTTGGTGTTCAGCCGGACCGGCACGTCGATCTGGGGCGCGCCGTACGGATGCAGGCCTTTGAGGTCATCCCGAACGGCCAGTGATTCACCGGTCATTTACTCCTGCCCGCTTCCCGTGGCACGCGCGTGCGGACGGCTTGGACGTGCGCGGCTAGGTCCTCGGCTCCGCCCAGGGCGTCGATCAGCGGCGCGGCGGCGGCCAGCGCCGCTTGGTCGCATTCGATCACGTTGACCAGCCGGCCGAACGGCCACACCGACAGCCCGCTGGTGTGCCGGGCCGTCCCGCCGGTCGGCAGCACGTGGTTGGAGCCGGCCAGATAGTCCCCGAGGGAGACCGGGGCGTACGGGCCGGCGAAGACCGCGCCCGCGTTGACCACCCGCGCGGCCAGCTTGGCCGGGTCCCGGGCCTGGATCTCCAGGTGCTCGGGCGCCCAGGCGTCGCTCACGGCCAGGGCCGCGTCGAGGTCGTCGACCAGGACGCAGGCGGACTGGTTTGCTAGTGCCGTGGTGACCCGGTCCCGGTGCCTGGTGGCCGGGACCTGCCGGGCTAGCTCTTGCTCGACGTTTGCGGCCAGGCGGTCATCGGTCGTGATCAGCAGGCAGGCGGCCAGTTCGTCGTGCTCGGCCTGGGCGATCAGGTCGGCGGCCACGAAGACGGGATCCGCGGTGTCATCAGCGACGATGGCCACCTCGGTGGGACCGTTCTCGCCGTCGGTGCCGACCACGCCGCGCAGGACCCGCTTGGCTGCCGCGACGTAGACGTTGCCGGGACCGGTGATCACGTCCACGGGGGCGCAGTCTTCGGTCCCGTAGGCGAACATGGCCAGGGCCTGGGCACCGCCCACGGCGTGCACCTCCCTGATGCCGAGCAGCGCGCAGGCGGCGAGCACGGACGGGTGCGGCAGGCCGCCGTGCCTGGCCTGCGGCGGCGACGCCACGGCGATCGCTCCGACGCCGGCGACCTGGGCCGGGACGATGTTCATCACCACCGAGGAGGGGTAGGCCACCAGGCCGCCCGGCACGTACACCCCGGCCCTTGGGACGGGGACGAAACGGCCGGTGACGGTGAGGCCGTCGGTGACCTGGGTCGGGTGTTCGGCCGGGAGCTGGGCTTGGTGCACCGTTCTGGTGCGGCGGGCCGCCTCGGTGAGGGCTTGCTTGACCGCGGGATCCAGGGCGGCGAGCGCCTCGTCGAGCGCCGTTTGCGGGACCAGGGTGGTTTCTAGGTCCACGTGGTCGAAGCGGGCGGTGTACTCGCGGACGGCCTGCGCGCCGCGGCGCCGGACGTCGTCGCAAACGGGTCGGATCAGGGTCGCCGCGGCCTCGACGTCGGTGGCGGCCCGGGGCAGGACGCCGGCCAGCGCGGTCCGGCTGAGCTGGCCCGGTTCGCGCCCGCGCAGGTCGATACGGGAAATCACCCGCTTAGTCTACGGAGAGTCCGTCGGGTCCGTCGGACGCTTGCCGGTGGCGGGGCCGGGCCGCGCCCTGGGCGGAGCGGCGGGCGCCCGTCTCGGCCAGCAAGATGACGGCCGAGGTGCACAACGGCCAGAACGCGAGCGTGCTCTTGGCCCCCAGCACGAGTGAGGCGTGGAAGAAGGCCCCGGTCGGGCTGGACGCGAGCAGGTGGTTGTAGGTGCCGAGCCCGATGTTGTCGCCGACCCACAGGGCCAGCAGGGCGGCGGCGACCGCGCCCAAGACGAGCCCGGCGGTGGCCGCCGCGCCGGCCCGGCGGACCAGGATGCGGTAGCCGAGGACGCCGGTGATCAGCCCGCCGACCACGGCGATCAGGGCGAACCACGCGTCGGCCACGATGAACGCCGTGGTTTCCGCGTGCACCACCTCGGCCTCGCCAGCGGAGATCTCCTGCAGCAGCGCGCGCGGCGCGATCGCGTACCAGATGAGCCCGGCCACGATTCCGAGTACCGCGCTGCCCGCCAGGGCCGTGAGGAAAGCCGCCAGTCGCCCTTTCGTGAGACCTCCCTCATCGCCCGGATCGCTCCCGATGATGCTACCCGTCAGCCGGCGTGTGCCTCCGGTGGCACCGAGGCGCGGCTAATGGTCGGTATTCGGAGGGATCGGGAAGGGCCGTCCGGTTTAGCCGGACCGAGCAGGGTAGTCGAATGAACGCTTCGACCCTAACGGGAGGTAATCATGTCGACCGGAGCAATCATAGGCATCATCATCGCTGTCATCGTCGTGGCAGCTGTCGCCGTGGTCGCCTCTGCGCAGCTGCGGCGGGCGCGCATGCGACGCCAATTCGGACCGGAGTACGACCGCCTGGCCAAGGAGATCGGCCCTAGGAAGGCCGACGCCGAGCTGACCGCCCGGCAGCGGCGGGTGGAAGCGTTGGACATCCGGCCGCTGTCCGCCGACCAGCAGGCCAGGTACAGCAGTGACTGGGCGGTGATCCAGGAGCGTTTCGTCGACGCCCCGGCTGCGGCCGTGTCCGACGCGGACACCCTGGTCTGGACCGTCATGCGGGACCGGGGCTACCCGGCTGACGACAGGAACGCCAGCATCGAGGCCCTGTCCGTCTACCACGCCCGCTCGCTGGACGGCTACCGGAGTACCCAGGATCTCCGAACCGAGTCGGCGACCACCGAGCAGCTCAGGGAGGCCCTGATCCGCAACCGCGCGCTGTTCGAAGACCTGACCGGCCTGCGTGAAGGTCAGGCCCAGCGTGACCCCGTGATCGCCGGTAACAGCAGCCGTATCGCGGAGAACAACGACCGCATCGCGGAAAACACCGACCTGGCCACCCAGAACGGCGATCTAGCCAGCGAGAACGGCGATCTAGCCGCTGAGAACACCGACCGCACCGCGGACACTCCGCGATAGCCATCAGAACAGGAAGGGTGATTCCCATGACGCAGGACCAGTCCGGTCAGGCGCAGGGCACCGGCTATGTCGTCCGCGGGGAGGTCGTCCCGGACGATGAGACCGACGAGCGCTACGCCGACGACGCCGGGCCGATGACGCGGCTGAGGAAGGTAGCCTCCGCCCTGCGCGGAGACAAGCCGGATGAGACCGTCCCGGACGAGACGGCCGCGCCGAACGCGGACACGACCGACCCGAACGGGTCATGGTCGAGCCGCCCTGGCGAGCCGAGCACGGTGAGCAGCCTGGCCGTCGAGGACGAAACGGATTACGCGGACGCAACCGATCCGGATGACGTGGCCGCGGTGCGAGTCCCCGAGGCTGGTGACCGCGACTACTGGGACAACGACGCGGACAAGACGACCGCCCCTGGCGGGGATGTAACCGTGGACGAGACGACGGTCCCGGCCGGGGATGTAGCCGCGGACGAGACGATGCCCCCGGTCGGGGGTGTCACGGTGCCTGGCGGAGGGATAGCGGAGACGGTCCCGGACACGGGAATCGACTCCGGGGCCCCGAGCTACGCCAGCCAGCCTGCGACCGAGTACGGCAGGTACGGCAGCCAGGCCGGCATCGNNCGTCGGCACCGCTGAGAGCGTCCCGACCGGGAAGCATGCCGCCGCGACCGCAGCCGAGGCGGGCCTGCGCCCGGGCGAGGCGACCGACAGGCTCGGTGATTTCGGTGACATCGCCTTCGGGAACCTGCTCCCGGACGCCGCGCAGTACTCCGCGCAGTGGCAGCAGATCCAGTTCCGCTTCGTCGACGATCCGCAAGGCTCGGTGACCGAGGCCGCCGATGTCCTCTCCCAGGTGACCGCGAGGCTGGAGGCAGCCATCCAGGAGCGGCAGCGCGCCATCGAAGAGCGAAAGCAGGCCATCCAGGAGCGGGCGAGCGCACTGCGCGGCAGGTGGGGCGAAGGCTCCAATGCCGACACCGAGACGCTGCGCGAAACGCTGCGCATGTACCGCGCGTTCATGGACCAGCTCATCGGTCCGGCGGCGTAACGCGGGCAGAGAGCCCTAACCGACAGCCCTAACCGACACAAGCTGGACCGAGTAGCTGCTTCAGGTCGCCGATCAAGGCGGGCGAGGCAGCTACTCGCAGCTTGTCGTCAAGCCGAACCACCGTGGTCCGTTCGTGGCCGCGCAGCTTCAGGTGCACCTCGGTGGGCCCCGGGTGGGTGCGCAGGACCTCCCGGAGTCGCTCCACCACCGGCGGCACGCACCTGGCGACCGGCATGGACACCACGAAAGGACCCGAGTCATCGACCGACAGGTCGGGGACGGTCAGGTCCATCGCGATCAGCTTGGGCACGTCATCCCGGCGGTCGACCTTGCCCTTCACCATCACCACGGCGTCCTCGGCGATCGAGGTGGCGTACAGCTGGTAGGTCTGCGGGAAGAACAGTACCTCGATGGCCCCCGCCAGGTCCTCCAGGGTGGCGGCGGCCCACTGGTTGCCCTGCTTGGTCACCTTCCGCTGAACCCCGGACAAGATGCCGCCGACCTTGACGATCTGCGCGTCTGACCGGTCCCCGGACCGGGGCCGCGCCTCCGCGTCTTCGGCGGTCAGGTCGGCGAGGGAGCAGTCGCTCTCCCTGGCGATGATGTGCTCGATGCCGAACAGCGGGTGGTCGGAGACGTACAGCCCGAGCATCTCGCGCTCGAAGTTCAGCAGGGTGGACTTTTCCCACTCCCCGGCCGGGACCGGCACGTCGAACACGGCCTCCGCCTCGGCGTCGCCGCCGAATAGCGAGTCCTGCCCGATCGCCTCGTTGCGCTTGATGTCGATGACGGCGTCGACGGCCTGCTCGTGCACCAGCACCAGGCCCTTACGCGCGTCCCGGAACGAATCGAACGCGCCCGCCTTGATCAGCGACTCGATCACTCGCTTGTTACACACCACCAGCGGAACCTTGCGCAGGAAATCGGTGAACCCGTTGAACTGGCCCTTCGACTTGCGCGCCGCGATGATCGCGTCCACCACGTTGGTGCCCACGTTGCGGATCGCCGCCAGGCCGAACCTGACGTCGGTGCCGACCGCCGCGAACATGGCTACCGACTCGTTGACGTCGGGCGGCAGCACCTTGATGCCCATCCGGCGGCACTCACTCAGGTACAACGCCGACTTGTCCTTGTCGTCGGCCACCGAGGTGAGCAGCGCGGCCATGTACTCGGCCGGGTAATTGGCCTTCAGGTACGCGGTCCAGTACGCGATCAGGCCGTAGGCGGCGGTGTGCGCCTTGTTGAACGCGTACCCGGCGAACGGTACCAGGACGTCCCAGACGGCCTTGATGGCCTGGTCGGAGTAGCCGCGTTCCCGACATCCTTGCTGGAACGGCAAGTACTCCTGGTCGAGGATCTCCTTCTTCTTCTTGCCCATGGCCCGGCGGAGCAGGTCGGCCTGGCCGAGTGTGTAGCCGGCCAGGATCTGGGCCGCCTTCTGCACCTGTTCCTGGTAGACGATCAGGCCGTAAGTCGGCTCGAGCACCTCCCGTAGCGGTTCCTCGAGTTCCCGGTGGATCGGCACGATCTCCTGCCGGCCGGTCTTGCGCAGCGCGTAGTTGATGTGTGAGTTCACGCCCATCGGGCCCGGCCGGTACAGGGCGTTCACCGCGGAGATGTCCTCGAAGTTGTCCGGCTTCATCAGCCGCAGCAGCGAGCGCATCGCCCCGCCGTCGAGCTGGAACACCCCCAGCGTGTCACCGCGCGCCAGCAACTCGTAGGTGGGCTTGTCGTCAAGCGGCAGGCTCAGCAGGTCGATCGAGTTCGCGCGGTTCTTCTCGATCGCCACAATCGCGTCGGCCATGATGGTCAGGTTGCGCAGGCCGAGGAAGTCCATCTTCAGCAGGCCGAGGTTCTCGCAGGTCGGGTAGTCGAACTGCGTAATGACCGCGCCGTCGGCGTGCCGGGTCCAGACCGGGATGTGGTCGGTCAGCGGCTCGGCGGACATGATCACCCCGGCCGCGTGCACGCCGGGCTGGCGGATCAGGCCCTCGATGCCTCGCCCGGTATCGATGATCTGCTTGACCTCGGGTTCGGCCTCATACATCGAGCGGAGCTCGGAGGTCTCGGCGTGCCGTGGGTTCTCGGCGTCAAAGATGGCCGACAGCGAAATATCCTTGCCCAGCACGGCCGGCGGGAACGCCTTGGTGATCTTGTCCCCCAGCGCATAGGGGAACCCGAGCACCCGGCAGGAATCCTTGATCGCCGCCTTGGCCTTGATGGTGCCGTAGGTGACGATCTGCGCAACCCGGTCCGAACCCCATTTCTGGGTCACGTACCTGATCACGTCGGCGCGGCCACGTTCGTCGAAGTCGATGTCGATGTCGGGCATGGACACGCGTTCGGGGTTGAGGAAGCGCTCGAAGATCAGGCCGTGAACCAGCGGGTCCAGGTCGGTGATGCCCATCGCGTAGGCGACGATCGAGCCCGCCGCCGAGCCGCGGCCCGGGCCGACCGCGATGCCGTTGTTCTTCGCCCACATGATGAAGTCCGCCACCACCAGGAAGTAGGCGGGGAACCCCATCTGGCAGATCATCTGGATCTCGTACTCGGCCTGCCTGCGCCGCTCGTCGTCGTACCCCTCCGGGTAACGGCGGTCCATGCCCTTCCACACCTCGGCGCGGAACAGCTCGTCCTCGGACTCGAAGCCGTCCGGGATCGGGAACCGGGGCATCAGGTTGCGGTACTCGAACATGCCGGTCGTGTCGACCCGGTCGGCGATGAGGAGCTGGCTGTTACGGCAGCCCTCCTGCCACAGGTCGCTGGAGTCCAGGCGGTACATGTCGGTGGCGGGCTTGATGAAGTAGCCAGTGCCGTCGAACCGGAACCGGTCGGTATCAGCCAGGGTCTTGCCGGTCTGGATGCACAGCAGCATGTCCTGGGCCTGAGCGTCCGGCTCCCGGGTGTAGTGCGAGTCGTTGGTGACGACCGGCGGGATGGCGAGCTTGCGGCCGATCTCAGTCAGGCCGTCGCGGACCCGTCGCTCGATGTCCAGGCCGTGGTCCATCAGCTCGAGGAAGTAGTTCTCCTTGCCGAAGATGTCCTGCCATTCGGCCGCGGCCTTCAGCGCCTCGTCGAACTGGTCCAGGCGCAGCCGGGTCTGCAGCTCCCCCGAGGGGCAGCCGGTGGAGGCCATCAGCCCGGCCGTATGCTCCGCGATGAGCTCCTTGTCCATCCGGGGCCACTTGATCAGCCAGCCCTCGGCGTAGGACCGGGAGGAGAGCCGGAACAGGTTGTGCAGGCCCGCGTTGTCCTTGGCCCAGATGGTCTTGTGCAGGTAGGCCCCGGCCGCGGAGACGTCGTCCTTCTTCTGGTACGGCTGGCCCCACAGGACGCGGTTCGTGTTGGCCCGCGACTCCGGCGCAAGGTAGGCCTCGATCCCGATCACCGGCGTGACGCCCGCGTCCTTGGCGTGCCGGTGGAACTCGGCGGCCCCGAACAGGTTGCCGTGATCGGTCATCGCCACGTGCGTCATGCCCTGGCGCTTGACCTCCGCCACCAGGTCCTTCAACCGGGCGGCACCGTCCAGCATGGAGTACTCGGTATGCACGTGCAGGTGGGCGAACGGCTCACCAGATCCCGTCACGACGAACCGCCTCCTCAGGGCACGCTGCGCACCGCCGCTCCCCCGAAAGGGGCGGCGCGTGTCCTCAACCCGGTGCTGACCACCCTAGCGGAGCACCGCCGGTGCCGTCGGGTTGGCGCGCCGGCCAGATCCGGATGGTCCTTCATGTCCGTTTCAGGCATATCGAACATGTATTTGGTGCTAATACCGGGGTGCGACATTCCGGGCGCGGACGCGGCGGTGCCGACGGGTGCGGTGGTACAGCAGCGGCCCATGGTGCGTCTGGTGCCAGGCCGCGTGTGCTGGTTTCCAGGTCGATGGCGCACCGTACCTGCTCTTGAGCCCGTAACGCGACTGCCCCGGTCTGCGAGTCGGGTATGCCAGTTCGTGCTACGGGTAACTGCCGCGCCGAGGCCCGCCGTCCCCTCACTCCCGTCCGGCTGTCCCGCACCCCGGCCATCCCTCCTCGTCAGCCCCAGGCGCCCCGGATACGCCGGGGGATCCGGGTCCACCGCACCAGGCGAGACTGCACGCGACCACCGTGGTACC
>PLIQ01000471.1 GCA_003140115.1 Actinomycetota bacterium | reverse complement strand
GGCAGGAACAGGACGCAGCCGAAGACGCCGCCGAAGATGATGCTGAACCAGGGCACGCCGCGCCGGTCGATGCTGGCGAAGACCGGCGGCACGAAACGGGTCTTGGCCAGCGAGTACGACAGCCGGGAGGCGGCGCTCACGTAGACCAGGCCGGTGCCAGCTGGCGAGACAACCGCGTCGATGATCAAGATGGTGCCGAGCCAGCCCAGGCCGACCGAGGTGGCCAGTTCGTAGTACGGGCCGAACGTGCCGACGTGAGGGCCGAACGGGGCGGACCAGCCGTGGGCGATGTTGGCCGGGTTCAGCGCGCCGGTGAAGCACAGCTGCAGCAAGATGTAGAGGGCGGCGCCCATCAGCATGGAGCCGACCACCGCGATCGGCACGTCCCGCTTGGGGTTACGCGCCTCCCCGGCCAGCTGGGCGGCCTGCTCGAAGCCCTCCAGGGCGAACACGATGCCGAGCGGGATGGCGATGAACACGCCCTTGATGCCGTACGGCATGAAGCCGCCGCCCGCGGTGAAGTTCCCGGTATGGAAGACCTTGGTCGAGATCAAGATGACGGTCGCGAACGGCACCAGGATCTTCCAGTACATGGCGACCGTGTTGGTCCTGGCCATCCACTTGATGCCGAACAGGTTCAGCGCCGTGAAGACGAACATGAAGCCGATCGCGACGGCCAGGCCCTTACCGGTGAGCAGGCCTTGCGAGTTCTGCAGCCAGGGCCAGTACCTGGCGTCGAGGTATCCGAGCGTGGCCTCGACCTCGATCGGCGCGACGGCCATCGCCTGCAGGTAGGAGTAGGTCCCGGCGAAGAAGCCGCCCAGGGTGCCCGCGTGGATCCAGGTGAACCGGGCGGTGCTGCCGGAGATCGGGTAGGTGGAGCCGAGCTCGGCGTAGATCAGCGCGACGCCGATCAGCAGGACCACGCCGATGATCCACGAGATGATCGCCGCGGGCCCGGCGGCCTTAGACGCGTTCAGCGTGCCGAGCAGCCAGCCGGAGCCGATGACTGAGCCCGCCGAGACCATGAACAGCGGCAGCAGTCCTACGTCCCGGCGAAGTCTGGGTGGAACCGCCGAAAGGTCTGCAGGTGTACTACTCATCCCGTGCCCTCCTTGGGGTACGCGAAGTTGGCGTTATGTGACTCCCGGTCCACTACCGCAGTTGTACTTCCCGGCGCGGTCATCCGGCTCATACGCGATCTACCAGACGATATGTGGCAGAACCCTAGCATCGGTCACGCCAAAAGTCGCCCATTGACAATGGGGTCGTTATTGCTATGTTGCATTGCGCCTAAGCGCGAAACGTTATTGTTACCGGATCCCGCGAGCTGGAGTTCCCGTATCATGGGCCAGGTAGAGCTGATTCCCGCATGATGGGCGGGGTCACGCTGGCCTCGCGCACCAGCGGATGTTGATCGACCTGGGTCGAGCGCCTGTGATACACCGGTAGCGTGACCGGGAAGCGGAGTTGAAGGCGTTCCGGCGGGCTTGGGGTGCCCCGCCCGAGGTCGTCCCGTTCGCGCCTGACCCGGCGGCAGCGTTCAGCCTCGGCACCCGGCTGGCCGAGCAGGGCGACGTCGAAGGAGCGCGATCGGCGTTCCAGCAGGCGATGGATGGCGCGGACCCCGAGTACGCCCCGGCGGCCGCGTTCCGCCTGGGCCTGCTGCTCGGCCAAAACGGCGACATCGAGGGCGCCAAGGAGGCCTACCGGCAGGCGGTCAACTCCGGTCATCCCGAGCACTCCCCCGTCGCGGCGCGGAACCTCGGGCACCTGTACAAGCGGCAGGGCCGGTTCCGGCAGGCGTGCGGGGCCTACCAGATCGCCATCGATTCCGGTCACCCCGACATAGCACCCTGGGCGATGGTCTATCTCGGGAACCTGCTGAGCAGCTACGCGAACCCGGAGCCCGCGCGGATCAGCTACCGGATGGCGGTGGATTCCGGGCATCCGGAAGCCGCTCGGCAGGCGGCAAGGCGGCTGGCCGCCCTTACCTAGGCGACTGGATGTTCATGCATTAGTGTGCATATAATTTCACTCGTGTCCAAGGTACTCACTTCACTGCCGGTCGGCGAACGGGTCGGGATCGCCTTCTCCGGCGGCCTCGACACCTCGGTAGCGGTCGCGTGGATGCGCGCCAACGGTGCCGTGCCGTACACCTACACCGCCGACCTGGGCCAGTACGACGAGCCCGACATCGCCTCCGTGCCGGGGCGCGCCACCGCCTACGGCGCGCAGACCGCTCGCCTGGTCGACTGCCGGGCGCCCCTGGTGGAGGAGGGGCTCGCCGCCCTGTGCTGCGGGGCGTTCCACATCCGGTCCGGCGGTCGCGTCTACTTCAACACCACCCCGCTCGGCCGGGCCGTCGCGGGCACCCTGCTGGTGCGCGCGATGCTCGAGGACGACGTGCAGATCTGGGGCGACGGCTCTACGTTCAAGGGCAACGACATCGAGCGGTTCTACCGCTACGGCCTGCTGGCCAATCCCTCCCTGCGGATCTACAAGCCGTGGCTGGACGCCGACTTCGTCAGCGAGCTGGGCGGCCGCACGGAGATGTCCGAGTGGCTCGCGGCCCACGGCCTGCCCTACCGGGACAGCGCGGAGAAGGCCTACTCCACCGACGCGAACATCTGGGGCGCGACCCACGAGGCGAAGGCACTGGAGCACCTCGATACGGGAATCGAGATCGTCAAGCCGATCATGGGCGTGCCTTCCTGGGACCTCGCCGTCGAGATCGCGGCCGAGGACGTCACGGTCGGCTTCGAACGGGGACGGCCGGTGACCATCAACGGCAAGGAGTTCGCCTGCGCCGTCGACCTGGTGCTGGAGGCCAACGCCATCGGCGGCCGGCACGGCCTGGGCATGTCCGACCAGATCGAGAACCGGATCATCGAGGCCAAGAGCCGGGGCATCTACGAAGCGCCGGGCATGGCGCTGCTGCACGCGGCCTACGAGCGGCTGGTCAACGCGATCCACAACGAGGACACCCTGGCTAACTACCACAACGAGGGCCGGCGGCTGGGCCGGCTGCTGTACGAGGGTCGCTGGCTCGACCCGCAGGCGCTGATGCTGCGCGAGTCGCTGCAGCGCTGGGTCGGCACGGCGATCACCGGCGATGTGACCCTGCGGCTGCGGCGCGGCGAGGACTACTCGATCCTGGACACGACCGGGCCGGCCTTCAGCTACCACCCCGACAAGCTGTCCATGGAGCGGACCGAGGACTCGGCCTTCGGGCCGACCGACCGCATCGGCCAGCTGACCATGCGCAATCTCGACATCGCCGACTCCCGCGCCAAGCTGGAGCAGTACGCGGGGCTCGGCATGTTCGGCGGTGACGGGGCTGACCTTGGCGGGCCGGCGGGCCCGACCGGCTTGATCGGCGTGATGCCCGCGGGCGGGGCCGGGGCGATCGCCTCCCGCGGGACGGTCCCCGGCGACGATGAACTGCTCGATCACGCCGCCATGGAGGCCGGCACCGACTGAGCGCCGAATGCGGGAAAGAGCCGCTGTTACGCGTAACATGGGTCACGGGGAGGATGGGTGACCGAGACGCGCAAGTGCGAGCAGTGCGGCACGTTGTTCGCGCCGCGGCGTGAGCATGCCCGGTTCTGCTCGGCTCGCTGCCGGGTCGCTTGGAACCGCCAGCACGCCAGCGATCCGCCGGCCGAGGCGGGCGCGCTGGGCTGGACCATCACCGCGATGCGGGACACCATCGACCGGCTGCTGCGGGCCAGGGCCTCGGACCAGCCGCACGGCTTCGCCGCGATCAGCGAGGCCGTGTGGTGGGTCACCCTGGTCGACGCCACCCTGGTCCGCTACCACCCGGACGTCTACGACGGGGTCCTCGAGGGCTACGACGCGGGCGAGCGGCGGGTCATCGACGGAACGTTCGGCGGCCTGCGGTTCGTGCGCAACTGGATGGGCTTCCACCTGGATCACTCGGACTTCATCGAGCCCCAGTGCAGCCCGGGCAGCCCCGGCGCCGGCCTGATCGCGGACTGGACCTGGCGGTCGCTGCCCGAGCCGGTGCTCGCGGCCCTCCCGGAACGCGGGCGGGAATGGGAGATGACCCGGTACCGGGAGTATCAGGCCCAGCTGGCGGGCAGGCCCCTCGGGGAGACGTTCGACCGCGCGGCGGCGTTCTTGCTGCGGGCCTGGAACGCCGGACCCTTGGTCCCTTTACGGGCCCGCGGCGGGCCAAGTAGCGTCAGAGATTGAGAACGCCGCACTTCGGAAGGGCAGACGGCATGACCGTACGAGAGACAGCCTGGCAGGCGGCGGAGTCAGCGGCCGGCGTGCTGGGGCCCGAGGCGGACGTGCTCGCCTCGATGGACGCGGCGGGCCTGGGCCAGGCCACGCTCGCGGTGCTGGGCCGGGCGGCCCGGCAGCCGGGCGCGATGGCCGCCGCCACGATGCGCTTTTGGACCAGCGCGGCGATGGCCGGGCCGGTGGCCGCGGCCCGCTGGTTCGGACAGGACGTGGCGCCGCCGGTTCCGGTACCCGAGGGTGACAAGCGGTTCGCGGACCGGACCTGGAGCGACAACCCGGCGTTCTTCGCCATCCGGCAGTACTACCTGGCCGCCTCGCAGCTGGCCAACGACATGCTGGCGGCCGGGTCCGGGGACGGGGTCGACGACGCCAAGGCCGCTTTGGCCACCGGGTTCCTGCTGGACGCGCTCGCGCCGACCAACTTCCTGTTCACCAACCCGGCGGCGCTCAAGCGGGCGCTGGAGACGGCCGGGGCCAGCGTGCTGACCGGGGCCGGGCACATGGTCGACGACCTGGTCAACAACGGCGGCCGGCCCCGGCAGGTGGACATGCGGCCGTTCCGGGTCGGGGAGAACCTGGCCGCCACGCCCGGGAAGGTCGTGTTCAAGAACGACCTGATGGAGCTGATCCAGTACGCGCCGCAGACCAAGCAGGTCCGCGCGGTCCCGGTGCTGGCCAGCCCGCCGTGGATCAACAAGTACTACGTGATGGACCTGGCGCCGGGCCGCAGCTTCCTGGAGTGGGCGGTCCAGCACGAGCGCACCGTGTTCGCCATCTCCTACCGCAACCCGGACGCCTCGATGAGCGGGGTCACCCTGGATGACTACCTCATCCACGGCCCGCGGGAGGCGCTGGACGTCATCGCCGAGATCACCGGCGCACCCAAGACCGACATCATCGGGCTGTGCCTGGGCGGGGCGCTGACCGCCATGCTGGCCGCCTACCTGGCCGAGAAGGGCGACGACCGGATCGGCACGATCACGCTGCTCAACACGCTGCTGGACTACAGCCAGCCGGGCGTGCTGGGCAGCTTCACCGACGAGAAGACGGTGGCCCGGCTGGAGAAGCAGATGGCGGCCACGGGCGTGCTGGAGGGCAGCCAGATGGCGGGCACCTTCGACATCTTGCGGGCCAACGACCTGATCTTCAACTACGTGGTCTCGAACTGGCTGATGGGCCAGGACCCGCCGGCCTTCGACATCCTGGCCTGGAACGGCGACAGCACCCGGATGCCGGCCGCGATGCACTCGTTCTACCTGCGGTCCCTGTACATGCGCAACGAGCTGGCCCGGGGCGACATGGAGCTGGCCGGCCAGCGGCTCTCGCTGTCTTCGGTGACGAACGACACCTACGTGGTGGGCGCGATCAACGACCACATCGTGCCCTGGCACGGATCCTTCAAGACCACCGGGCTGNNGTCAACCCGCCCGGCCCGAAGGCCTGGTACGAGACGGGCGAGGACACTACGGCCGACCCCGAGGCCTGGCGGACCGCGGGCACCAAGCACAGCGGGTCCTGGTGGCAGGACTGGACCGAATGGTCCGACGCCCGGGCGGGCGCGCGCGTAAAGCCACCCGCGATGGGCAGCCCGCGGTATCCCGCCCTGGATGACGCCCCAGGGGACTACGTGAAGGGCTAGGTATCACCATGGCTGACATGAACGGACAGGTCGCGCTCGTCACGGGCGGGATTCGCGGCATCGGGCTGGCCATCTGCGAACGGCTGATGAACCGCGGCGTCAAGGTCGCGGCCGGCTACGCGTCCAACGCCGACGCGGCCCAGCAGTTCGCCGACAAGTACGCTGACCGCGGCGTCAGCGTCCACCAGGGCAACATCGGCCACGACGAGGACTGTGAACGGGTCATCGGCGAGGTCCTGGACCGGCACGGCCAGCTGGACATCCTGGTCAACAACGCCGGCATCACGCTGGACAAGACCATGCGGAAGATGAGCGCCCACGAATGGGACCACGTCATCCGGGTCAACCTGTCCGGGGCGTTTTACCTGTCGCGGGCCATCTTGCAGCACATGCTGGACCGCGGCTACGGCCGGATCATCAACATCTCCTCGGTGGTCGGCTCGGCCGGCGGGTTCGGGCAGGCCAATTACGCGGCGGCGAAGTCGGGGATGTTCGGGCTGACCATGAGCCTGGCCCTGGAGACCGCGAGCAAGGGGATCACGGTCAACGCCGTCACGCCCGGCTACATCTCCACCGAGATGACCGCGGCCGTCCCGCCCGCCGCGATGGACAAGATCGTGACCCGGATCCCGGTCGGGCGGCTCGGCGACCCGAACGAGGTGGCGCGGGTGGTGGAGTTCCTGGCCGATCCGGAGTCGGGGTACATGACGGGAGGGGTCTACCCCGTCAATGGCGGCCTTTACATGTAGCGGGGGCTAGGACCACGGCCGTTCGGCAGAAATGGTTTTTAAAAACTGGCGTCGGCGGGTCAGGGCATGCGAAAGCCGGATGGGAGCCCATCCGGCTTTCGTCGCGGTTACGGGTTGACGACCAGGCTGAAGGTGCCGCCGAAGGCCTTGATCCCGTTGCCGTTGCCCACGGGCGCCCCGCCGCCGTTCGGCAGCGGCGCGAGTTCCTCGTGGCTGAACAGGTAGAGCGGACGGCCGTTCCAGGTGATCTGGCTCAGGCCGGCGGGCAGGCCGACGACGCCCACGCCGGAGGCCGGGACGCCGGCGTAACCGGGTGAGCCGTTGGTGTAAGCCGGCGGCCAGGCGCGGGCACAGGCCGCGATCTCGGCGCAGGTCGTCCCGTAAGAGCTCAGGTCGCCGCTGAAGGTGTAGACCGGGAACTTGACCCAGCCGATGCCGGTCAGGAACGGCTCGGCCAGCACGGTCTGCCCGCCGACCTTGGTCGTGGTCAGGGTCCCGGTCCACGGCACCGGCTGACCGTCCGGCGAGATGAGCCACCAGATGCCGTGCCAGGGCGGCAGACCAGGCTCGTTCCAGCCTTCGCCGGTGACCGCGCCTGGTGCGTCGTCGAACAGGTACAGCGGGTGCCCGGCGTACGTCACCTGCCAGCCGACGCCCTTGCGGTAGACGCGGCCGAGCAGACCCCGGCTCACGCCGGGCCCGGCGACCGGCTTGCCGTTGGTGGTGATGGCGGGCCATTCGGCGTTCTTGTCGTTCGACGGCCCGGTGCAGGTGAGCGGCCCGATCGGAGTGCTGGTCGCGCCGGTCGTGCAGCCGTAGCTGTGGCCGTGGTCCGAGGTGATGTAGTACAGCGTGTAGTTCTTGAACGGCCCGGAGCCGACGGCCAGCGACGGGCCGAACGCCGTATCGGCCACGATGATCTCAGTGCCGCTCGGGGCGTGGTGCGCTGCGGTCGCCGCTGCGGGCGTCGCTGTGGACGCCAGTGCGGGCGTCGCGGCTAGCGCCAGTGCTGCGGCTGGCACGACGAGCAGCGCCAGCGATGTACGGATGGACATGGGTTTCTCCTTTTCCCTCCCGTTCGCGTCCCGCGGTGATCGCCAGCGGCCGCACATGTTGGCACATCAACCGCCATCAGCCACCACCGTGAATCACGATTCCGCGCACTTCGTTACGAATGCGACCGGATTAAGACAAACCTAGGCGCGGACCGTTCCGGAATCGTTACGGATTGCGGCGGGCCTGGTCACGAGGCGCTGGCTAGCATGATCGCGGGCCGGGGACGGTCGCGGCGGGTGCGCGCGCGTGTACAGATGCGTGAGCGCGGCTTAGGATCCGGATACCTGGGAATGGCTGTACTGGGAATGGCTGTAACTGCCACTGAGAGTGGGGATTCAGGGTGGTAGTGCCGTTTACGTCAGGCACGCTGGCCGCGATCGGGCCGTATCGGCTCGTGGAGCCGCTGGGCGGCAGCGGGCTGTTCGTGGGCCTGGCGCCGAGCGGGGAACGTGTCGCGGTGCGGGTTATCCGGGCCGACGTGGCCGCCGATCCCCGGTTCCGCACCGAGGTCGCCGCGGCCCGCCGGGTCGACGGGGCGTTCACGACGCCGGTGATCGCCGCGGATCTGGACGCTCCGGAGCCGTGGCTCGCCACGGCGTACGTCGCCGGGCCGACGATGGCCGAGGCGGTCCGCGACCACGGGCCGGTGCCGGCCGCTAACGTGCGGGTGCTGGCCGCCGGGCTGGCCTCGGGTCTGCGCGCTATCCATGAGGCGGGACTGGTACACCGAGATCTCAATCCCTCGAACGTCCTGCTGGCCGCGGACGGGCCGCGGGTGACCGGGTTCGGGCTCGGGCTTTCCGGCACGGATTTCGGGTCGCCTGGGTTCGGGTCGCCTGGGTTTATGTCGCCGGAGCAGGCCCTGGGGCACGACGTCGGGCCGCCGAGTGACATCTTCAGCCTGGGGGCGGTGCTGACTTACGCGGCTACTGGTCAAGGGCCGTTCGGGGTGGGGTCAGGTGCTTTGCTGATGTACCGGCTGGTTAATAGTCCGGCTGACCTTAGCGAGGT
>PLIQ01000541.1 GCA_003140115.1 Actinomycetota bacterium | reverse complement strand
GCCATCGGGGACCGGCGCGCGTCGGGGCAGGGACCGAGCCTGCCGAACTACAGCCGGCGGGTGGTCATCGTATTCGTGGACGACTTCGACCTGTCCACCATCGCGGCCCTGCGCTACGCCAAGAGCCTGCGGCCGACGGCGTTGCGTGCCGTGCACTTCGTCATCGACACCGAGAAGGCCGAGAAGCTCCGGCAGGCCTGGCTGCCCGATCGGAGCGTGTCGCTTGAGTTCGTGGACGCCCCGGACCGCCGGCTGACCCGCGCCGCCGCCGAGCTGGTCTCGCAGGAGGCGGCCACGCCTGGCACCCAGGTGACCGCGATCCTGCCCCGGCGCAGCTTCCCGCTGCTCGGCCGGCTGCTGCACGACCGGACCGCGGACAAGATCGCCGGCGTGGTCAGCCGCGTTCCCAACGCCGCCGCCACCATCATCCCGTTCGACGTGCAGGACCGCCTGCGCGTCCTGCAGGAACGCCAGGCCGCCCGGGCCGGCGCCACCCCCGCGCCGCTGACCCCCGTTCCCGGCACTCCCGCCGCCCCGGTCCCCGGCACCCCCGCCGAGCCCGAGGTCGGCTGGCCTCCCGCCGAGCCCGCCGCCCCCGTCCCCGCCGCGGCCGCCGGGATTCCCGAACCGCTGCCCGGTGCGGGCAGCTACGACCGGCCCATCCCGCCGCCCGGCGTGATCCCGATCGGCTCCATCCACGAGCCGGGCCGCACCGTGGTCGAGGGCCGCGTCCGCGTCGTCGAGGTCCGGTCGGTGGAACGCAACTCGGTGCTGGCCGCCGAGATCGCCGACTCCACCGGCGACCTGACCGCCCTGTTCTACGGCCGGTCCCGCATCCCCGGCCTGATGTGCGGCTCCCGGGTCCGGTTCCGCGGTGCGGTTGGCATCAAGGACGGCGCCCCGGTCATGATCAACCCCGCCTACGAGCTCCTCGTCCCCTACTCCGCCGGCAAGCCCGCCAAGGACGGCAAGCCCGGCAAGCCGCCCAAGGACGGCAAGAAGCCTCCCCCGTAAGCTCAGGATTCGAGCTTGACCGGGTCGCCGACCGCGACCTGTCCTGGTGTCACCGTCGTGCCGTAGACCCCGAGCCGGGCGTCGCGTTCCCGCGCGATCGCGCGCAGCACGGCCGGGTTCCGGTGCAGCGTGACCGGGTCGATGGTGACCATCACGCACCGCCGGTCGCGCTGGTCCACCCGCATCCGCAGCTCGCCGACGCGCAGCACCCGGCCGACCCAGGCGTCCTCGGGGAAGTCGCCCCCGAGAGCGTCCACCACGACGTTGGGCCGGAACCGCCCGGCCGTCAGGCCGGTGCCGACCAGCCGGCCGAGCCCGGCCAGCGTCTGCGTGCTCAGCAGCGACAGCGGCATGGTGTCGAACACCCCGCGGTTCTGCTTGATCACGTGCACCCCTGGCCCGAGCTCGGCCGCGAGCGCGGGACAGGCCACCTCGAGTTCGCGGCCCGATGGCGTCCGCACCAGCGTCGGCGAGGCGTCGGGCCGGTCCGGCTCGGCGAAGCGCGGCCGGTAATGGGCCATCTCGGGCCGTTCCCGGATCGTCAGCCACGGAAAGCCGTTACGCACCTGCCCGTCGCGGACGAACGCCCACCGGCGATCGCCCGCCAGCCCGTGCCACGAGACCTCGACGCCGTCCAGTTCCTCGCCCGCCATGGATTTCACTGGGTACCGCCACAGCGCGGCCACGCGACCCACCACGGTCATGACCGCCTCCACCGACGCAAAGGCGCCCTTGCCGATGAAGAAAGGGTGTCGAGCGTGGCGGACCCGATCCGTCGCAGCGCCTCTCGACCCTCCCAGAATAACGACCGCGCGCCCGTGCCCCTACCGCCCCCGGCGTGCTTACACCGCGGGGAACAGCAACTCGTACGCCGGGTTGGTCATCACCGGGCGGCCGTCCTTGATCCCGACCGAGCCGTGGAACCGGACCCGCCCTCCGCAGACGATGCCCGGGATGTGCGAGCGCCCGTAGAACATGGCGGTCAGCTGGCCGGTCCCGTCAGAGATCTCACAGGCCAGCACCGAATTCCGCTCCACCGGCCGGATCTCCACCACCCTGATCCGGCCCTCCACGGTAGCCCGCCCCGGCTTGGTCAGCGCCCCGATGGGCGTGACCCCGGGCGCCACCAGCGGCTCACCGGCCGGAGTCGCGTCCGCCGCGCGCCGCCGGCTCGCCCCGTTAGGCGGCGCCGTGGCCGCGCCGTGCGCCGCGGCCACGTCGGCCTCCCCGGACCTGACCTTCGCGTCGGCGGTCCCGGTCGACGCGGCGAGCTTGGCCGCCTGGCGCTCCTGCAGGACCCGGACCCGGCTCTCGACGTCGTAGGGCACGATGGTGGCCGCGGACCGCGGGATGCGGCTCACCACGGCGGCGATCTTGTCCGCGGTCCGGTCGTGCAGCAGCCGGCCGAGCAGCGCGGAGTAGCTGCGCCGGGGCAGCACCACGGTCACGTGCGTCTCGGGTTCGGCGGCTTCGCGCTCGACCAGTTCGGCCGCGGCCCGGGTCAGCCTGCGGTCCGAGACGTCGATGAAGTCCAGCGGCACGCCGCGGTCGGCCCGGATCCACTTTTCCCGGAGCTTGTCGGCCTGCACGTTGTCGATGACGAAGTGGACCGCGCGGATCGTGGTGGGCCGCAGGCTGCGCGCGTAGCGGAGCGCGGCCAAGGTGGCCAGGTCGAAGCTGTCCACGAACACGAACACGGTGCGCCGGCTGTAGTGCGGCGGCGGTGGCGGCTGGTGCTCGCTGAGCGTGTCAAGCACCTCGGTCTCGTCCGCGTACACGCGGTTGAGCCTGATCAGCGCCGGAACCAGGACGACGAACAGGACCACGACCACCCAGGCGCCCTCGGTGAACTTCACCACCGCGAAGATGCCCACCACGATCAGGGTCATCACGCCGGCCGAGAAGTTGATGATCATCCGGCGCCGCCAGCCTCGCGTCCGGTGGCTGCTGTGATACTTGGCCATGCCGAAGCCGGCCATCGAGAACGCGGTGAACACCCCGATGGCGTACAGCGGGACCAGGTTGTTGACGTCCGCGTCCTTGATGATCAGCAGCGCCGCGGACGTGATGGTCAGCAGGATGATGGCGTTCGAGAACACCAGCCGGTGCCCGCGCTTGAGCAGCCACCTGGGCAGGAACGAATCGCCCGCCACGTAACTGGTCAGGAACGGGAAGCCGTTGAAGCTGGTGTTGCCGCCGGTGTACAAGATGAGCATGGTCGCGGCCTGGACCAGGTAGAAAAGAGCCTGCCCTACGAAGGTATGCCCGAAGACGAGCTTGGCCTCCTGGGCCAGCACGGTCGGATAGCCGAGCTTGTACGGCGTGGCGTGCGTGGCGTGCGCGAGCCAGGAGATGCCCGCCACCAGAGCGCCGAGGATCGCGCCCTCGGCCATCAGCACCTGGCGCGCGTTCCGCCCCTCGGGCGGCCGGAACGCGCCCACGGCGTCCGAGACCGCCTCGATGCCGGTCAGCGACGCGCCGCCGTTGGCGAACGCGCGGAGCAGGGTGAAAATCATCACGGCCGAGATCAGCCCGGCCGAGCCGGAGCCGAAAATGTAGGTGCCGTGCAGCGCATGCGGGTCGATGGGCCGCAGGTTTCCCAGCGCCTCGCGGATCAGCCCGACGATGATCATCAAGATGACCGAGCCCGCGAACAGGTAGGTCGGGATGGCAAAGGCCCGGCCCGCCTCCTTGATGCCCCGCAGGTTCCCGAAGCACATGAGCAGGACCACGCCGACGCAGATCTCGAGCTTGTAGGGGCCGATCCCCGGGAAGGCGGAAGCCACCGCGGCGGTTCCCGCCGCGATCTGGACCGCCACGGTCACGACGTAGTCGATGAGCAGCGCGACCGCGCATACCTGGGCGATGCGCGGCCCGAAGTTCTCGCGCGCCACCACGTACGATCCGCCCGGCCTGATGTAGACCATCACGATCTCGCGGTAGGAGAGCAGCACGAGCACCATGACGAACAAGATGACCAGCGTCAGGGGCAGGATCAGGCTGAACGCGGCCACGCCCAGCGCGGGCACCAGCACGATCAGGATCTCCTCGGTGCCGTACGCGGAGGAGGAGATCCCGTCCGGGGACAGCACGCCGAGCGCGAGCGGCTTGGACAGCCGTTGCTCGCCGAGGTCCTGGTTGACCAGCGGCGGGCCCAGCAGCCTGCGTTTGGTGGAGTACCAGAAGGTCTCGGGCAGGGCGGCGCTCCGTTCGAGGAGGGCTACTGCCTTGCGCGTGGCCACTATCTGCGCCTTTCGTCAGTCAGGATCCCTTTTGGGGGCGCCAGAGACTTCATACCACCACATCCGGCGTGGACGGAACCTGCGCGCGGCTGCCTGAGTCATCGTGGCCGACGCGGGAAGGACTACCCCGCCTACCTCCTGTTCACCCGGGTCCCGGCGCACGGGATGCTGATAGTGGCCGCCGGGAAGTGCCAGACTTGGTGGCATGACTGACGCGTCGCCACGTTTCCGTTCGGTGCTTGACGGCTTCCCTGCCTACCGGCCGGGCCGGACGCCGGCCGCATCGGCGGGCAAGTCGCACAAGCTCTCGTCCAACGAGTCACCGGACGCGCCGCTCCCCTCGGTGCTCGAGGTGATCGCCGAGGAAGCGCGGTCGGTCAACCGGTATCCGGACAACGGGGCGGAGGCGCTGAGCCAGGCCATCGCGGAACGCTTCAGCGTTCCCGTAAACCATGTCGCGGTCGGCTGCGGATCGGTCGGCGTCACGCAGCAACTCCTGGAGGCCATCGGTGAGCCCGGCGCCGAGGTCATCTACGCATGGCG
>PLIQ01000024.1 GCA_003140115.1 Actinomycetota bacterium | reverse complement strand
GGTGTCACCCGTCCTCAGTAACATCTACCTGAATAAGCTCGACGAGTTCGTCGAGAGGGACCTGATCCCGCGATACACGCGGGGAGCCAGCCGGGCACGCAACCTCGGGTACATGAGGATAAGAGCCCGGCGGGACAGCGCGCGGCGGCGCGGGGACCAGGCCGCGGCCCGGGACCTGACACACCAGATGCGCACGCTCCCCTCCATCGATCCGATGGACCCCGGATACCGGCGGCTGCGGTACATAAGGTACGCAGATGACCACATCCTGGGGTTCATCGGGCCGAAGGCCGAAGCCGAGCAGATCAAGGCCGAACTGGCGGCGTTCCTCCGGGAGACCCTCGGGCTGGAACTCAGCCAGGACAAGACCCTGATCAGCCACGCCCGCACCCAGCCGGCGCGGTTCCTCGGCTACCACATCATCGTCCAGCACTGCGACACCCGGATCACCTACGGCCGCCGGTCGGCCAACGGGAGAATCGCGCTGCGCGTGCCGCCGGATGTGATCAAGGCCAAGATCGCCCCCTACCGGCGCCGGGGCAAACCCTGGCACCGGAACAGGCTGCAGAACCTGGACGACTACGACATCGCCCGGATCTACGGTGCCGAATACCGGGGCATCACCGGCTACTACCTGCTCGCCCAGGACGTCTGGCGGCTCGGCACCTTGTGCTGGTACGCCCAGACATCGATGCTGAAAACCCTGGCCGCCAAGCACAAGTCCTCCGTGGCCAAGATGGCCGCCCGCTACAAGGCGAAAGTTATCACCGGCCACGGCCCCAGGACCTGCTTCGAAGCCAGACGGCACCGCGAGGGCAAGAAGGACCTGGTAGCACGGTTCGGCGGGATCCCCCTCAAGCAAGACAGGCGCGCGGTCATCCGTGACCCCGCCCCGGCCCGGATCGGCCACCCCCGCAAGGAGCTGATCCACCGGCTCCCCAAGCGGGTATGCGAGCTGTGCGAGCACGGCACCACGGTGGCAGTCCACCAGGTCACCGCGCTCAAGCAGCTCGGCAGGCCCGGGCCGGGCCAGCCCGCGTGGGCCGCACTCATGGCAAAGATGCGGCGCAAGACCCTCATCGTCTGCGCCGACTGCCATGCCTGGATCCATGCGAACCCCGTCGCGCACGCGGCATAAATCGCTGGAGAGCCCGGTGCATTGAAAGGTGCATGCCGGGTTCGGAGGGAGGCTGCCCGGAAAAGGCCTAGGTTCATGCAGCATGAACCCGGGACCTCGCCGGGCAGCCCACCCTACGCTGCCACGCGTGCGGCGAGCGTGGTTGACCGGTGCCCGGCAGTGCCGGTGAGTACTTAGCTCTGGAGAGCGGTTACGCGTTGCGGGCCGATTGTGGTGGGTTCTGCGGTGACCCGATGCGCCCGTGCCCTTGGTTCGTTGCGCCTAGCCCGCCTGCCGGGTTACGGCCGGGCCTCCAGCACCATGTTGAACTGGTTCTCGGCTACCCTGCGGACGTGGCTGTACCCGGCTTCAGCCAGCACGGCGCGCAGCTGTGATTCACCGGCTTGCGAGCCGAGGCCGAGACCGACGGGCTGGGAGAGCGAGGCGGGGACGCACAGGAACGTTGACGCCGCGTAGCTCATCGCCGCTGTCGGGCTCGCCAGATTAGCGGCCAGGTCATCGCCGGCGGTGAGTGGCTCGACGAGCATCAGCGTGCCGCCTGGCGCAAGCGCCGCGCGAGCGTGGGCCGCGGCCCCGACAGGATCGCCAAGATCATGCAGAACGTCGAAGAAGCAGACCAGGTCGTAGCCGTCGGCAGGGTAGCGGCCGGCCTCGGCGACTTCGAACCGGACGAGGTCGGCTACCCCGGCTTTGCCCGCGCGCGAACGGGCCACCTCGATCGAGGCGGAGTGGGAGTCGTAGCCGGTGAACCGCGACCGGGGGTACTGCTGGGCCATGAGAATCAGAGCCGCTCCATGACCGCAGCCGATGTCGGCGACCTGGGCGCCAGCCCCGAGCCGGTCCGCCACTCCGTCGAGCGCTGGGATCCAGTCGCCGATCAGGCTGGTCCGGTAGCTGACCTGCCAGAACCTCTCAGTGGCTGCGAAAATGGCCGGGTCTTGCTCGTCCCACGCGATACCGCGGCCGGTCCGGAACGCCTCGGCGATCTTGCCGGTGCCGCGGAACATTCCCGCGGGCAGCAATGCCGCCCCGGCCATGGCAGCGGGCGAGTCGTCGATTGCCAGCACAGCCGCGTACTCGGGCGGCAGGATGAACGTGCCAGTGCCGGCGTCGTAGCTGAGGAACCCGGCGGCGGCCTGCTGCGCGAGCCACTCCCGCACGTACCGCTCGTGGGTGCCGGTCTTCGTGGCGAGCTCGGCGGGCGTCACCGGGCCAGTGCCGGCCAGGGCGCGGTACAGCCCGAGTTCGTCACCCACCACGACCATCGCGGTTGTGGCGGCGCCGGTGAAAGCACCGGCCACGTGCTGCGCGAACGCGCCAACTTTGTCCATGTCCAGGTCCATCGCGGTCTCCTCGCTCAGGCGGTGCTCATCTGCCCGGGTAGTGCTCGTCTTTGTGCACGAGCCTCGCAGGGCGGGGTTTCACGAGAATGCCACTGTCCTTGCACCGCGCCGTTCAGCCACAATCGGTCAGGTGGATGAGGTGGTACTGGCCTTCGCCGTGCTTGGCGCCCTGGGGGTCTGCCGGGACGGTGTGCCTGTCCCGCTGCCGAGCGGGCGGCGGCGCGCGGTGCTGGCCGCTCTGCTTGTGCGCGCGGGCCAGCCTGTCCCTGCCGACGCGCTCGTCGAAGCCGCCTGGGGGGACGAGCTGCCAGACGACCCGAGGTCGGCGCTGCACACCGTGCTTTCCCGGCTGCGCAGCGCGCTGGGCGATGGGGTGTTGCGTGCCGGGCCAGCTGGCTACAGCATCGACCCTGGACCGGGTGGGCTCGACGCGGATCGGTTCGAAGCGCTGCGCGGACAGGCAGCCGAGGCGTCCGCCGCACGGGCCGCGGCGCTTTTCGATGAGGCGCTCGCGCTGTGGCGCGGTCCTGCATACGCGGAGTTCGCCGACCGCGATTTCGCCCGGCCAGAGGCGGTCCGGCTCGACGAACTGCGGCTGGCCACGGTGGAGGACCGCGCCGAGCTGTCTCTGGAACTCGGCCAGGTCACAGCGGCGGTAACCACGCTGGATGCCCTCATTGCCGGACATCCGTTGCGGGAGCGGGCCCGCTGGCTGGTGATGACCGCGCTCTACCAGGCGGGCCGCCAGCCCGACGCGCTGGAGCGTTACCACGACTACCGTATGCTGCTCGCTAGCGAACTCGGCCTGGACCCGTCGCCGGCGCTCCGGGATCTGCAGGCCCGCATCCTCCGCCACGACCTGGCCGCCGCGCCGCGGCCAGCGCGCCGCCGGGTGCCCGCAGCTCCGGCCTGGCTCGTCACGTCCACGGCATTCGTCGGCCGAGAAGGCGAAACCGCCGCTCTGGTTGAGGCCGTCGGGGCTCACCGCCTGGTCACCGTGACCGGCACAGGCGGGGTGGGCAAGACCCGGCTCGTCGCCGAGGCGCTGGGCAGCCTGACCGAGCGCTACGGCCTGCCGGCCACCGTGACCGAACTGGCAGGCGCCACCACCGGACAGGCCGATCGCGCGCTGGCGGCGGCACTCGGCCTCGGCGCCACCGGTTCGGTCCGCGCGGCGATCCTGGAGTACCTGAGCATCTCCGCGGGCCTGCTGGTCCTGGACAACTGCGAGCACGTACTCAGCGACACCCGCGCGCTGGCGGAGGAGATACTCCGCCGCTGCCCCGGCATCCGCGTGGTGGCAACCAGCCGGCACCGCCTCGGAATAGCCGCCGAGCAGGTGCTGCCGCTCGCTCCTCTCCCGGTGCCCGACCCGGAAGCGCCGCAGCGGGCCGGGCTCACTGCCGCAGTGCGGCTGTTCGCCGACCGGATGCGCCGGGTCCGGCCCTCGTTCGCGCTTACCCCGGACGCGCTGCCTGTAGTTGCTGACATCTGCCGCCGGCTTGACGGCCTGCCGCTGGCGGTGGAGCTGGCGGCGACCCGGGCGGCCACGCTGGGCCTCGGGCCGCTCCGCAGCCGGCTCGACGACAGCCTGGATCTGCTGGGCGAGGAAGGACAGCCCCGCCACTACCGGCTGCGGGCCGTGGTCGACTGGTCCTACCGGCTGCTCGGCCCCGCAGACCGCCGCCTGCTCGGCGCGCTGTCAGTCTTCGGCGGCGACTTCGACCTCGAAGCAGCCGAGCACGTGGCTGACCCTGTCGCGGTCGGCTCCGTCGCGCTTGCGCTGGCCCGGCTCGTGGATTCCTCGCTGGTCGCGGCCAGCGAAACCAGGGACGGCACGGCCTACCGGCTGCTCATGATCGTCCGGGCTTACGCGGCCGAGCGGCTGGCCGGCGCCGGCCAGGAGCAGATGGCGCGGCTCGCCCACGCCCGCTGGGTCGCCTCAACGGTGGAGACCGCCGCCCGGGAGGCCACCGGTCCCGGCTGCGCAGCCGCGCTGGCCCGGGTCGTGCGCAGCCAGGCCGACGTCGGCGCAGCCGCGCGCTGGGCGCTTCACTCCGGCCGTCCCGGCCTGGCCGGACGGATCACCGGTGCCCTCAAGCTGTGCCCGCACTGGCGGCCAGACCCCGACCTCATCGCCCTGATCGGCGAGGTCGCCCGTGACCCTGGGATACGGCGGTCATCCGCCGCGGCGCTGGCCCTGGCAGCTGGCGGGCTGGCCGCCTGCGACACCGGAGAGCTCGCCGAGGCCGAGCGCCTGGGCACCGAAGCGCTGCAGCATGCCGCCGACCCTGCCGAGCGCTTCCTGGCCATGCTCTGCCTCGGCATCGCGACGCTCTACCGAGGTGATCATGACCGTTCACTGTCGTGGTGGGGGCAGATCGCCGCCGACACCAGCTTCCCGCCTGCGCACCGGGCCGAAGGGCACGCCACGCTGGCGCTGCTCGCCTGTTACGGCGGGGACCTCGATGCAGCCAGGGAACACGCCGCCCGGGCGCGCATCGCCGCTGAGGCCGCGGGGGCCAGCGGATACCAGGCCTTCGCGACCTACGCGGCCGGCGAAGTCGCCCTCCTGCAGAACCCGCAGACGGGCGTCGCGCTGCTGCGCGCCGCCGCGGCCGAAGCCGGCAGCACCGGCGCCACCCAGGTGGTCCCGGTGGCACGCATCGCCCTGGCCGCCGCGCTCACCAGGCTCGGCCACAAGGGAGAGGCGCTGGCGCTGTTCCCCCCGCTGCTGCACCAGGCGCGCCGGGAAGGCAACTGGCCCCAGCTGTGGACGGCGCTGCGCATCCTCGCCGAACTCCTTGTCAGCCTCGACCGGCACGAGACAGCAGCCGTGCTGCTCGCCGCCGCCCGTCAGTCAACGTCAGCGCCCGCGGTATCCGGCGAGGACGTAGAGCGCTACCGGCAGCTCCAGGAGCAGATCAGCCAGAAGACNNCGCGCTCGACGACCTGGCTAGCTGAGGGCGGAGTCCAGATCTGGCTGATCTGCGTGCGCCGTACCCGCACAGCCAGCGCATATGTCAGCCGCACAAATTGGCAGGGATCTGCGTGGTTTGAGCCGTTGTAACGACGGACCCGTCAGCACCCCTGTAGCGTCCATTTCCCTGAACGCGGCTGGCACGATGGGCGGGTG
>PLIQ01000402.1 GCA_003140115.1 Actinomycetota bacterium | reverse complement strand
CCCTAGAGCAGGCCCTGAGCATCTACCGCGACATCGGCGACCGGGGAGGTGAGGCCGAGGCGCTCAATAAGACAGGGGTGCTGTACCGGGTCAGCGGTGACCCAACGCAGGCGGAGGGGTGTCACCAGCAGGCCCTCGAATTGGCCCGCACTATCGCTGACTCCTGGGACGAGGCTGATGCACTGGCCGGCCTGGGTCGGTGCGCCCTGGCCGTCGGCCACGCCGTACAGGCCGAGGGCCTCCTGCGGCAGGCACTCGAAATATTCCAGCGGATCGGCGCAGCCGAGGCTCCGGACCTACTCACCGAACTAGACGCCCTCACCGCCCTGCCGCCCGCACCGTAAGCCGNNACTGGCTCCAGGAACTCAGTCTGGTTTACCTGAGATCCGTAACGGGCCGATGACTCAGGGCCCAGCCTTATGTCGAGTCGCTACGAAACAAGGCGCCGCAGGACTGATCGCCCCGTGATCATTGTCGGGCCAGCGGACCGGTTCACGGTACTGAATGAATCCGCCACACGCTGGCCGAGCCGAGCAGAACGATTACGGCGACACACAGATAAAGCGTGGTAAAGCCGCTCAGGTATGTGACCAGAGGCGCGGCGATCGCCGGCGCCATCGCCTGGCCCGCCGAGCTAGCGACGCTAATTACCCCGAGATCCTTGGCCCGCCCGGCCGGTGAGGACAGCACCTGGGTAACCAGCGCCTGGTCGATGGACAGGTACATGCCGAACCCGACGCCCAGGATCAAGGCCGCAGCGAGAAGAACGGGCCCGGTCGGCCGGATCGCGAGCAGCACTGCTGCTATCGCCATGACAACCCCGGCCAGTGCTACGGGCCGGCGTCGGCGACCGCTGCGGTCGGAATTCCTTCCCGCGACGATCGTGGTCCCTACTACCGCGACCGTGTACACGGTCAGCAGGACCACTAGGCCGTCCTCGGCCGTATGACCGAGGACGAGCCAGGTGCGGTCGATCCGCCGCAGGAAGTACAAGAGGTACACGACGGCCATGGCGTTGCCGAGCACCATCAGGAACCGAGTCAGCCAGGCCCAGCCGAAATCGGGGTTCCGCACCTCGCCCGGCCAGAACGACCGGACGAACGTCGGCCAGCTGAGCTCCGGTCGGTCCGTCCGGGACAGTGGCGGATCGGGGGTAGCGAGCACGAACGGCAAGGCAAAGACAACCGGTGCTGCGGCGAGGAGCAGGTACCCGGTATACCTGGCGACCCTGGTGACGAGCGCCGCGGCTGCTAGCACGGCGATGGTCTGCGCGATACCGATCCATCCGGAGACGGCGCCGCGCTGGGAGACTGGCACCCGGTCCGGGACGCTTGCCGCAAGACCGGCCTGCATCGCGTTCACGCCGACCTGCGCCAGGCACCATCCAGCGGCGATCGACGGAATGCTGTGCAGGCGGCCCACCAGCAGCAGCGCCGCGGCCGTGCCAGCGGCGCCGCCCAGCACCAACGGGCGGCGCCGCCCGAACCTCGACGTGGTTCGGTCGGACAGCGCGCCGGCCAGCGGATTCACGATCATCGCCACCGCCGCCCCCAGGCCGCTCACCCAGGCGAACGCGACGACCCGGTGCGCCCCGGCGACCGCCTGGACCTGATTGGGTAGCAGCACGCCGAGCGGACCGAAGTACGCCATAAACAACCCCAGATTCGCCAGGGCGATCGCGCCAACCCAGCCCGGCGAAACCCGGCTAACCGGCTCGGTGAGCGCATCACCGGTCCCGCGCGGCCAGGGGTATTCCCCCGCTACCGCGTCCTGTCCTGCGGATGCGTCCGCAGTCACGGCGAGCTCGTGATCGCCTGCGCAGGCGGCACCAGCGCCCCCGGACCGGCGGACCGCTGATCTGCTTCCTTACCCGCAGGGCGACCGCTGGCGGTGCCGCGCTGCTGTCCAGCTTCCAGCCGGCTCGCGAGACGCCGCTGCAAGACCACATGGCGGAACTCATACGTTGCGCCGGACTGGCGCAGCACGCTCCTGTGGTGCGCGTCTTCGAGAAAGTGCTGGAGCCGCCACGGCGCCTTACGCTGCAACGCCAGCCACCAATGGATAATGCGGAACTCCGGTGACGCGGCGTGGTAGAAGCCGAACGCCAGCCCCACGACCAACGCGGAACTCAGCCCGATCCCGAGGCCGTCTCTCACGACATCGGGCAGGCTGGCCTTGGCCCCGACTTCGAAAATGGACGTCAAGCTTCCGCCGATGAATCCAAAGCTTCCCGCGGCCAGACCGGCCGAGAGTGCGGTAAGCCGGAAGGCAGTGGCGTCCCTGGCCAGCGCCTCGCCAGGGCTCGGAACGGCCGTCATGTCCTGATCGAAGTGCCGCAGGCCGAACGGCAGCGCGGCGGTCGCGGCAAGAACCACCCCGGCCACGACGCCGGCGGTGGGGCCTTCGCGCGACGCGATGAGCCCGGTGACCACGCCGACGACCAGACCGGCGGGCACTCCGATGTGAGCTTCCCATTTGGGCCGTCGGCGGGAGGGCGCCTGGCGGCCGAGATACTCCGCCGCCAGGCCCGCCGCAAGCCCGACCCCGAGCCCGTTGACCAGCCCTGCGGGCAGGCCTGGCCCAACCGCAGCAAGGTAACCGGCGACGAAGGACCCGACGAGGCTGCCGGCAAGCCCGCCGAAGAACTCGCCGGACGCCCCGGCGCCCAGGCCGATGCCGAGCGCCTCAGGCAAGCCGGCATAGAGCGACGTCTCGTGGCCAACGTGAAAATGCATGCCTGCCACGCCGGCCGCGAGACCGCCGACTACCGCGCCGATGAATCCTCCCGCCATGCCCGGGCCCGGGCGGCGTCTCACGTAGCGTTTGCGGTAGGCCGCGCCGTCCAGGCGCCCGCGGTCCCGGCGCCGTCTCGCGTGGAACGCGCTTACTCCGATCGCCAGGGCGATGAGCATCCCGGTACCAAAGCCGATCCCGATCCCGACGCCCACGTGCGTTCCGGTGGCGGCGGCGAAGCCGGAGCCTATTCCGCACGTGATCCCGACGAGCGCGGGGGCCAGCCAGCGGGGCGCTAGGCCCTGCAGTTTCCACCACTGCAGGCTGGTCGTGAACTCCTTGCCGTTCGTCAGGTAGCCGGCGAGGAACATCAGCCATCGCTCGGCGGGCAAGAGACCAGGGTCCTCGCCATCCTCCTTTGCCGCCTCCTCGGCCTTGCGGCGCTCCGCCGGATAGGCCGCAGGAATGAACATGTCGAGCAGGTGCTCCTGGATGGACTCAGCGTCGCGGAACTTCCGCAGATCTGCCGGGTTTGGTACCTGTCCACTTGGATCGTCGAGCTGGGGGTTGTAGATCGCGGACGCAAGGCTGACGTAAAGCGGAGTTCGCAGCGCCTCAGCCAGCGCAGTGCGCGGCTGCTTCAGCTCATCGATCACCGGGATCCAGCGCGGATCGTCGCCGCGTTCGTGTCGCTGGCGGTAGCTAATCCTGGGCTTGGCTTGACCCCTTGGATCCTGTCCATCTTCGCGGTCGTACTCGGGATTCGTTGGCAATTCTCACGGCGGCGACGTGTAGCGCTGATGCGGTCTGTTGCGGTGGCTTACGATCACTGGATCGCGGCCTTGCGAGATCAGGTGCTACGACCCTTCATTGTGGAGAAGCGGAACGATGAGGTGCGCAACCCCCGGCTGTTCGATGCCCGCATTGGCGAGAAGTCCCCGCCCAGG
>PLIQ01000177.1 GCA_003140115.1 Actinomycetota bacterium | reverse complement strand
TCCTCGAACTCGGCGGCGTCGAAGAAGCCTTCTTCCTCGCCGAGTGCCTCGGAGATCTCGTCGTAGACGAAGTCCATCCGGCCGATCGCATCGACCCGGATCATGGACGGCAGAGCGCGCACCGTCACGTTGTCATGAGTGCTCATGACCTGGGCGACGACCGCGCCGATCTGGTTGTTCATCAGCGTGACGCCGCACTGGTTGGATGCGGTGTTGTCGGACTTGAACGGGCTTTCCGACGTCGTGTAGGTAGTCACTGCGCCAGCTCCTTCGGGGTCTCAAGGCCCAGGTCGGTCAGGATGCCACTGAACCGGTTCTTCGCGGCGTCCAGGCCATCCTCGAACCGGGGCGGCTTGGAGTCAGGCTGCGACCAGATCGGCTGGAGCGTGCGGGCGGCCACGATGGCGCGCGGCACCCAGGCGGCCAGCCACTGCTGCAGGATCGCCTTGTTGTGGTCGGCGAACTCGCGGTCGGCGGTCAGCAGCTCGAACATCGCCGTGGTGTAGCGCAGGTCGCGCTCGGCGAAGTCGTACTCCTCGGCGCCGACCACGGTCGGCGTCACGAAGTCGCCGTTGCGCGGCGCGGCGTGCATCACCAGGTGGCTGCGGAACAGCTCACCGACCAGCGGCTCGAACACCACGTTGGCCGCGAAGATGGCCTCGCACCAGTCGTCGATGCCGGTCAGCTGCTCGGCCACCTCCCGCACGCCCTGCCAGGCCGGGTCATCGTTCCAGGTCTCGATGTGCGCGGTGCCGTTGAAGCCGTCGACCACCTCGGACAGGGTCAGGTTGTACAGCGCCAGGTCCTGGGCGGCCCGGATCCGGTGCATGCTGTTCACCGAGATCGCNNCCCTGGTCGACGTGCATCCAGGCGCCGAGGTTGCGCTCCACGAACCGCACCCAGTTCCGGTTCCACACCTCGAACGCCTTGGCCTGCTGGGCGTTCTGGATGTTCTGGTTCAGCTGCCGCACCACGTTGGCGTTGTAGCGGTACAGGGTGAGTTCCCACTCCTCGTTCGGGTCGCGGAACTCGTGCCAGCCCAGCGCGGGCCAGTCGTAGCCCTTGCCGCCCGAGCCGGGGAAGCGCTTGGGCTCGGGCCGGTCCGAGCCCCATGCCTTCAGCTCGGTCCAGTCCAGCGGGTAGCCGCCGCGGCCGTCGGAGAACCCGTACAGCCAGCCCTGGGCGAGGTAGTGCCGCGGGTCGGGCTGGACCTCGACGGTGACGTCCTCGTAGTGCGTCTGCTTACGCCCGGCCGGGACGTAGTAGTTGAACCGGCGTTCGGTGGAGTCGGGGAAGGTCTTGGCGCCAGCCTCCGCGTCGGTAAAGTTCACCTTCGGGACGCTGCGTACCGGAGTTTCTGTCATAGTTTTTGCCTTTCACGTCAGGGAGACGGTTCCCCAGTCGTCGTGAACTTGTCCCAATACACGTGCTTTTCCGGTACCCCGAGTCTGGTCAGCAGCGGCACCGCCGCCTCGACCATCGGCGGCGGACCGCACACGTAGGCGTGCGCCCGTCGCAACTCACCGGCCAGCCGGGCGACCACATCGGTGATCAGGCCGCTTTCGCCCTCGGACATCGTTTCGTCGGACAGCGCCGGCACGTACCGGAAGGAAGGCAGCACCTGCTCCAGGGCACGCAGTTCGTCCTCGAAGCAGAGATCGCCACGCCGCCGGGCGCCGTAGTAGAACACGGCCTTGCGGTCGATGCCCCGCTCGGCCATCGAGCGGAGCAGGGACAAGATGGGCGCCATCCCGGCCCCGCCGCCGACGAAGATCAGATCGGTTTCGGGGGCGTCGCGCAAGGTGAAGACCCCGTACGGCCCGGACAGGTTGAGCCGGTCACCGACCTTCAGCTGGTTTTCGAGATACCCGGAGAACAGCCCGTCCGGGTAGACCTTGATGATGAACTCGAGCTGGCCGCTTTCCCGGGCCGAGGTGTTGGCCATGGAGAACGACCGGACCTCGTCGGTGCCGGGCACCGTGATGTCCACGTACTGGCCCGGGAAGAACTTGAAGTCGTCCGTGGATACCAGCCGCAGCACCAGGTGCCGCATGTCGTGCGTGACCGCGTCGTTGGCTACGACCTCGGCCACGGCGTCCTGGACCGGCAGCCCGGACCTGATCATCTCCTCGTCGTAGTTCAGCAGCTCGATCGTCACGTCTTCGTAGACGTGCGCCCGGCACAGCAGCGTGAAGCCTTCCTCCCGCTCGAAGTCGGGCAGCGCGAACGTCGAGTACTTATCCAGCTCCACGTCGTCGCCGTCGAGCAGGAACGACTTGCAGGACGAGCACTGCCCCTCCTTGCACCCGTGCATGAGCATGATGCCCTGGTCGAACGCGGCGCGCAGGACGGTCTGGTCCTCGTCGACCTCGATCTCGATNNCCGGGGAGCAGGAGGGAACGAACGGTCAGCCTCCTGCCCCCCGGCACACCTTGGGTCAGGCGTCTTCCTTCGGGAACCGGCCCGCGGGACCAGCCTTGATGTACTTGGCGTGGAACGCGACCCGCTCCTCCGGGGTCATCTCGTTGAACAGGACGTTCGGGCTCTGCACGGGCCCCATGCGGCGCAGGTGGTCCAGCGTCCACATCTTCGATTGGTCGCCCAGCTTCAGGTGCGGCTGCGCGATCATGGTCTTGCCGTCGTCGCGGACGAAGCCCATGTCCGAGACCACGTCGGCCCAGTTCCAGCCGTGGTACATGGTCTCCCACTCGCGGGTGCCGATGAGCTGGCCCATGTTCGGGGTGGCCCGGCCCTGGTAGGTCGGCCGGAACGCCTCGACGTCGGTCCAGCGGCATTCGGTGTGGCAGTACGTGCGGACCACGCCGTCGACCTCGGCGTACACCATGTCCTCGCGGACCAGGCACGGGACCATGCAGGTCCAGCACCGGTTCGGGTACCAGTAGTCGACGTCCTCGGCCACGATCGGGTGGTGCCCGTTCGGCTCGGACAGGCGGCTGTAGTTCTCCCACCACTTACCGTACTTGTCATACCAGCCCGGGTACTTGTACTCGAACCACTCGAAGTCCTCGTCGGTCATCCCGTCGATCCGCCAGTAGTTCGCCAGCCAGCCGGTGGCGAAGAACTGCGCGACTTCGTGCACGTAGCCCTTGTTCCAGATCTGGTTCCAGGCTTCCTCGATCAGGTCGTGGGGGATGACCAGGCCGTACTTCTCCAGCGGCACGAGGTAGCTGCGGTAGTAGTCGTCGTAGATCCAGCGGCGCCACATCTCCGCGTAGGACTCACGGTCCTTGCGGCGGTCCTTGGTGCCGTACTCGATGAACGTGCCGATGGCCGCGTCCACCACCCGGTGGTTGTTCCACCACGCGTAGCGCAGGTCGCGCTCGAGCAGCTGGTGGTTCTCCTCGTCGGCCAGCGCCATCAGCAGCGTGGCGTAGCCGTTGGAGATGTGCCGCGACTCGTCGGACTGCACCGAGTGGAACACCGTCGGCAGCAGGTAGTCGCCGTTGGCGGCCGCCTCGGCCGGCATGGCCACGAACAGGGTGTTCGTGAACGCCGTCTCGGCCACGATGGTCAGGTAGATCGACGCCGCGGTGATCGCGTCGCCGGTGATGAAGCCTTCCGCGAACTGGCGGCCGATGGTGCCGCAGTAGTCGTCCTGGAAGTTGCGCAGGCTGTTGTTGAAGCCTGCCGGGTCGATGTAGTTCTGCATGTACAGGCGCTTGAGGTTCTGCTGGATCGTCGAGTGCCGTACCTCGTCGATCATCTGGATCGCCTGGCCGTTGTGCAGTTCCGGGTTCGGAACCGTGCGGAACAGCAGGGGCATCGCCCGCGCCGCGGAAATCTCCGGCAGCGGAATGATCGAAAGGAACAGCTTCTGCCATTCCAGCCAGCGCTCCTGCACCTGCCGGAACATGTTGCCGCGGATCGCGCCGTCCTCGGCGCCGTATACGCGATGGTCCTTTTCCTCCTGCATGGGGAAGTAGGACCGCAGCACCTGCTTGAGCGGGTCCTTCTTCGCCGCCTTGCGGAAGGTGTAATCGGTCCCGTATTGAGAGACCGGCTCGTGGTACTTGGGCTCCCAGGCCAGTTCCTGGATCTTCTGGTGGGCCCTGGCCACACTCTGGCGACTCATCGTCACCCCTTTCTCGGCGGGTTCCGGGGTCCGGGGACCATGGGGGTCCCCGAGGGCTGCAGCCGACAGCCCCGAAAGTCCTTGTGTCCTGCATCACATCGCGAAAGCCAAGCTCATGAGCTCTCGAAATGAGACACCGTAGCCACCTAGCCGCTAACTGAATAACCCTCCTCAAACGCGGCGCGGATCGCCGCGAGGTCGAGCTTGGTCTGCTCGGAGGCCTGCCGGCTGCCCTCGGCGGACGGCGTGATGCCCAGCGCCCGGAGCAGCTCGGCCGCGGGCGGACCCGGGTCACCGGCCTCGCCCAGGACCGGGTGCAAGTCCTCGGCAACCAGGTGGTGAAACACCAGGTTGACGATGCTCCACGGGTTATAGGTTTCCGAATCGGGGGAATGATGGGTCTCGCCGTGGGCGTCCATGCGCCCAGCAAAACGTTCAGTCGACCGAAGCGGCGGTCTCAACATGAGACAGTGCCCCGCAACAACGGGTTTACTTTGTAAGGAGCGGGTTACGGCTGAATCCGATCCGCACAGGCTGAGCCTTGAGGCCAGGCTGAGCCTCCAGCCAGAGAGCGTCAGGTGGGAGGCGAGATGGCGCACGTATCATCACCACCGCCGCGGACATCACGGGACCGGCTGGCCGAGGCCAGAGTCCGGTTCCTGCAGGCCGAGGCGGTGGACTCCGCCGCGGTGCGCAAGCCGATCCTCGCCTCGTGGTGGCGCTCGCGCCAGTGGCAGGTGGCGGCCGACCATATCGACCTGAGCTACCTGCACGAACCCGACCTGGAGACCAGGCTGGTCCGCAGTGCCGAGCCGGTGCTGCGGCGCCTGCGCGAGCAGCTGGACGGCCAGCCGATCAGCATCATCTTGACCGACGCCAACGGGATGGTCCTGGACCGGCTGACCGCCGACCACGATCTGGAGCGCGCCCTGGACAGCGTCATGCTGGCCCCCGGCTTCAGCTACGCCGAAGACCGGGTCGGGACCAACGGCATCGGTACCGCGCTGGAGGCGGGCGGCCCGGCCCACGTGTTCGGGCACGAGCACTACGCCGAGCACCTGGAGCAGTTCGGCTGCGCCGGGGTGCCGATCCACGACCCGGTCTCCGGCAAGACGGTCGGCGTGATCGACCTGACCTGCTGGCGCAAGGACGCCGACCCGCTGATGATCTCGCTGGTCAAGGCGACCGCCGACCAGATCACCCAGGCCCTGGTCACGGCCAGCAGCAGCCGGGACATCGACCTGCTGCAGGAGTACGTGCGGGCCTGCCGGCGCACCGGCGGCATCGTGCTGGCGCTCGGCAACGACGTCGTCATGCTGAACGACCACGCCCGCACGCTGCTCGACCCCGGCGACCAGGCCGCGCTGATCGGCTACGCCACCGACGCTCTCACCCGGGGCGCCCCCGGCGCGGTGAGCGTGGATCTGCCCAGCGGCGTGGGGGCCCGGTTGTCCTGCCGCCGGCTCAGCGACGGCAGGGTTACCGGCAGCAGGGTTACCGGCAGCGGGGTCACGGGCAGCAGGGTCACCGACGGCGTGGTGCACGTCAAGCTGATCTCGGCCGCCCTCGGCGCCCCCGACGTCCCCGCGCCTAGGTCGGCCATGCACCTGCCCGGCCTGGTCGGCAGCGGCGTGCTGTGGCTGCGGGCCTGCCGGGAGGCCGAGACCCAGTACGACTCGTCCGAGTGGCTGACCCTGGAGGGCGAGCCCGGCGTGGGTAAGCTGGCCCTGGTCCGCGCCGTGCACCAGCGCCGGAACCCGGCCGCCCCGTTCCACGTGCTCGACGCCGAGGGGGCCGGCCAGGACTGGCTGGTCAAGACCCGCCGTGAGCTGCTCGAGGGTAAGGGCATGCTGGTCATCCAGCACGTCGACGCGCTGAACGCCAGGCAGCTGCACGCGCTGGCCAGCGCGCTGGGTGAAACCCGGGCCGCGGGCCGCCAGGCCGACCTGCGGGTCGCGGTCACCCTGAACCGCAATCACGCCACCGCCGAGCAGAGCTCGACCACCCGGCTGCTGCGGTTCTTCCCCGGCACAGTGGAGCTCCCGCCGCTGCGCCACCACATCGAGGACCTGCACGAGCTGGTGCCGTTCTTCCTGGCCCGGCTCAGCCAGCAGGGCCGCCTGACCTGCTCCGCCGAGGCCATGCAACTCCTGCTGCGGCACAACTGGCCCGGCAACACCGAACAGCTCTGGCAGGTTCTGCGCCAGGTCGTCCAGCGCCGCCGGGCCGGCGCGATCATGCCCAAGGACCTGCCGCCCGAATGCTGGACGGTGAGCCGGCGGCTGCTGTCCCCGCTGGAGTCGATCGAGCGGGACGCCATCGTGCAGAGCCTGCAGGACCACGACGGCAACAAGGTCCGCGCCGCCGAGGCGCTAGGCATGTCCCGGGCCACCATCTACCGCAAGATCCACGAGTACGGGATCGTCGCCTCCGGCAGTTGACCCTGGGTCACCGCAGGTCACGGCGGTGCTGGTTCAAAGTGAGAACACATGTGTCCGGTCATCGGCGTACCGATGCATTAAGCCCGCACACGCGGGACGCTCTTAGCTCAGGGAGCGAATCGATGACCACTGTTGACGCAACCGCCGGCGGATCAGCCCCCACCCAGGAAGCGGCCGTGATCGGCCCCTTGGCCGGTGATCCGTCCATCTTCGGGCTGGGCAGCTTCATCGTCGGGTCCGTGGCGCTGGGGCTGGGGCTGGTCGGCGTAGTGCCGACCGGCGTGCTCGGCGCCCCGCTCGCGATCGTCCTGGCCGCCACGGCCCTCGGCCTGCTCATGGCCACCATCTGGTGCGCGGTGCTCGGCCAGAGCGCGGTCGCCGCCGTGTTCGGCATCTTCGGCACCTTCTGGCTCAGCTACGCGGTGCTCGTGCTCGGCCTGGACCACAACTGGTTCGCCATCACCGCCACCGCCATACTCGCCACCGTCAAGCTGTTCCTGATCGCCTGGCTGGTCGCCATCGTGATGCTCACCCTGGCCACACTGCGGCTGCCGTTGTCGTTCAGTGTGCTGTTCGTGCTCGTCGACCTCGCGCTGCTGCTCCTGCTGCTCGGCTACGAGAGCGCGTCGGCGGCGGGCGTGCCCTCGTCCGGCCTGATCAAGACCGCCGGCTACGTCGTGCTGGTGTTCGCCGCCCTCGGCGTGTACCTCTTCTTCGACGCGGCGTCAGCCGGTACCGGCGGCACGGCGCGGCTCCCGCTCGGCAAGCCCCTGCTGCACGGCTAGGGGCCCTAGGGCTCGGCTCCGGCACCGGGCGGATGCTCCGGCATCCGCCCCGTGACCGGCGGGAAGACCAATTATTTACGGAACGGACAGTGCCGCAAGCCCACGGCCACCGGCCACCCGCGTCCGGGTTCACTCCTCACAGCGGCCAGTCACAGCGGCCAGTCACAGCGGCCAGTCACAGGGGCCAGGAGCCCCAGCGCAGGGTCGGCGGGGGCAGGTCCGGGGGAGTGAGGAAGGCCGGCGGGGCGTCCAGGTCCAGGGCGTCGAGCGGCGACTGCGCGGCGGCGTCCCGGCGGGTCAGCGGCGGCAGGTTCCATTTTTCCTCGATCAGCTTGAGGACTGAGGTGTGATCAAGCGTCTGGCCGCACAGGTAGCCAGGGCGGGCGTAGGGGGAGACCAGGACGGCGGGAACCCGGAAACCGTAGCGGGTGTAGTCCGAGGGGCCGGCGTCGAGGTTCGCCAGCTGCGCGAAGGCCTTGCCGAACAATGGACGCAGCAGCATGCGCAGCCATGATGGCAGGTCGAGCTGGTAGTTGTGCGCGGGCACGTCGTCGGGCGCCACGGCCGCGGGCGGCGGGACGTGGTCGTAGTAGCCGCCGTG
>PLIQ01000630.1 GCA_003140115.1 Actinomycetota bacterium | reverse complement strand
GGTACGGATAGCGGTACAAATTCCTTCGTGATCATGGTCGTCGGGTTGCGCGGGATGGGCGGAAGCGCGCGGGATGGGGAACGTGCGCATGATGGGGAACGTGTGCCGGAGCGGGAGCGCGTCGTGGGTCGCGCACCTGTATCGTGCGGGGCAGCGGCTTATCGAGGAGGAACGGTATGGCGGGCGAGGGTGAGGGGTCCGAAGACACAGTGCGGGGGATGTTCGGGCCGGACGTGACGTTTCTCGGGGTGCCGCGGGCTGAGCTCGGGGAGCTGGACGGGCTCGACGTCGTGTTCCTTGGCGCGCCTTACGACGCGGGGACGTCGCACCGGCCGGGCGCGCGGTTCGGGCCGCAGGCGCTGCGGATCACCGACTACCTGCCGCACGACGGGTCCCGGCCGCACCTCGCGCTCGGCGTGGACCCGCTGGCCGAGCTGCGGTGCGCCGATATCGGGGACGTGATGATGCCGCCGGTCGACACTGAAGGCTCTCTGCGCCGGCTGGAGAGCGTCGTCCAGGCCGTGGCCTCGGCGGGCGCCATCCCGGTGATCCTCGGCGGCGACCATACGGTCACGTTCCCCGACGCCACCGGGGTGGCCCGGCACGTCGGCTGGGGCCGGGTGTCGCTGATCCACTTCGACGCGCACGCCGACACCGGCGACACCCAGTTCGGGTCGCTGGTCGGGCACGGCACGCCGATGCGGCGGCTGATCGAGTCCGGCGCGGTGCGCGGGGACCGGTTCCTGCAGATCGGGCTGCGCGGCTACTGGCCCGAGCCGCCCACGCTGGCCTGGATGGCCGAGCAGCAGATGCGGTCGTTCGAGATGAGCGAGGTCGTTTCCCGGGGCCTGGACGCTTGCCTTGACGAGGCGTTCGCGATCGCGGTCGACGAGTGCGACGGGGTGTTCCTGTCGGTCGACGTGGACGTGGTGGATCCGGGCATGGCCCCGGGGACCGGGACGCCGGAGCCCGGCGGGCTCACCACCCGGCAGCTGCTCGACGCGGTGCGGCGGATCGCGATGTCGGTGCCGCTGGCCGGGATGGACGTGGTCGAGGTCTCGCCGCCGTACGACCACGCCGAGGTGACCGCGTTCCTGGGCAACCGGGTGGTGCTAGAGGCGCTGTCCGGCATCGCGTGGCGGCGGCGGCGGCTGGCCGGGTTGCCGGTCCGGGAGCCGGACGCGCCGCTGCTCGAGGGGCGCTAGCCTCCCGGACGCCGCGGCCCGCAGGCGAGCGGCAAAGACACGGAGCTGACCTGGCCCGATACGCCGGAAAGCGCCCGGAATAGCTTTGGCGTAGGACTCTGGGCGAACCGATCGGCACGATCTATAGTCGGTGCATGCTGGACGTGACGAGGCTGCGCGTGCTGGTGGCAGTGGCGCGCTGCGGCTCGGTCACCGCCGCGGCCCGGGAGCTGAACTACGCGCAGCCCTCGGTCAGCCATCACCTGGCCCGGCTGGAGGCCGAAACCGGGATCAAGCTGATCCAGCGGGCCGGGCGGGGCATCCGGCTCACCGACGCGGGCCGCCTGCTGGCCGAGCGCGGGGCCGAGGTAATCGGCCGGCTGGACGCCGCGGAGAACGAACTGGCCGCCTACACCGGGCTGCGGGCCGGGCGGCTGCGGCTGGCGGCGTTCCCGTCCGCGCTGGGCACGATCGTGCCGACCGCGGCGGCCATGCTGCGCGCCAAGCAGCCCAGCATCGACCTGCGGCTGACCGAGGCCGAACCGCCCGAGGCGCTGCGTATGCTCCGGGCCGGGTATGTCGACGTCGCGCTGGTGTTCCGGTACCTCCCGGACGATCCGGGCCCGGACGGGCCGGACGCGGAAAGCACGGACAGCGCGGGTTTCGGTGCGGGCTTCGGTACGGACGAGGACGGCGCGATCGACATCACCGAGGGGCTGCGCGAGCGGCTGATCCTGGACGAGCCCGTGCACCTGGTCATCTCCGCGCACACGGCCGACGGTCCGCCGGACCTGTCCCGGTACGCGCGTCACCGCTGGATCGCGGGCTGCGACCGCTGCCGGGCCAACCTGCTCCGGCAGTGCGCGCAGGCCGGGTTCGTTCCTAAGATCGCGTTCACCACCGACGACTACGTGGCGGTCCAGGCGCTGGTGGCCGCGGAGCTCGGCGTCTCGACCCTGCCCGCGCTGTGCCTGCGGGCGGCGCGGCACCCCGGGATCAAGACCGTGCCGCTGCCGGGCGTGCACCGGCAGGTGTTCGCGGTTCGGTACGGCGACCCGCCCGACCCGTCCGCGGTGACCATGCTGATGGACGTGCTGCGCGGCGCGGTCGAGCCCGCGGGACCGGCGGGGCCGGCCGGATGAAGCCGGCCGAGGGCGGCGGCGGGGATCTCGAGCCGCTGCCCGGTCAGTTGCTGCTGCCCGGCATGCCGGATCCGGCCCCGGAGCCCGGTACCGGGCAGGCGCCGCTGCCGGGGCTGGACGACCTTCGCGGTCCGGGGCCGGGGGACGATCCGGAACTGGCCGCGGTGGCCGCGGCGCTGACCGCGCTGGACTCCGGCGGTACGCGGATGGC
>PLIQ01000410.1:637-21575 GCA_003140115.1 Actinomycetota bacterium | reverse complement strand
TGATCGCCCTGTTCAGCCTCGGCGTCGCCACCTGCGCGCGGGACTCCGCGGCCAGTATCGGAGTCGTGCTCGCGCTGCTTTACCTGTTCCCGATCCTGGGATCCGTCCTCGGCTCGAACCTGGGCCGGCACGTCCAGCAGGTCGGCCCGATGACCGCGGGCCTGGCCATCCAGGCCACCACGAACCTGAGCGCCCTCCCCATCGCCCCGTGGGCGGGTCTCGGCGTCCTAGCCGCCTGGTCCGCCGCGGCTCTCATGGCCGCCGCGCTGCTGCTCAGCCGGCGCGACGCGTAACGCACCAGCTGATCGTAGGGTTCAGGACTTGCCGGCGGTGGCGCGGCGCAGTGACCAGACCAGCGCGGCGAAGGCGCAGACCGGGAGCAGCCACCAGGCGTTCACCCCGGCGACGTGCACGAGCAGCGCGGTGACGGCCAGCGCGGCCACCACCAGCGCGGCGACCTGCCAGTCGTCGCCGATGACGAAGTCGTACCAGAACGCCCCGAACGACTTCAGCGCCCGCATCATGGGCCATTCACCTCTTCCGGCACCGACGCCTGCACCCGGGAGCCTGCCGCCCCGCCCGACCGGCGAGCGCGCCGCAACCACGCGGTACAGGCGAGCGAGACCACGGCCACCGCCGGGACCAGCACCAGCAGCGCCGCGTCGTTACCCGGCCACTTCACCCCGGCGCCCTCGGCGCCCCAGAACGTCCCGAACGACGTCAGCATGATCCCCACGGCGAACTTCAACGCGTTCTCGGGCACCTTGGCCAGCGGGGCCCGGACCGCGATCCCGGTCACGGCCACCACGACCACCGCGATCGCGGCACCCACGGCCGCGGCGCCCAGGTCGCGCTGGTTGTCCCCGAACGTGATCACGATGAACACCACCTCCAGGCCTTCGAGCAGGACGCCCTTGAACGCGAGGGTGAAGGCGTACCAGTCGCTGATCCCGCGCCGCGACGAGACCGGCGCGGCCTTGGCCGCGGCGACCTCGCGCAGGTAGGCGCTGGCCTCGTCGTGCAGCGCCTTGTACCCGGCGGCCCGCAAGATGGCCTTGCGCAGCCACTGCAGCCCGAAGATGGCCAGCAGCGCGCCGACTACCAGCCGCAGCGCCGTTAGCGGCAGCAGCGTGACCGTCGGCCCGAGCACCCCCACGATGGCGGCCAGCACGAGCAGGGCCGCCGCCATGCCCTGGAAGGTGGACCGCCACTGCCGGGTCAAGCCCGCCGCCAGCACGATCGTGAGCGCCTCGATGGCTTCCACCGCGCAGGCGAAGAACACGGTCAGGACGAGGGGAAGCGCGTTCACCGGGCCTCCTTCAGCATCGGGCCTAGGTTCAGGTAAGGAACACTGTTCTGGTGACCGACGAGACTGCCGATTGCAACCGTTGTTAGCTTAGACCACTAACACTGGTTATATCGAATTCGTGACGATGCTTAACCCGTGCGTCAGCTGCTGACAGGCTACGTGCGGATCCGGTCGGCTGCCACCTGTTCCCGGCCCAGCCATTACGGGCTCAGGTCACCAGGTGCTCAGCGGTGGTCATCGGTCCAGGTCATCTCGGCGGCGGCGACGTCGCTGACCAGGTTGTCCTGGGCCAGGCCGAGGTCCCAGACGTGGTAGCCGTAGGCGGGCCCGAGGTCCTCGGTGACGTTCAGCCAGGAGGCGCCATCGCTTTGCTCGCAGCGGGCCGTGTAAAGACCCGGGTAGGACACCCAGGGAGTCGATGCCGTTTGGAGCAGTGAGGGGAAGACGGCGCCAAGGGTGGCCACCCCGCCCGAGAGCGCCGCGGGGTTGACGCACACGACTTGAAGCCCTTGCTTGGCCGTCTGGCCTGACTGCAGCGAGACTCCTTGCCCCGGACGGCCGAACAGCGAATCGGCGGGTGGCGTTGACGGGAAGCTGGAATAGGCGATCACGCAGCCGGTTTCCCCCAGCCGGCTGCACGCGGGGATGTGCTTGAAGGTCCCGCCCACCAGCTGGCCGGCCGGCACCTCTACGTTGCCGCCCAGGATGATCGCGGTGACGAGCCTGGAGCGCAGCGCGGGCACGTCATCGACGAGGCGCGCGAGGAGCAGGTTGAGCATCGCCGCGCCCTGCGAGTCGCCGATCACCACGAACGGGCGGCCGTCAAGCTCGTGGGTGAGGAAGTCCTCGAAGCCGGCCTTGATGCTGTCGTACGCGGTCACGGTCTCCGCCGGGCCGAAGTTTAGGTCCGGGTGCGCCTCGATGTCGGCCACGGTGACCTGCCGGTAGATCGGCGCGTAGACCTGGCAGACCGGGGAGAACGGTGTCGCCTGCTCCTCGGCGGTGGTGATCTCAGCTTTCCCTCGTTGCAGGTCGGCGTTGACCGACGGCTCGGCAGAGACGGTGCCGTAGACGTAGAAGCAGGCGAAGGTGGTCGAGGTCGCCGGCTTCGGTGAGCTCACCGACCTGGCCCCCGTGGCGGTGACCGCGGTCGTCGCGAGGGTGTTTATGCACGGGTCGTCAGACATTCCCGGCTTGCAGAGCCAGACCGTCGATGTGGCGGACGCTGGACCGCTGCTCGCCGGCGAAGACGCCGGCGAGGTCGCCGGCGATGAGCACGCGGCGGTGAGGAGGGTGGCCGCCAGCAGCCCGCCAGCGACCGCCGCGAACCGCGAGACCTGGTGTTTCGCTGTCGATCTGGATAGGCAGGTTACTTGCATATCTCTCATAGGTTGTAGTGTGCCTCTCGATGGCCACTGACGCAAATCCGCCCTACCGCTTCGGGGGCTTGCTCGCCCGCGCCCGGCGGAGCTGGGTCGAGCAGATACGTGAGCGCATGCAGGAAGCCGGCTTTCCTGGTTACCGCCAGAGCGACGCCTGGGTACTCGCCCTGCTCCTGCAGCGGCCGCTGGCCATCGGCCAGCTGGGCGAGGCGCAGGGCATCAGCCGCCAGGCCGCCCGCCAGATGGCCGACGGGCTGGTCGAGCGCGGTTATGCCACCTTCGGCACCGACGAGGCCGACGCCCGCCGCACTCTCGTCGTTCTCACCCGGAGGGGCAAGGCCTATGGCCGGGCGATCTGGATGGCACAGGACGCTCTCAACGAGATGGTGCGGAGCCGGGTGAGCCAAGCGGACCTCGTCGCGGCCGACGCCGTGCTCCGAGCTGTGTTCCCCGACGACGACGCCCGCCAGCAAGTGGATCAACGGATGCCCCCGCTAAGCGAGCGTCTGTTATCCGGCAGGTACGGTCTTCACATCGCGCGGGCCGGACACCAGGATTTCCGTTCGACGTTATTCGAGCGGCTGGCGGGCGATGCCGACTGGGTCGCGGTCGGCCAGCAGCCAGCTGAGAACTGTCGCGGCGAGCTGCATGCCGCCCACGATTCCGACTACGGCGCCGGTGAACGCAAGCACGCCCGCGGTCGCCGCCGTGATCGTGCGGCGCCCTGCCCGTAAGCGGTAGGGGATATCCCCCAGGTGAAGTTGGGTGACAGCCGGCTGCTGTACGGCGGGCCCGCTCCGTAGCGTGATTGCCGAGGGTAATCACGCTGAACGGGGAGTATGTCCGATGATTGAGGCTCGCGGGCTGACCAAGAGATACGAGCGGACGCTCGCGGTCGACGATCTCAGCTTCACTGTCCGGCCGGGCCTGGTGACCGGCTTCCTGGGCCCGAACGGGGCGGGCAAGACCACCACCATGCGGCTGATCCTGGGCCTGGACCGGCCGACCGCGGGGACGGTCACGATCGACGGGAGGCCGCACCGCCGGGCGGCCAGCCCGATGCGGGAGGTTAGCGCGCTGATTGACGCGCGGGCGGCCCACGGGGGCCGCAGTGCCCGGAACCACCTGCTCTGCCTGGCGCAGACCAACGCCATCTCGTCGCGGCGGGTGGACGAGGTGCTGGACATCGTGGGGCTGTCCGAGGTAGCGGGAAAGCGATCTAAGGGGTTCTCGCTCGGGATGAGCCAGCGGCTCGGCATCGCCGCCGCGCTGCTCGGCGATCCGCAGGTGCTGATGTTCGACGAGCCGGTGAACGGGCTGGACCCGGAGGGCATCTTGTGGATCCGCAGCCTGATGCGGTCACTGGCCGCCGAAGGCCGCGTGGTATTCGTCTCCAGCCACCTGATGTCGGAGATGGAAAACACGGCCGACCACCTGATCGTGGTCGGCCGCGGACGGCTGATCGCGGACTGCGGGGTGGCCGAGTTCATCGACCGGAGCTCCGGCCAGGCGGTCTTGGTGCGGACGCCGTCGCAGGACGTGCTGGCGCGGGCGGTCGCTGCCGCGGGCGGCTCGGTCACCCGCGAATCGGAGCAGTTGCGGGTGCGCGGCCTGTCCGAGGACCAGGTGGGCGACATTGCCTTCGCCAACGGCGTCCCCGTGTACCACCTGGCCGCGGTCAAGGTCTCGCTTGAGCAGGCATTTATGGAACTCACGGCGGACAGCGTGGATTACCGCGCCGGCCTGCCGGTCAGTCAGGAGGCATGACATGGCAGTAGCAACCGCCGGACTGGCCAGGCCGGCCGCGGTGCCCGCGCTGGGCGTCAGGGCCGGTATCGCCGGAACGCTGCGCAGCGAATTCACCAAGCTCCGCTCAGTGCGGTCCACTTACTGGTCGCTGATCCTGCTGGTGGTGGCCGGTTTCGCCTGGACCGTGGCGGACTGCCTGGGCACGGCGCACACCTGGCCGCACATGGCGGCGCAGGCCAAGGTCGGCTTCGACGCGACGCAGGCCAGCGTCACCGGGGTGGCGCTGTTCGGGCAGCTGGTGATCCTGGTCCTCGGCACGCTGGTGCTCACCTCGGAATACTCGACCGGCATGATCCGCACCTCACTGGCCGTAATGCCGCGCCGGGCCGTGCTGTACTGGTCCAAGGCCGCGGTCTTCGCCGCGGTCAGCGTGGTGATCGCGCTCGCGACCAGCTTGGCGGTCTTCGGTGTCGGCCAGAGCCTGCTGCGCAGTACGGGCCAGAGCGCGTCGCTGTCCCAGCCGGGCGCGCTGCGGGCTGTCCTGCTGACCGGGTTCTTCGTGGCCCTGTCCGGCGCGATGGCGTACGGCATCGGCGCGATCGTGCGCAACACGGCCGGCGGCATCACCGCGTCGTTCGGGTTGATGTTCCTGCTGCCGCAGCTCGCCAAGGCGCTACCAAGCTCCTGGTACGCGGTTGTGGATCGATGGCTGCCCGGAGGCGACATCCTGCCGGCCATCACCAGCTCGCAGAGCCAGCTGCTGAACCCGAACATGTTCCCCGCGTGGGGCGAGTTCGCGGTGTTCGGCGGCTACGCGGTCATCATGCTCGGCATCGGCGCGCTGCTGTTCAGCCGTCGTGACGCCTAGCCGGTCACGACCGGACAGAACGGGCTCAATGAGCAGGTCAGCCAGGTGCTTCGCGGTCAGCACTTACCCTGGGCAGGTGCTGAGCAGAGTCAGCGCCTGGCTGGCCCGCGATCCGCTCCAGGCCGACGGCCTCCTGGCCGCGGCGTTGCTCGGGTTCAGCGTGCCGCAGTTCACCGCGGGAACGACCGGTGCGCCCTCGCGGGTCGCCTACGTCGCCGTTAACGTTCTGCTCGCCGCCACCGTGGTGCCGCGCCGCCGGTATCCGGTAGCGGCGTTCGCCGCCGCGGCGGCGATCTGCGCGGCACAGATCGCCTTCGGCGTGCGAACCGGCGGCTCGGCCCAGGTCTTCGCCCTCCAGCCGGCCGGTACCACCGACCTGGCGATCCCGGTGCTGCTGTACACGCTGGCCGCTTACCGCCCGCGGCCCGTATCGATCGCCGGGCTGGTCATCTGCCTGCTCGGAGCGGTGGCGGCCATTGCCCGCTGGTCCCCGGCCCACCAGGCCTACGCCGGGGACGCGGTGCTCGGCGCGGCCATCGGGCTTGGCGGCCTGACCGTAGCCGCGTGGGTACTCGGCGATTCCGTGGCCTATCGGTACCGGCGGGCCCGTTTCAGCGCGCTTGAAGAGCGCGCCGCCCGGCTAGAGGCCGAACGCGACGCGCAGGCGCGAATCGCCGTGGCCGCCGAACGTGAGCGCGAGCTGACCCAGCGGCGGGCCCGCGTGGTGGACCAGGCGGAGGCCAGGTTGCGCGGGATCGAGCGGGACCTGCACGACGGGGCGCAGGTCCGCCTGGCGGCGCTGGCTATGACGCTCGGCGAGATCAAGGAGAACCTGGAGCACGCGGCCGACGCGGAGCGCACGATCTCGCTCGCCGCCGCCGCGCATCGCAACGCCAAGGAGACGCTCGCCGAGCTGCGGGACCTGGCCAGGGGCATCCATCCAGCCGTGCTCGACCGCGGCCTGCCGGCGGCGCTGGCCGTGCTGGCGGAGGCGAGCGCGGTTCCCGTCGGGGTGACGGTCGACCTTGGTGGCCGGCCGTCGCCGGCCATCGAGGCCATCGCGTACTTCTGCGCCGCGGAACTGCTGGCCAACATGGCCAAGCACAGCGGGGCCAGCCGGGCGGACATCAGCGTGAGCGACGAGACCGGAAGGCTCGTGGTGAGCGTGACCGACGACGGGGCCGGGCAGGCCACGCTGAAGCCCGGTGGCGGGCTCGCCGGGCTGGTTGAACGGGTGCAGACGGTCGACGGCCTGCTGTCCGCGGACAGCCCGCTGGGCGGGCCGACGACCATGACCATCGAGCTGCCGGTGCACGCCTGATGAGCGCCGGGACCGGAGCCGATCAGAACAGCGCCGGCGGGACGGGCAGGCTGCGGATAGTGATCGCGGAGGACGCGGCGATCATGCGGGACGGGCTCACCCAGACCCTTGCCCGCCGGGGACACGACGTGGTGTCGGCGGTGGCGGACGCCGAGGCCTTGATGCGGGCGGTCGAGGTCCACCAGCCTGACGTCGCGATCATCGACGTGCGGATGCCGCCGACGCACACCGACGAGGGGCTGCAGGCGGCGCTGGCGATCCGCCGCGAGCATCCCCGTGTCGGCGTGCTGGTGTTTTCCCAGTACATCGAGGCACGAGCAGCGACGGAGCTGTTGGGCGCGTCGCCGGCCGGAGTCGGCTACCTGCTGAAGGACCGAGTGGCGGACGTCAGCGACTTCATCGAGGCCATCGGCAGCGTGGCGCGCGGCGGTACCGTACTCGACCCCGAAGTGGTCAGGAACCTTCTCGGCGCCGGCCGGCACGCCGATTCGCTGGCGTCGCTCACCGGGCGGGAGCGTGAAGTGCTGTCCCTGATCGCGCAGGGACGCTCGAATACCGCCATCGCCGAGGGGCTGTTCATCACCCCTGGCGTGGTGGAGAAGCACGTGGCCAGCATCTTCGCCAAGCTAGGACTGGCTCCCTCAGACAGCGACAACCGCCGGGTGATCGCGGCGATCAGGTACCTAGAGGGACGCTGAGGATTCCGGCGTACACGATGTGAGGGATACCGGGCCGGACACCGGGATTCCCGTTCGGCGTTATTCGAGCGGCTGGCGGACGATGCCGGCCGGGTCGCGGCCGGTCAGCAGCCAGCCGAGGACCGTCGCGGCGAGCGGGAGGCCCACCAGGATCACCAGCAGGTTGGTCACCGGGATGCTGGTCAGCTCGGACAGGCCGTCGAGCGAGTTGCTCCGGAAAAAGGCGATCGCCGCGATGTAGCCGCCCACGATTCCGACCAAGGCGGCCTTGACATAGTAGTGAGTCATCACTACCTTAGTGTCCATGACCGAGACCAAGCAGCGGATGCCGGCGGCGGAACGCCGTGAGCTGGTCCTCGACGCCGCGGTTGCCGAGTTCGCCGCGCACGGGTTGGCGGGCACCTCGACCGAGGATGTCGCCCGGCAGGCCGGCATCAGTCAGCCGTACCTGTTCCGCCTCTTCCCGACCAAGAAGGCACTGTTCCTGGAGCTGGTGGACCGCTGCTTCGGCCGGATACGCGACGCATTCACCGCCGCGGTCGGTGACCTCACCGGCGAGGAGGCGCTGACGGCGATGGCGGACGCCTACGAGCAACTCCTCGAGGACCGTGTCCTGCTCCTACTGCAGATGCAGGCCTACGCCGCGTGCGACGATCCCGAGATCCGGGCCGCGACCCGGGCCGGGTTCAAGAAGCTGTGGGAACTGATCGAGCGGCTGACCGGGCTGCCGTTCCAGACCGTGGTGGACTTCTTCGCCGTCGGCATGCTGATGAACGTCGCCGCCGCGATGGACCTGCCCGCCGTCGACGAGCGGTGGACCAGCTGGTGCCCGAAGAACTCGCCCGCCTAATTTTTTTTAAGCCGACAAGTTAGTGACTACTCACTTCCTAGGAGGGAACACCATGACCGCGAAGAGCCGCACCGCATGGACCTTCGCCGTGACCTCGGCCGCCTTGTTCATGGCCTCGCTCGACAACCTGGTCGTGACGACCGCGCTGCCCTCGATCCGGGCTCACCTGCACGCCTCGCTCCAAGGGCTGCAGTGGACGGTCAACGCCTACACCCTCACCTTCGCGGTGCTGCTGCTCACCGGGGCCACGCTCGGCGAGCGGTACGGCCGCCGCCGGATGTTCGTCATCGGCCTGAGCCTGTTCACCGCCGGGTCGGCCGCCGCCGCGCTCGCGCCCGGAATCGGCGCGCTCGTCGCCGCGCGGGCCGTGCAGGGCGTCGGAGCCGCCATGGTGATCCCGCTGACCCTTACGCTGCTGTCGGCCGCGGTGACCCCGCAACGGCGCGGCCTGGCCCTGGGCGCCTGGGGTGCCGTCGGCGGCCTGGCCATCGCCATCGGCCCGCTGGTCGGCGGGGCCGTCGTCGAGGGCGCGTCCTGGCAGTGGATCTTCTGGCTGAACGTGCCGATCGGCATCGTGCTGCTGCCGATCGCCCGTGCCCGGCTCACCGAGAGCCACGGGCCGTCGACCAGCCTGGACCTGCCCGGCCTGGTGCTGGCCAGCGTGGGCCTGCTGGGCATCGTGCTCGGCGTGGTCCGCGGCAACGACCACGGCTGGACCAGCGGCACCGTTCTGCCGCCCATTGTGATCGGCGCGCTGCTGGTGGCCGCGTTCGTCGCCTGGGAACTGCGGGCCCGCGAGCCGATGCTGCCCATGCACCTGTTCCGCAGCCGCAGCTTCACCCTGACCAACGTCGCGTCGCTGCTGATGTTCTTCGGGATGTTCGGCTCCATCTTCCTGCTCGCGCAGTTCCTGCAGGTCGTCCAGCACTACAGCCCGCTGCAGGCCGGGCTGCGGACCCTGCCCTGGACCGGGATGCCGGTGTTCATCGCCCCCGTCGCGGGTGCCCTGTCTGACCGCATCGGCGGGCGGCCGCTGCTGGTCACCGGGCTGGCCCTGCAGGCCATCGGGCTGGGCTGGCTGGCCGCGGTGGTCAGCCCCACCGTGGCCTACACCACGATGGTCCCGGCCTTCGTGATCGCCGGCGTCGGGATGTCGCTGTTCTTCGCGCCGGTCGCCAACGTGGTGCTCAGCTCGGTCCGGCGCGACCAGGAGGGCATCGCCTCCGGCGCCAGCAACGCCATCCGCGAGCTGGGCGGGGTGTTCGGGATCGCCGTACTCGGCGCGGTGTTCTCCGCCCACGGGAGCTACCTCAGCGGCACGGCGTTCGTCTCCGGCCTGGTCCCGGCGGTCTGGGTGGGCGGCGCCGCGGTGGCCGTCGCGTCGGCCGCCGCCCTGTTCCTGCCGCGGATGCGCCGGGCCGCCACGAGCGGTTCCGTGACCGACGAGGCCCGCGAACTCGAAGCGGTGCACTGATCCCGGACGATCGCCGAACTACGAGCCCGGATCCTCGCGCTGGCCGCGAGATCCGGGCTCGAGGCGTAGCCGCGGCAGGCGGATCCACCGCGGGCTCGTCACCAGACCAGCGCGCCGGGCGAGCCGCCATTCTCGATGATCAGCTGCCGGGCGCAGGCCTCGGCGGAAGGCTTGCGCGCCGCCCGTTCGGCGACCAGGGTCCGCGCCAGGCTGTCGTCGTCGGCCCGGGCGGCCGCGGCGATCAGGGTCAGGTCGATGATGTCGCGCTGCGCGTGGCTCCCGCCGATCGCGTGGGCCCGCGGCCGGATGTCGATCAGCAGGTCGATGGCCCGGTCCGCACGGCCCGCCGCGAACGCCCCGAACGCCTCGAGCAGGTCCAGGCCGGCCCGCTCGGCGGCCATCCGGTTGGTCGGCGCGCTCAGGTGCCGGTTGGTCAGGATCACCCGCTCGACCCGCGCCCGGTCGCCCGCCAGGGCGAAGGCCATCACCGCGTGCCAGTCGTGGAAAATGTAGACCGGATCGCCGACCAGATCGTCGACGTCGGCCGCGAGCTGCGCGGCCCGGTCGGTGACGTCGACGCCGAACAGCGACAGCCGCCACAGCAGGGCGGCGGCGTCCACCACGTCAAGCCACTCGGTGGACCGCCTGGCCCGGATGGTGGTGTCGTACAGGGCGAGCGCCTCGTCGATCTCCCCGAGTTCCAGGTGGTACAGGGTCAGGTGCCACCAGTTGTGGACGGCGAAGTAGCTGCCGGACCAGTTACCGGCCGAGGTGGTGAGGAAATCGACGCCGTCTCGCTGGCTGCCTTCCATCTCAAAGACGTGCGCCAGCGCGTGTACCGACCACACGTCCTTGGGGTTATGGTCCAGCGCGGCCCGGGCGCGAGATTCCGCTTGCCGGTAGTCGGCGTTCTCCTCCAGGCCGAACGCGTAGATGCCCTGCACGTATCCCCAGCCCGGCTGGCTGGCCGGCCACGCGGGCAGTACCCGGGCGGCCACATCGCGCAGCTCGAGGCGGTTGCCGAGGAAGAAGTACAGATCCTGGGCCACCTTGAGCGCGAGCAGGTCCCGCGGATGGCATAGCAGGGCCCGCTCGAGCGAGCGGGCGCTGCCCTCCCAGTCGCCGTCGGCCCAGGACCGCGCCGCGCGCAGGTGATGGGTCTCCCGTTCCCCCAGGACCGCCTCGTCCAGCTTCTTGACGATCTCGGCGGCCGTCGCGACGCCCTCCGGCGTCGTCCCGTACAGCGCGAGATAGGCCCGGTAGATGTGACCGAGCACCAGGCTGTCATCGGCCGCGATGGCCGCCTCAGCGTCCGCGCCGGGATCGCCCGCCAGCGCCGCCAGGTCCTCGACGGCCTCGTCGAGCAGGGCCACCGCATCGGCGCTGGCCGCCCGGACCGGCACCCCCCAGCGATCCGCGAACGCCTTGCTCATCTCGGACCTCCCGCCGCCTCGCGTGATCCCCATCATGCCACCCAGATTTATCGTCAGGTGAGAAGACGTGCGGGTCCTTATCGCGTGGCCCGGGCGTCCAGGTGGCGGCGATCCCGCCCATGACTAGCGCGCCGCCGACCGCCAGGCCGGCCGACAGACGCTCGCCGAGCAGCGTCACCGCCCCGGCCACGCTGACCAGCGGTTCCAGGTACAGCAGCAGGCCGGCCCGCGGTCCCGGCAGGCGGGCGACGGCCAGGTTCCAGGCCAGCATGCCCACAACGTTGCTGCCGATGGCCAGGAACGCCAGCTCACCCCAGGCGGCGGCCGGGAGCCGGCCGAGCTGATCGGGGGTCACCGTCGCGGCGAAGGCGGCATAAAACACGCTGCCCGCCACGGTGGACGCGGCCGTCGCGGGCACCGGGCCGCAGGCCCGGCTCAGCGGCCGGAGCATCAGGGTGTACGCGGCGAACAGCAGGGTGCCGAGCGCGATCAGCCCCACGCCCGCGAGCTCCCTGGCGCCGCCCCGGGACGACAGAACGCCGGGGCCAGCCAGCACCGCCACCCCGGCCAGGGCAATCGCCGCGCCCGCCCAGCACCGCCGGCTCACCCGCTCGCCGAGGAAGGCAGCCGCCAGCAACAGCAGCCAGACCGGCTCGCTGGCCAGCACCAGCCCGGCGGTGGAGGCCCGGACCCACTGCAGCCCGATGGTGACCGGCAGGTTATAGCCGACCATGCCCAGCAGTCCCGCGACCATCAGCCGCGGTACGTATTTCCGCCCGGGGCTCCGCAGCACCGGACCGCACCAGGGGAGCAAGACGACCGAGGCCACGCCCATCCGGAGCACGAGCAACGGCAGCGGCGCCAGTTGCAGGACGAGGGCCCGGGTAGCCACGGGCGCCATGCCCCAGATGCTCACCGCCGCGAGCCCGGCCGCCGTTCCGGCCCGCGGGTCCGCGATCGCGCCTCGTGAGAACACGAAGCCAAGCCTGCCGTAATCGTTTTATACAGCACCACCCAGCGTCCCCGCCGCGAGAGGAGCAGGGCCTGACCACAGCAAGCCGGCTGGACACGCCGAAGGGGCGTTATTTACCGTTGTGTCATGCGGAGCGTCCCTTGGTGGGGTGTGATCTCATCGGCCGCGGCGCCGGTCGTATTGCTCGGAGGGTCGATCGTGGCCGCCGGGCTGCAGCCCCATTTCGACCCGGTGGCCGACACGATCAGCGATCTGGCCGCGGTGGGCGCGACCGACCGGTGGGTCATGTCCCTGGTGTTCGTGCTGCTCGGCGTCTGCTACATCGGCACCGCGCTGGCCCTGCGGCCGGCCCGGGTCCCCGGCCGGATGGTCATGATCCTGGCCGGCGTCGCGGGCATCTTGGTGGCGGCGAACCCGGAGCATGCCGGCGGCTTCGGCTCGGTCCCGCACTTCGTCTGGGCCACGATCGGGTTCGCGGGGCTGACGACCTGGCCCGTCGCGGCCGCGCGGCGCGGGACCGCGGTGCCGTGGGGTCTTCGGCCCGCGGTGGCGGCCGGGGCCGTGGCGGTGGGGTTCGCCCTGCTCGCCTGGTTCGGCGCCGAGCTGATCATGGCAGGCGGGCAGGTCGGGCTGGCCGAGCGGGTGCTAGGCACCGCCCAGGCGGTCTGGCCGCTGGCGGTGGTGCTGTCCTGTTACCGCCGGATGCAGGTGCCCGCCCCGGCCACTGCCGTTAACGCGACCAGCAACGCATAAGCCAGCGCGGCCGCACCCGCGCCGAGCACGGAGCCGGCTACGACCTGGGCCACGCTGTGGTCCTGCACTGTCACCCGCGACCAGCCGAGCAGCGCCACCAGCAGGTACCCGGGCAGCAGCAGCGGCCCGTACATCAAAACCAGGACGGTCACCGAGCCGGCCGCCACCGCGCAGTGAATGGAGATCTTCCACACCGCGGTGATGGCCGCCAGCACCGCGATGCTGGCCAGCATCAGGGCCAGGTAGCCGGTCAGCAGGGGCGGCGCGCCCAGCACCAGCAGCAAGATCAGCCCGGCCGCGACCGACGCGGTGATAAAGGCCAGCACCAGCAGCCGCGGACGCCGCGCGCCCACGTTCCGGTCGCTCCACCGGCCGTGGCGGACGCCGTAGGAGATGAACAAGGTCGGCAGCACGGCGGTGAACAGCGCGGCCAGCAGCCCCCAGCCGATCCCCGCGCCCCCGTCGGCGTGCCAGCCGATCGCGACCACCGTGACGATCAGCCAGTTCTTCGGCTCCAGCCAGTAGGTGCACCGCCTGGCCCATACCTGTGCGGCTTGACGAGCGACCATGACCAGACGGTACCGTCCCGCGCTCCTGACCGGCGTGCCGCAGCCCCCTGACCGGACCGACAAGCTACTATTTGCAGGCATATGGCCGGGTCTGGTAGGCCCCGGCTGGCGGAGGAGATATGAGCAAGGGCACGCTGATCCTGGTCGTGTGGCTGATCATCGGCGCCGCCGCGGCCGGTCAGCGCGGGTACTACGACGCCGCCAAACCCGGCTGCACCGACGGGGCGACGATCGCCGTCACGATCGCCGCGGGCCCGCTGAACTACGTCGGCCTGGACCCCAAGATCTCCTGCTCCACCCCCAAACCCAGCGGCTGAGCTCGCGCTTTGTCCGGACCGCGCGCACCAGGGCCGTTCGGTCAAAATCTCTTCTGCCGAACGGCCGTGGTTCATCGCGCTCAGGCCCGGAGCCTCTCCTCCGCGAGCTGGCGCAGGCGGTAGCGCTGAGTCTTGCCGCTGATGGTCTTGGGCAGTTCGGCGACGAACTCGACTACGCGCGGGTACTTGTACGGGGCGATGGACCGCTTGGCGAACTCCTGCAGCTCGGCGGCCTTGTCCTGGCTCGCGGGCATTCCCTCGCGCAACACCACGAAGGCCTGGACGATCATGCCCCGGTCGTCGTCCGGCGCGCCGATCACGGCCACCTCGAGCACATCCGGATGACCCAGCAGCGCCTCTTCCACCTCGGGCCCGGCGATGTTGTAGCCGGCCGAGATGATCATGTCGTCGCTGCGGGCCTGGTACCAGTAGTAGCCGTCGGCGTCGCGGGTATAGGTGTCGCCGGTGATGTTCCAGCCGTCCTGCACGTAGACCCGCTGGCGCGGGTCCGACAGGTAGCGGCAGCCGGTCGGGCCCTTGACCGCGAGCAGGCCGGGCTGCCCGTCGGTTACCTCGGCACCGTCGGGGTCCAGGATCGTCGCGCGGTAGCCGGGGACGGCCCGGCCCGTGGCGCCCGGGCGGATGTCCCCGTCGGCCGCGCCGATGAAGATGTGCAGCATCTCGGTCGAGCCGATGCCGTCGATGATCGCGATGCCGGAGGTCTCGCGGAACTCCTCCCACACCGACTTGGGTAGGTGTTCTCCGGCCGAGATGCAGCGGCGGAGGTTCTTCAGCGAGGAGGCCTTCCCCGCGGCCAGCATGGCCCGGTACGCGGTGGGGGCGGTGCTCAGCACGGTGACCCCGTGGGCCGCGATCGCGTCGGCCAGCTCGACCGGAGTGGCGCGCTCGATGAGCAGCGTGGACGCGCCCGCCCGGAGCGGGTACAGCAGCAGCCCGCCCAGACCGTAGGTGAAGCCGAGCGGCGGAGTCCCGGTGAACACATCGTCGCGGCGCGGCTTGATCAGGTAGTGGGAGAAGGTGTCGCAGGTGGCCAGCACGTCCCGGTGGAAGTGCACGGCCACCTTAGGCTGACCGGTCGTCCCGGAGGTCGACGCGAGCATGGCCACGTCGTCGGCCGCGGTGAGCACCGGGGTGAACGCGCCGTCCTTGGCCGCGCAGCGCGCGGCCAGGTCATCGGGCCCGTCGCCGCCGTAGGTCAGCGCGGTGAGCGAGGGCGCGCCCGCGGCCAGATCCTCGGCGAAGCGGTGGTCGCAGATGGCCAGGCTCGGCTCGGTCAGCCCGGTGATGGTAGCGATCTCCTTCGGGCGCAGCAGGGCCATGGTGGTGACGGTCACCCCGCCGGCCTTGACGACGGCCAGCCAGGCCGCCGCGAGCCAGGGATTGTTCGGGCCGCGGAGCAGGACCCGGTTGCCCGGCTGGAGCCCAAAGTCCTCGGTCAGCACCTGGGCGAGCTGGTTGGTCCGGCGGACCGTCTCGCCGTAGGTCCAGGTCTGCGTGGCGGAGCGCAGGCAGGGCCGGCCGGATCCTTCGCGGGCGGCGGTCGCGTCGAGCAACTCCGCGGCGCAGTTCAGCCGCTCGGGGTACCTGAGCTGGGGGAGGTCGTAGAGGAACTCCGGCCACTGATCCTGCGGTGGCAGCCGGTCACGGCAGAAGGTGTCGACATGCGCCGAAGGGGAGAGCCGCATCTGGCCGCACTTCCTTGTGTCCCGTTGGGTAGAAGTCCAGTATTTACCTTTCCACGCCGCGATCACCGCCGGCCGCCAGTCTCGCGGCCGTGTGAGTGCCGCCAGTTGCCCGATAACCTGCGGGCATGGCATCGACCGAGAAGCTCGAGGCGTTCCTCGCCGAACCGCGCAACGTCGTCCTGGCCGGGATCCGCCGCGACGGGCGCCCGCAGCTGAGCCCCAACTGGTTCTACTGGGACGGCGAGCGCTTCTACGTCTCGACCACCCGGAGCCGCGCGAAGTACGCGATCTTCCGGCGGGACCCGCGGGCTCAGCTGCTCATCGACGACCCCACCGGCTTTCGCGCCGTGCTGGTCCCGGCCACGGTCGAGATCCGCGAGGACATCGCCGCCGAACTGCCCCGCTTCCGCGCCATCCGGGAAAAGCACGGGATGAAGATCCTGGCTGACCAGGAGCACCTGCAGGCCCTGGAAGCGGAGGGCCGGGTGCTGCTGGCCATCACCCCCGGAACTCCGCCGTCGGGCTGGACGGCCTGGGGCCTGGACTGAACCGGACCGTCCCACACCCCTGGGCGGACTTACCAGGCAGCGAAGCTGGTGCGGGCTATCTACTTTCTGGGTCGTCGGGAAGGTAGCGGTCGAGTATGGCCATGAACTGGTGAATATCGAATGGCTTCGGGACAGACTCGGCGGCTCCGCTGGCTAGCAGCTGATCGATGATCTCGCCGGAGTCGCTGCTGAGGACGACCACGGGGATCCCGGCGGTAGCCGTCGCGGAGGTGAGCTCGCGCAGGATTTCGCTGCCGGTCGCGTCGGGGAGATGGTTGTCGAGCAGGATAAGGCCCGGCTGTTTGGCGATGGCAGCCTGGACGCCGTCACGGCCGTTTATGGCCACGTGCAGCTCGATGCGAGGGCGGCGCCTGAGTAGCGCTTCAACCAAGGCGATGTTGGCCTCGTCGTCCTCGATGTAAATCATGACGTGGTGCCCCGGGCTTCCCTCCGCAGGCTCCTGGACAAACCTCTCGAGAGAGCGCTCGGCGCCCGGGTCGCTCATGCTGGCGCGATCGGGACGGTGGTCGGCGCCTGCTGGTCCTGACCTTGGGCGGCGGCGAAGGTGTCGATCAGCTCGCCGAGTTCGGCGAGCTCGATGGGCTTGGTGAGGTAGGCGAACGCGCCGCTGGCGAGCAGGCGGCGGATGACGCCACGGGAGGCGTCGGCGGAAAGGACCACCACGGGAATGGCGGCGGTGGCGGGTTCGGCCTTGAGTTCGCCGAGTACCTGGTCTCCGTGCAGGTCAGACAGGTGCAGGTCGAGCAGGATGAGGTCGGGCACGTCCCGGACGGCGCATTCGATGCCGGCCCGGCCAGATGCCTCGGACAGTAGCCTGGTGTTCGGCCTGCCCCTCAGGAACCGGGCTACCACCTCGACGTTCGCCGGGTTGTCCTCGATGTAGAGAATGCTGAGGCTGGCTCCGGCCGGGGCGTGCGGCTCGGCCGCCCGTGAGGTCGGCGCGAGGCCGGGGACCGGGACGTGGACCAGGTCCGGGGCGCGCGGCAGGCTGAGGGTGAAAGCAGAGCCCTGGCCCAGGACGCTCGATACGGTCAGCTGGCCGCACATGGCGTCGGCGAGGGCTCTGGCCAGGGGCAGCCCGATCCCGGTGCCCTCGACCGCGGTCTGTTCGGCGCCGAGGCGCTCGAAGGGGATGAAAATGCGCTCGATGTTTTCGGGCGAGATGCCCGGTCCGGTGTCGGAGACCATGATGCGGGCCTGGCCGGTGCCCTCTTCGTGGCAGGAGATCGTAATCGTGCCGCCCCGGCGGTTGTACTTGACGGCGTTGGAGATCAGGTTGACCAGGACCTGGGAGAGCCGCTGCCGGTCGGCCTGGACCGCCAGGGCCGGCCGGGCGCAGTGCTGGATGATCCGGATCGAGCGTTCGGCGGCGATCGGGGCCATCAGCGCGCTGATCTCCTCGATGACCGAACCGACCAGGACCGGCTCCAGGGAAAGGCTCAGGTCACCGGATTCGATCCGGGCGATGTCAATGAGCTCGTTGATCAGCGCGAGCAGATGGTGCCCGGCACTGAGTATCCGATCGATGCCGTCGCTGTCTTCGTCGCTGAGGTCGGACATCTGGAGGAGCTGCGCGAAGCCGAGGATGGCGTTCAGCGGGGTTCGCAGCTCGTGGCTCGTGCTGGACAGGAACGTGTTCTTCGCCTGGGTAGCCTTCACGGCCACATCCCTGGCCGCCGTCAGCTGCGCAGCCCGTCTGGCCAGCAGCGCTTCGGCCACGAGGTGCGACTCGGCCACGCGGCCGATCTCATCAGCCGCATAGACACTCGGCTGCAGCGGCTCTCCCTCGCCCAGCCGGCGCGCGTTCTCCGCATTGCTCTCGACTCGGCGGGCGATGCCTGAGGTGAACAGGGCGACGCCGGCTAGCCCGGCCAGCGCGGCTAGCGCGAGACCGGCGATGTCGAGCAATTCAGTCCTCGTCTGCAGCACAGTGAGCTTATTGTGCAGGACGGCAACCTCGGCCGTGGGACCGGCGGCGAGATCGGCGACCTGGCGGCGCAGCAGGTCCATGGTGGTCTTCTGGTTCTGCAGCGTCGGAAGGAGGCTCCCGGGTGAGGCGCCGCGGCTGATAGCCGAACGTAGCTGCGCTAGCTCGGACAGCTCCTTGCCCGTGGTAGCGTCCACGGCCCGCTCCTGGCTGCCGACACCTTCTATGACGGCCGCTTTCCGCAACGACCTGCGCTCGGCGGCGATTCGCGTCAGAGTCAGGTTGTAAGGGGCCAGGAAGAGCGGGTCGCGGCTCATGCCGTAGCCGCGGATACCCGTTTCCGCGTTCACCGAATCGGCGAGAACCTGGCTGGCCGCGCTGGCCAGAGACCGGGCGGCTGTGCTGACGTTGCGTTCATGGCTCTCACTGTGCTGGAGCACCAGGTTCGCCGAGGTCATGGCCATCAGGGCGATCAGCGGCACCGCGACCACGATCCGGCCCTTCGCCCGCAAGGACCGGTTGAGCCACCACTTCCGGAGCCCGCGCGGCTGGTCCACCCCGGGTGGCGCTGAATACGCTTGCCGTGATCTCATCTGGCAGCCCCCCCGATGATGACCAAAAGTAGTGTGGTCCTTACTTTATGTTACGCCAGTCCCGGTGTGTCCCTGTTGTCCCACGTCAGCACCTCGCGGTACAGGTGCTCGAGCAGGTGGCCCTGCGCAGCGTCCGCTGCTCCTCCGTCAGCACGAACGCGGTTATGAGGCGACTCCCGGGCGCCATCGGGCGTGCGCAGTGCGCGGCGTCCCGGCCCTGATCAGCTCGAGCCGGGGTTTCGGGCCATCCGTGCGCCCGCCCTGGGGCCGGCGGCGGCCCGCGGCGAACGGATCGGGCCAGACCGCGCCCGGTCCGGCATACTCCTGCTCGGCGGCGGCGTGCAGCGTCCACTGCGGGTCGTACAGGTGGGTCCGGCCGAGCGCGCACAGATCGGCCCGGCCCGCCAGGATGATCGAGTTCACGTCGTCGTAGGACGAGATCGCGCCGACCGCGATCACCGCGACGCCGTACTTGGTGCCGATCTCGTTCCGGATCCGGTCCGCGTACGGCGTCTGATAGCTGCGGCCGAACGCGGGCTTCTCGTCGCTGACGACCTGCCCCGTCGACACGTCGATGCCGGCCGCGCCGTGCTCGGCGAACGCCCGGGCGATCTCGATCGTGTCGTCGATGTCCAGACCGTCCGGGTGCCAGTCGGTGGCGGAGATCCGTACCGTCATCGGCCGCTCTCCCGGCCACACCGCGCGGATGGCGTCGAAGACCTCGAGCGGATAGCGGAGCCGCGCGGCCAGCGACCCGCCGTACTGATCGGTCCGCCGGTTGGTCAGCGGGGACAGGAACGAAGACAGCAGGTAACCGTGCGCGCAGTGCAGCTCGAGCAGGTCGAACCCGGCTGTCGCTGCGGCCCGGGCCGCGGCGACGAACTGGTCCTTGATCTCGGCCAGCTCCGCCGCGGTCAGCTCGCGCGGTGTCTGGCTGCCCTCCTTATACGGGACCGGCGACGGTCCGCAGACCTCCCAGTTGCCCTCGGGCAGCGGGGCATCCATCCCCTCCCACATCAGCCGGGTGGAGCCCTTGCGGCCGGAGTGCCCGAGCTGGATGCCGATCTTCGCCCGGGTCCGGTCGTGCACGAAGGCGGTGATCCGGCGCCAGGANNGGGGGAGACGCAGACCATCTCGGTCATCACCAGCCCCGCCCCGCCCAGTGCCTTGCTGCCCAGGTGCACCAGGTGGAAGTCGCCCGGCACGCCGTCGGCGGCCGAATACATGTCCATCGGCGAGACGATTATCCGGTTGGCCAGCTCCAGCTGGCCGATCCGGAACGGCTGGAACATCGGCGGGCACGCCTCGCGCGCGTCCGGCTGGCTGGCCGCGAACCACTCGTCCATCGCGGCCACGAACTCAGGGTCACGCAACCGCAGGTTGTCGTAGGTGACCCGGCGGCTGCGGGTCATGATGTTGAAGGCGAACTGGTGCGGGTCCTGGTCGGCGTACTGGCCGAGGTTCTCGAACCACTCCAGGCTGGCCTGCGCGGCACGCTGGGTCGAGGCGACCACCGGCCGCCGCTCGGTCTCGTACGCGGCCAGCGCCTCGCCGACGCCCGGCTGTTCGTGCAGGCACGCCGCCAGCGCCAGCGCGTCCTCCATGGCCAGCTTGGTGCCCGAGCCGATGGAGAAGTGCGCGGTGTGCGCGGCGTCGCCGAGCAGCACCACGTTTTCGTGCCGCCAGGTCCGGCACCGGACCGTGGTGAACGTGGTCCACCGGGAGTTATTGGCCACCAGGGCGTGCTTGCCGCTGTGCTCGCCACCACTGTGCTTGCTACCACTGGGCCCGCCGAGGAAGTCGGCGCACAGGTCGCCGATGCGCTCGATCGAGGCCTCGTCGCTCTGGCCCGGCACCAGCCCCGCGGCCTCGGTGAACCCGGCCCGCCGCCAGACGTCCTCGTGCATCTCCAAGATGAAGGTGCTGGCCTGGTCGCTGTACGGATACCCGTGGACCTGCATGATCCCGGCCGGAGTGTCCAGGATGTAGAACTTGAACGCGTCGAAGACCAGGTCCGTGCCCAGCCAGATGTACTTGCACCGCCGTCGTTCCAGATCCGGGCCGAACGTAGCCGCGTACGTCGCCCGGGTCGCCGAGTTCGCTCCGTCGGCGGCCACCACCAGGTCGTAGCTCGCGGCCAGGGCCGCCACATCCGGCGCCTCGGTACGGAACAGGACCCGCACGCCCAGTTCCGCGCAGCGGGCCTGCAAGATGGCCAGCAGCCGCTTGCGGCTCATCGCGGCGAAGCCATGGCCGCCCGAGGTAAAGGTACTGCCTCGGAAGTGCACGTCGATGTCGTCCCAGCGGGCGAACTCCCGGCGCATCCGCGAGAAGATCTCGACGTCGGCGTGCTCGATGCCGCCCAGCGTCTCGTCGGAGAACACCACGCCGAACCCGAACGTGTCATCGGCGGCGTTCCGCTCCCAGACGGTGACCTCATGCCCGGC
>PLIQ01000410.1:0-606 GCA_003140115.1 Actinomycetota bacterium | reverse complement strand
GCACCGCCCCGCGCTAGCACCGCCCTTGCGCCAGCACCGCCCTTGCGTCCGCCACACTGTGAACTTGAGCCCCACCAAACCCTCACGTTTCACGGATGGGCTTCGCTCATACACGTGGATGTGGCACCCTAACGGCTCTTCCCACCACGATGTCGCTGCCATCCGGTTCCGGCGCGCTGGCTAAGGTGCACTCATGGACCTGGAGCGGATCAACCCGGCCGAGCTCGCCCGGCCCTCCGGTTTCTCCCATGCCGTCGCCGTGACCGGGGGCCGAACGGTGTTCCTGGCCGGCCAGGTCGGCATGAACCAGGACGGGAAGCTGATCGGCGGCGGCGTCGTGGCCCAGTTCGAGCAGGCCCTCGCCAACCTGCTCACCGCGCTGGCCGCGGCGGGCGGCCAGCCCGCCGACCTGGTCAGCGCGACCATCTACATCACCGATCTGGCGGACTACCAGGCCCACGCCAAGGAGATCGGCGCGGTCTGGCGCCGGCTGGCCGGCGACGACTACCCGGCCATGGCGGGCGTAGGCGTGACCCGGCTGTGGGATCCCGAGGCCCTGGTCGAGATCCAGGGCATCGCAGCCGTCAGCCGCTGAGCGACGGTCAG
>PLIQ01000597.1 GCA_003140115.1 Actinomycetota bacterium | reverse complement strand
TGGTGCCCGGCGAGCCAGATCCCGGCCGGCAGCGCGACTATGGCCGGGACGCCGGAGACGATGCCGAGCAGGCCGAGCCCTTCGCCGCGCCGTTCGGGAGGCAGCAGCTTGGCGGTGAGCGCGCCGGTGGCCACGCCGCACAAGCCGAACCCGAACCCGCGCACCAGGCTGACGCTCACCATGACCGCCTCGGGCTCGCGCGCGAGCATGGCCAGGGCCGGCGCGCCGAGCAGCACGGCTCCGGCCGCGAGCACGATCCGGTAGCCGAACCGGCTGATCGCTGCGGCGGCCGCGGCCTCTGCCGCCACGGTGCCAAGCAGCAGGGAGCCGGTGATCAGCCCGGCACCGGCGCTGCTGGCGCCGGCCGCCGCGGCCAGCATCGGCATTACCGACACCAGCAGGAAGAAGCTGGTGAGCGACGTGAACTCGGCCAGGAACGTGGCGGCCAGCGGCACGCTGAGNNCATGGCGATTGAGTGGTCCGGTTTGAGTCCGGGACTCCTGGTGCGGCTCGACCGTTCGGCTAGCCAGCCGCTGCGCGCCCAGCTGGAGGCGAGTCTGCGTGAGGCGATCAGGGGCGGCCGGCTCCGCGCGGGGGAACGGCTGCCTTCCTCGCGGGAGCTGGCGCGTGCGCTCGGCGTCTCCCGCGGCATGGTGCAGGACTGCTACGGGCAGCTGCTGGCCGAGGGGTATCTGACCAGCCGTACCGGGTCCGCCACCCGGGTCGCCGGCGTCAGCGGCCAGCAAGCCGGTGACCAGCCTGCGGGCAGCCTGGCCGTTCCGTCGTCCTTGCCTTTGCCGCCCTTGTCCTTGCCGCCCTCGTCTGGCCGCCATCCCTCGGCACCGCCGCTGATCGCGGACTTCGAACCCGGCGTACCGGACCTGTCCAGCTTCCCGCGTGCCGACTGGGCGTGGGCGGTCAAGCAGGCGTGCACCCAGGTCGCCTCCGCGGACCTGGGCTACGGCGACCCGCGCGGCAGCTCGGTGCTGCGCGAGGTCCTCGCCGGTTACCTGCGGCGGGTACGAGCCGCCGCCGCCAGCCCGGCGCAGATGATCGTCAGCACCGGCTTCGCGCAAGGAATCAACCTGGTCCTGCGGGCCCTGGCCCGCCAGGGCGGCGTGACGCGCGTGGCCTTCGAGGACCCTGGCTACGGCAGCGCGCAGGCAGACGAAACGGTCCGCGCGGTCCTGGCCATGGGCATCGCCGTCAGCTACGTGCCGGTCGACGAAGAAGGCCTCGTGGTCAGCGAACTGGCGGCCAGCGGAGCCCAGGCGGTCGTGGTCACCCCGGCCCACCAATCCCCCACCGGGGTGGTCCTGTCGCCGGGCCGGCGGCACGCCCTGACCGGCTGGGCGCGGCGCGGCGGCGGGTACGTGATCGAGGACGACTACGACTCGGAGTTCCGCTACGACAAGGAACCCGTCGGCGCGCTGCAGGGNNCACTGGCCGCAGCGGTCGCCGCCGAGAAGGAAATGAGCGACCGCGGTTCCTGCATGCTCGACCAGGTCGCCCTGGCCACCCTGCTCACCACCGGCCGGTACGACCGCCACCTGCGGCGGATGCGGATCGTTTACGCTGCCCGCCGCACCGCGCTGACCGACGCGTTCGCCAGACACGCGCCCCGAGTCCGGCTCACCGGGCTCGCGGCCGGATTCCACGCTGTCGCGCCGCTGCCACCCGGCGCCGACGAGACGGCAGTGATCGCCGCGGCTCTCGAAAGGAGGGTCGGGCTGCACGGCATCGGCGAGTACCGCGGCAACCCTGACCCCGCGGCGCCACCCGCGCTGGTGATGGGCTTCGGAAACGTCCGCGAGCGAGCCATCGAACCCGCCATCGCCGCCATCGCCGGCCAGCTCAGCTGACCTGGCCGGGATCAGACACCGGCACTGGCTTTAGCCGGGCTGGTCAGGCGGGTCGGTGCTCTCTTCCGGGGCGCCGGGGACGACCAGTTCGCTGGGCTCGAAGCCGCCTTCGCCGGCCACGGCGGCCAGTTCGTAACCCAGTGACTCGCGGTTGGCGGGTGCCGGCGTGCGCCGCCCNNCAGCTGATGCAGCAGCGGGCCGAGCAGCTGCTGTATCGGGTTGTAGCCGAGGAAGGAGGCGAACAGCACGCCGATCGGGGGGAGGTGCGAGATCGGCACGGCCGTGGCGGCCGGGACGCCCTGCGTGGTCAGACCGCTGGACAGGGCCGCCGGGAGCTTGCTCGACAGGCCGGCCACCATCAGGGTAAAGAAGATGCCGATCGACAGCACGAACGCGGAGTTCTGGAAGGTGGCGATCATGCCGCCGGCCGCCCCGCGGCGGTCGGCCGGGACCGAGTTCATCATCTCCGCCCAGTTCGGCGAGAAGAACAGGCCGGAGCCGAAGCCGTTCAGGGCGATGACGAGCGCGAACTCCCAGTACGGGAAGTTTACCGGGACGAAGATCAGCAGCAGGAAGCTCGCTCCGGTCAGCAGCGCGCCGCCCACCGTGAACGCCTTGGCGCCGAACTTGTCGGACAGTATTCCGGACAGCGGCGCGGCCACCAGGAAGCCGGTCGTCAACGGCACCAGGTAGATGCCGGCCCACAGCGGGGTCTGGCTGAAGTCGTAGCCGTGCAGCGGCAGCCAGATGCCCTGCAGCCAGATGATCAGCATGAACTGCATGCCGCCGCGGCCCATCGCCAGCATCAGGCTCGCGATGTTCCCGGCGGCGAACGCCCGGATCTTGAACAGCGAGATGCGGAACAGCGGCTCGGCGACCTTGGTCTCGACGTACACGAAGATGACCAGCAGCGCCAGGCCGCCGAACAGCATGCCCAGGACCATCGGGCTGGTCCAGCCCATCGGGTGCCCGCCGTAGGGCTGGAGGCCGTAGGTGATGCCGACCAAGATCGAGATCAGGCCGACGGCGAACAGCAGGTTGCCCCACCA
>PLIQ01000513.1 GCA_003140115.1 Actinomycetota bacterium | reverse complement strand
GTCGGTGGCGATGCTGGCCGTGTTCGCGCCGCTGGCGGTCCGGCAGTTCCGCCGCAAGGTGCTCGGCTAGGAGCCTGCTGAAAAAGCTAGTTCCTGGGACTTAGCGCCAGCCGGGTTCCGCTCCTGGCAGCGTCTGGGGTCGGCCCTGTCTCGCTGGAGGTCTGGCCCGGGATGATCTTGTGTGCCCGGGCTGTGGCGAGCCGCTGGCCGGATGGGCTGTGAGGGCAGGCGGGCCTGGCTGCCTGGTCAGGTGGCCAGCGTCCAGGCGCCGTCGCGGCGGGCCAGGCCCTTGCCGAGCAGGTTGCGGAGGTTCAGCGCGGCGGTGCGGCGCTTGAGCCAGGCGTTATTCTTGGCCGTCCCGCGGTAGCGGAGCTTGAGCCGGCGTCCCCGCCAGGTGGCGACCTGGGCGATGGCGCGTTCGACGTTCGGGCGGTGCCTCATGTAGTCGTTGCGCAGCCCGCTGCTGGCGGCCCAGCCGGCCCGGGCGGCGCGGAGCAGGTCGTCGCGGGGGTGCAGGGCGAGTGTGCGGCCGGTCTTGGAGGTGGTGCACCGGGTGCGCAGCGGGCAGGTGCGGCACCGGACGCCGAAGGTGGCGATCCGGGTCCGGCTCAGCGGCACGGTGTGCCCGGCCGGGCAGGTGACCGTGCCCTGCTGCTGGTCCACGGTGAAGTCGTCGACGGTGAACCCGCCCTGGACCGGGGCCTGCAGCGGCTTGGGCTTGAGCACCGCCCGGTGGCCGGCGTCGCAGATCGCGCCGCGCAGGTCGCCGGTCCCGTAGGCCGGGTCGCCGTACCAGCTCAGCTCCCGGCCGGCGGCCGCACCGTCCCCTGGCCCGCCCGCACCCGGGGTACCGGGACTGCCCGCCTCGGCGGCCAGGAACTCCGCTGCCACCGCCGGGCCGGAGTTCTCCGTCCGGGCCGCCCTGGTCAGCTTCTCATCGGTGATGATCCCGGTCTCCGGGTCGGCCGCCAGGTGCGCCCGGTACCCGTCGCGGCGAGCCTCAGGGGACTTACGGGTATGCCGGGCATCAGGGTCGACGGTCGAGATCACCCTGTCCCCGGCGACCTTGCGGGCGATCCGCCACCGCCCGTCGGTGCCGTCGGAACCCTCGGCGGGCTCCACGTCCTGCCCGGCGACCAGGGCCAGCAGCGCCAGCGCGGACGCCGCCCGCTCCTCCAGGTCACGGTCTTGCAGCGCGGCCACCACCGCGTTCGCGTCGTTCACCAGCGCCGAGACCAGCGCGTCCTTCGCGGCGGGATCATCCCAGTCGATCTTCGGCTTGCCCGGCCTGCAGTAGTCATGGCCGGTGCACACTCGCGCGATCTGCTCCGCCGCACCCGGCACCTCCCGGGCCACCTTGCGGATCGCGGCGACCAGCTGGGTCACGGTGTCCTGGGTCGCGACCGCATCAGCCAAGATCGTGGAATCCACCGCCCGGCGGCGCCGGCCCCTCAGCACCCCGGTCTCCCGGACCACCTGCCTGACCGCGTCGCTGATCCGGTGCGGCCGGGCCGACCTCGCGATCCGGTTCCGCCAGTACACCAGCGAAGAAGGGTCGAACCCCGGATCATCCAGCGGCGCGCCGATCGCCACCTTCCACCGCACATCGAACCGGGCCGCCTCAGCCGTCTCCCGGTCCGAGTAATCATGCAAGACCTGCAACGTCAGCACCGCGGCCATCCGGGTCGCCGGCAACGACGGCCGGCCCACCCCCGGCGGGGCGAACAGATCCGCATAATCGCTATCCGGGAACACCTCAGCCCGGTGCGCGGCCAAAAACGCGAACATGCTCCCCGCCGGCACCAGATGCCCCACCGCGGCGTCCAGTAACTCCCCGTCCAACCGTTCGAACCCCTGCATGACCAAAATCATCCCAGATGCCCGCCAAGCCGGCCAGATACCCGACGGGCAGCCTGGGCTTTTCAGCAGGCTCCTAGGTGCCGCGCTCGATGGTGACGGCGGCGGTATAACCGCCGCTGGCGATGGGCTTGCGCACCTCCAGGCGGAGCCAGGCCACCGGGTGGTCGGCCAGCAGCCGTTCGGCCACCCGCTCGGCCGCGGTCTCGATCAGCCGGAACCGGCCGTCCCGGACGACCGAGGCGATGGTCCGCGCGACCGCGGAGTAGTCCAGGGCGTCCGCGAGGTTGTCGGTCTCGGCCGCCTTCCGCACGTCAGCGGCCGCCGGGACCATGTCTACGCTGAACACGAGCGTCTGGGTGATACCGCGTTCCCAGTCGTGCACGCCGATGATCGCAGGAACACTCAAGCCCTGGATAGAGATGGTGTCCATCACGGCACTGTATCGGTCGCGGCGGCGGGGCACGCAAGGCCGCGAACTCACCGCGACTGTCCGTATCGCAGTGATCCGCCGACCTGCGCTAAAGCCCATTGAGACCGAACGGCCGTGGCTCGCGCCTCCCGGACCGCATGGTCGGACTTGAACCGTCATCCCCGCGGCTCGGCTTGGCCGTGGCTTACCGTGCGGGTGGCGGGCCGGTGAGGGCGTCTAGTTCGGCGAGTACGCCCAGGGCCTCAGCTGCGCCGATCTGCTGGAAGCTCTCCCGCGCCTGCCGAAGGCTGGTCTCCGCATCGGCGGCGCGGCCGACGGCCAGGGCGCACCGGCCCAGGCCGGCCAGCGCGTGCGCCTCATCCAAGGGGCTATCGCTCTCGCGGGCCAGGTCCAGGGCCTGGCGGTGACACGCCCTGGCCTGGTCCACATAGCCACGGACCCGGTGCAGTGTCCCGAGGTCGTTGAGTGCCTCCGCCTCATCGGTCCGGTCGCCGAGGTCGCGGTAGATGCCTAGTCCCGCCTCTAGGGCCTCGGCTGCGCCCTGGTAGTCCCCGGTCAGCCGGCACACGTTCCCCAGCGCGCTGAGGGCGTTGGCCTGCCCGA
>PLIQ01000156.1 GCA_003140115.1 Actinomycetota bacterium | reverse complement strand
AGGTCGCAGCCCCCGGCGAACACTCCGGCGCGGCGGAACACCTCGGCCAGGTCCGGGGCCAGCAGGTCGTAACTCCAGGCGATGGCATTTCTCAGGGTCTGCTGCCGCGACGGCTGCCCGACGTCGGCGGCGGCCAGGTCCAGGCTGTGCCCGAGCCGGGCCAGCAGCGCCCGCGGGGCCAGCAGCCTGACCCGGGAGGCGGCCAGCTCGATCGCCAGCGGCAGCCCGTCCAGCCGCCCGCAGATGGCCGCGATGTCGGCGGCATTGCTCTCGTTCACGGCGAAACCGGGCCGGACCATGGCCGCCTGCTGGACGAACAGCCGCGCCGCGCCGGATCCGGCCACCTGCTCGACGGACCCGGCCTCGCGCGGCACCTCCAGCGGCGGCACCGGCAGCTCCTGCTCCGCCGGCAGGTGCAGCGGTCGCCGGGACGTCGCCAGCACCACCAGACCGGGGGCGGCCGCCAGCAGCCTGGCCACCACCTCGGCCGCGCCGTGCAGCTGCTCGAGGTTATCCAGCACCAGCAGCGCCCGGCGATCGCTCAGGTACCCGGTCACCGCGTCGGCGGCGGGCCCGTCGCCGGTCACGTCCAGGGTGTCGGCGATGGTCTTCCACATCACCCCGGCATCGCGCACGGCCGCCAGCGCGACGAAGAACACCCCGTGCGGGAACGCCTTATCCAGCGAGGCCGCCGCGGCCAGCGACAGCCGGGTCTTGCCCACCCCGCCGGTGCCGGTCAGCGTCACCAGCCGCATCCCCGGCCGGTTCAGCGCGGCGCAGACCTGCTCCAGGTGGCGCTCCCGGCCGACCAGCGTCGTCGTCGGCACCGGCAGCCGACTCGGCGCACCCAGGCTCTTCAGCGGCGGGAACTCCTCCGGCAGCCCGGGCGCGACCAGCTGGTAGATCTGCTCCGGTGCCTCGATGTCCTTCAGCCGGTGCCAGCCCAGGTCCCGCGCCGATACCTCAGCGCCCAGCTGCGATTCCGCCAGCCGCCGCGTCGCCTCGGACAGCACCACCTGCCCGCCGTGCGCGGCTGCCGCGATGCGCGCCGCCCGGTGCACGTCCATGCCGACGTAATCGTCGTCCTGGACGGCAGGCTCCCCCGAATGCAGGCCCATCCGGACCCGGACCGCCAACCCGGCCGGCCAGTCATGGTCCGCCAGCGCGCGCTGCGCCGCCAGGCAGCAGCCGACCGCGTCGCCGGCCGAGGAGAAGACCACGAAGAAACTGTCCCCCTCGGTCCCCACCTCCTGCCCGCGGCACGCGGAGATGGCGGAGCGCATCAGGGCCCGCTGGGCGGCCAGCGCCTCGCCGTACCGCTCACCCAGCCGAGACAGTAGTGCTGTCGACCCCTCGATGTCACTGAAGAGCATCGTCAAGGTCCCCGTCGGGAGCTGGCGCATGCCCTCGATTATCTAATCATCGAAGCACCACGCGGAACGCGGTGACAGTGGCACCCGTAACGGATAGAGGCATCTCGAATAATCCCTCAACCGTCCGGCCAGTCCCGGTCCGCGGGCAGTAGGTTAGAGGCGTGCTGCGCGGTCTTGCCTATGGCCTGTACTCCTGCAAGCTGCGCAGGGAGCTGTCCGGTGTCACGTTGCCCACGCACGTCGGGCTGATCATGGACGGCAACCGCCGCTGGGCCCGGCAAATGGGAATGGCCAGTCCCAGCCTGGGGCACAAGTACGGGGCCGAGCACATCGAAGATGTCCTGAACTGGTGCGAGCGGGCCGGGATCAGGCACGTGACCGTGTTCATGTGCTCTGCGGAAAACCTGCAACGGCGCGGTGACGCCGAGATCGCGTTCCTTATGCAGGTCATCGAAGACGTCGTCGCCGGCCGGCTGGCCCGGCCAGGGGCCACCTGGCAGGTCCATATCGCAGGCACGCTCGACGTGTTGCCCGGCACCACCGCCCGCGCGCTGAAAGAGGCAGTCGAGGCGACCAGGGAGTGTGCCACCGGAGCGCACGTGACACTAGCCATCGGCTACGGCGGGCGCCAGGAGGTGGTCGACGCGATCCGCGCGCTGCTCTACGAGCAGGCAGCCGGCGGCGGCACGCTCACCGGGCTCGCCGAGGCCCTCACCGCCGACGACATCGCCCGGCACCTGTACACAGCCGGGCAGCCTGACCCCGACCTCGTCATCCGCACCAGCGGTGAGCAGCGCGTGTCCAACTTCCTGCTCTGGCAGACCGTGCACTCCGAGCTGTACTTCTGCGACGCCTACTGGCCCGCGTTCCGTGAGATCGACTTCCTGCGGGCACTTCGCAGCTACGCTGCCAGGCAAAGCCGGCGCGGAGCCTGACGCCACCGCCGCAGTCCGTGCTCCATCTGCAATTCCATCCCATCACGCACCCATCGGCGGGCGTGTCAGCTCGCCTGGCACGGCCCGCCTGGCAGGGACCCTGGCTGCGCATACCCGCCGGGAAGCAGCCCGCTATGCTTTATCTGCATTGTGCGAGCGGCGGGAGGTGCCGGTGATGACAGGACCGGAAGACCCGGCCGCGGCGGGCCGTGACCGGCTCAGGGCGGGCCACGCCGACCGCGAGCAGGTGATCGGCACGCTGAAGGACGCGTTCGTGCACGGTCGGCTGACCAGCGACGAACTTGACGCGCGGACGGGCCGGGCGCTGTCCGCGCGGACATACGCCGACCTGGCCGCGCTCACCGCCGACATCCCGGCCGTCGCGGGTGGGGCCGCGACGGCGCGGCGGCCCGCCCCGGTACGCCGCCGGCCGCTGGCTAGGGCGGCCGCCCGGTCGGGCCTCTGCCTGGTTATCGCAGCCGCCGCCGTACGGGTCGCCTTCCTCGCCGATCCAGGCGCCCGCTCCACTCCCTATCAGGACTGGGCTGCCCCGATGATGCTCCTGGCCTTTCTCGCCGTAGTCGCGGCGCTCGGCGTCTTGGGGTACGGAGTGGCCGTCTCCTGGGAGCTCAGGCGCTCCCGCGGGCAGCTGCCGCCCGGGCCGGGTCCAGGCGGCCACGACGTGGACGGCGGACGGCGCGGCGGCACCGGCCAGGATCCGGTTCTCCCCGCCCTCCGTACCGACCAGAACCGCGCCGACCTGCGGGTTCACAAGTCACGGCCGCGTCGGCGGTACATTCCCGCCCGAGCGGACCGGGCACCGTGCGGCGTGCGGCCGGCGCCAGGCGCAGTCTGACGCCGGCGAAACCAGCACCCGCCGCGCGGCTCCGCGCAGCGGTCCTGGCCCGCCCGCCGGGCAGGCCCGGCCCTGCGCCGCGCCCACGTGGTGTCTAGGCCAGCGCCTCGGCTGGCACAATGGCCAGTCATGGCGGACCGTTTTGACCGGTGGCACCGATGGCTGTTGAATACGCGATTCGGCGGTGACGCTGAAGCCCGCCAGCGACTCCTGGCCGAACGCTTGTACCCGGTCCGCGACAAGGTGCTCGACAAGGCGCAGGTGCAGCCCGGCGAGACGCTGCTCGACGTGGGCGCCGGTGACGGGCTGATCGCCTTCGGCGCTCTGGAGCGGCTCGGGCCGCTGGGCCGGGTGATCTTCTCCGATATCTCGCGGGACTTGCTTGAGCACTGCCGCCAAGCCGCCCAGACAGAAGGAGTGCTGGACCGATGCTCCTTCGTGTTGGCCCCGGCCGACCACCTGACCGGCGTATCGGCTGGCTCGGTGGATATCGTCACCACCAGGTCCGTGCTGATCTACGTGAAGGACAAGGCGGCGGCGCTGCGTGAGTTCCACCGGGTGCTTCGGCCCGGCGGCCGGATCAGCGTGTCTGAACCGATCAACGTGCTGATGGGATTCGACGATCAGAGCCGGTTCTTCGGCTACGACATCCGCCCCGTAATGGCGCTAGCGGAGAAAGTCGAGGCCGTCTATGAGTCGATCCAGCCGCACGGCAAAGACCCTATGGGGGACTTCGACGAGCGTGACCTGGTACGGCATGCCGAGGACGCCGGATTCCCCATAATCGACCTCGAACTGCGAGCCACCGTGAAAAATGCGCGGCAGCCGATGCCCTGGAGGCAGTTCCTGCAGATGTCAGGAAACCCTCTCATCCCGACCTTCGGCGAAGCCATGGACCACGCTCTCAGCCCCGAGGAGATCACCGAATTCACTGCACATCTCAAGCCGCTGGTGGAATCAGGCGCCGGGCAAGAGCGGATGGTCCTCGCCTACCTGGCCGCCGTGAAGGAATAGCCCAGACACGGATCCCCCGCCACCGAGATCGCAACCTACCCGGAAGAGCGGCAGCTTCTTTAGTTGCATCCGCCGCTATGAG
>PLIQ01000094.1:6060-7810 GCA_003140115.1 Actinomycetota bacterium | reverse complement strand
CGATCCACCCAAGGTAGCCCGGTGGTCGCCAGCGCACCGGACACGCTGAACGTCCGGCGGAGCAACTCAGGGTCAAGGCTGTGGGCCTGGATAATTCCCGGCACGTCGCCGTGCGGAGCCTGGTAGACCGGCGGCATGGGCCGGTTGTCCATCGCGACGTAGGCATCGGCCAGCGCCCCCGTCGCTTGCGCACGCGAGATGGTGGTGAGCCACGCCATAGGTGAATGATCCCATGCCCATCAGGACCGGGCAATCGTCGGCTGCATTTCGGGGACTCTCAGCGCAGGACGACGCGGTCGCCGCCGAATTCGGCGGTGAGCTCCAGGCGGCCGCCGAGGGCGGCCACGTAGGCGGTCAGGGTGCGGATGTCGGTGGTGCCGGGGTCGGGGCGCTCGATGGCGGCCACCTGGTCCGGCTGGACACCCATCCGCTCGGCCACTTCGGTCTGGGTCAGGCCGAGCCGGATCCGCTGCTCGGCCAGCGTGCGAGCGCGGTTACGCGCCGCCAGGGCGGCCGCGCCGTCGTCGACCTCGGCGGCCTGGCCAGGAAAGAACTCCTCGGCCAGGGATCGCGTGTCGTCGTAACCGCGCGCCGAGGCCTCGGGGGCCTGGCCGGCCCGGGCCTCGAGCAGTACCTCCCCGGACAGCGTGACGGCGTCCCGGTACTGGTCCCGGGCGGTGTCACGGCCCTCCAGGACGGCGATCAGCAGCGCGGTGCCGGGCGGCTCGATCGCGAAGATGAGGCGGACCTCGCTGTCGCCGGGCGCGCCGGGCCGCAGCTCCAGCAGGCCTTCCGGCAAGGGCTCGCGGCCCAGTTCCCGCTCGATCTGGGCGGCGGCGTCGCGCAGCCGGCCCAGGGCCTCGGTGCTCGCCTGCTGGCTGGTCGCATCCTGGCTTGCCGCGTACTGGGCTGCCGCGTCCTGGCCGGCCGCGGCGGAGGCCGCTATTTCCTCGTTTACCTGGAGTTCGGCCCGGGCGGCGGTGTAGGTCGCCTTCAGGAGTTCCTTGCGGGTCCGGAAGGCATCGGTCCGCGCCTGCTGCCGCTGCTGGCGCGCCCGCAGCCAGGTCTCGGTCTCGGCGATCCAGGGCACCAGCTGCCGGAGCCGGGCGGCGTCCTGCTCCGCGACGGCCTGCTGCCGGCCAGCCTTCTCCACATCGTCTTTCCGGCCCTCCTCCAGCGCCCGGCGACGCCGGTCCGCCAGCCGGGCCTGCGCCGACTCCAGCTCGTCGACCTGCTCTTGGAGGTCCCTGACCAGCCAGGCGGCTTCGGCGACCCGCCTGCGGACCACCGTCAGCCGGTCCAGGCGGTGCTGATAGGAGGCGTCGAGGGCCGCCACCAGATCCTCGGGCCAGGTCGCCGCGACGGGAACGACCAGCGGGGGCCCCAGGCCGGCGCCCTCGCTCATCAGCGCGGCCAGCGCCTGGCCCACCCGCATGGCCGTCGAGGGATCGGTTTCCTGCAGGTCAGCCAGCCAGTCGTGAATCTCGACGGACATCCGGAGCAGGTAGCCCACGGCCGATCACCTCCCGGGAGCAGGTACGGCCGTCCCGGCGAAGCGGTCCGGACGGTACGGGGCGAGTTCGGCGCCGGGCGTGCCGGCGGCCAGTTCGGCGGCGATGAGCCGGGACAGGTGGGCGGCCAGCGTCACCCCGCTGTGGGTCACCGCGACGTAGAGCCACTCGGCGCCGGGCAGACGGCCGACGATGGACTGCCCGTCGGCAGGCAGCGGGCGCACACAGACCTGGTAGCT
>PLIQ01000094.1:5580-5937 GCA_003140115.1 Actinomycetota bacterium | reverse complement strand
GGCGTCCAGCGACCGGCGCAGCACACGATCTCATCCGCCGCCAGGACGTCGCCGGCGGCGGTGCGCACCCGGCCGCGGGCCAGGCCGGTCACGCGGCCCTGGTCGCCGGTCAGGAGGGTGGCGCCGTGAGCCGTCGCGCTGGTGACCAGGCGCTGGATCAGCGGCTCGGTCAGCAGGTAGGCCTCACCGGGGAACCACGCGGCGCAGGCGCCCGGCTCGGGAAGCCGCAGCGCCGGCTCGAGCTCGGCGGCTTCGGCCGCGTCGATCAGGCGAGCGGAGTAGCCCCATTCCGTCAGGCGGCGCACCCGGGCGGCGCACTCGGCGGCCGAGGTGGCCAGTTCCAGGTGGCCGACGGGG
>PLIQ01000094.1:0-5511 GCA_003140115.1 Actinomycetota bacterium | reverse complement strand
CTATCAGGTTAGTCCAGAGCGCGGCGCGCGCTGTCTCAGGCGCTGCTTGACAGCTAATCATGTAGGAGGGTATTTATCTAGGAACCTAGATGAATGGACGTACGGTGATCGAGTTTCATCTGGACGCTCGCTCCGGCGTGTCGCCCTACCAGCAGATCGTGCAGCAGGTCCGGCAGGCGCTGCGGCTGGGACTGCTGCGCGAAGGGGATCAGCTCCCGACGGTCAAGGACGCGGTAGAGCGCCTGGCCATCAACCCGAACACCGTGCTCAAGGCGTACAAGGAACTCGAACACGCCGGCCTGGTCGCGGCCCGGCCGGGGGTCGGGACGTTCGTGACGAAGAGCCTGGGTGACGTCTCGCTCGCCGCGCACGGGCCGCTGCGCCAGGACCTGAGGCGATGGCTGGCCAAGGCGCGCCGGGCCGGCCTGGACGACGAGAGCATCGAGGCGCTGTTCCGGGACACTTTTCGGTCCTCCGCTGCGGAGGGCGTAGCGTGAGCGCCGCCCTGGCCGCCCGCGGGCTCGGCAAGCAGTACGGCAGGCGCTGGGCCTTGTCGGACTGCACGCTGGACATCCCGCAGGGGCGGGTGGTCGGGCTCGTCGGTCCGAACGGGGCCGGCAAGACCACCTTGCTGCAACTGGCCGTCGGCCTGCTGCGGCCCACGGCGGGCACGATCGAGGTCCTGGGCCGGCCGCCGTCAGACGACGCCAGACAGCTCGGCCAGGTCGGGTTCGTGGCCCAGGACACCCCGGTCTACTCGGCCCTGTCGGTCGCCGATCATCTCCGGCTCGGCGGGTGGCTCAACCCGCGCTGGGATGACGAGGTGGCGCGGCGCCGGATCGGCCAGCTCGGCCTGGACCCGAAGCAGCGGGCCGGCAAGCTCTCCGGCGGCCAGCAGGCCCAGCTCGCTCTCACCCTGGCCGTGGCCAAGCGGCCCGAACTGCTCATCCTGGACGAGCCGGTGGCCAGCCTCGACCCGCTCGCCCGGCGGGAGTTCCTGCAGCTGCTCATGGCCGCCGTGGCGGAGCACGAGTTCAGCATCGTGCTCTCCTCCCACCTGGTGGCCGACCTCGAGCGGATCTGCGATTACCTCGTGGTGCTGGCCTCCTCGCGCGTACAGGTGGCCGGCGAGGTGGAGGGGCTGCTGGCTGCCCATCGCCGGCTCATCGGGCCACGCCGCGATCCGAAGGCCTTTGCCCCGGATCTCCAGGTCATCGACGAGAGCCACACCGACGTNNGCCCGGCAGCAGGGCAGCGCCTCCGATCGCCGACTGGGGGTGCTGCGATGATCCGGCTGAGCTGGCGCCAGTTCCGGGCCCAAGCCACGGTGGCGTTCGGCGCCCTGGCCGTGATCGCGGTGGTGCTCGCGATCACCGGCCCCCAGCTCGTCCACCTGTATTACACCAGCGTCGTGCCCTGTCGGGCCCAGGGCGATTGCTCGGTCGCCACCGCCGCGTTCGTCGGCCGCGACAAGCTCCTGCAGGCACTGAGCCTGGTCCTGGTGGTGGTCCCGGGGGTCATCGGGGTGTTCTGGGGGGCGCCGCTGCTGGCCCGCGAACTGGAGACCGGCACCTACCAGCTGGCCTGGACCCAGAGCGTCCCCCGCAAGCGCTGGCTGGCGGTCAAGCTCGGCCTGGTCGGCCTGGCGAGCGTCGCCGTCGCCGGGCTGCTCAGCCTCATGGTGACCTGGTGGTCAAGCCCGATCGACCGGGTGAACGCGGACCCGTTCACCGTGTTCGACCAGCGCGGCATCGTCCCGTTCGGTTATGCCGCGTTCGCTTTCGCGCTCGGCGTCACCGCTGGGATGCTGCTGCGCCGGACGGTGCCCGCGATGGCCGCCACCCTGGTGGTCTTCGCCGGTATCCGCGTGGCGGTGGAGAGATTGGTCCGGCCGTACCTCATCGCCCCCCTCCGCATCGTCTCGGCCGTCGTGCCGCCTAGCCCGGGGAGCGGACCGGGAAACCCGGCCGTTGCGCCCAGCCCCGGCGACTGGGTGCTGTCCGACCAGACGATCAACGCCGCGGGGCACGTGGTCGGACAGGGCGGCCTGATCGGCTACGGAGGAGGGCGGTTCGGGATCTTGTTCAGCCCGGCGGGAGACGGCAGGATGACGCTACAGGGGGTGGGGCTGTGCCCCAACCGGTTCCCGGCCCAGGCCAGCGTCGCTCCCGGCGGGGGGCCGAACGCCGCGTTCAGCCAGGCGGCTGGGAAGTGCGTCACCAGGCTGGTCAGGCAGGTGCTGGCCTACCAGCCCACCAGCCGCTACTGGCCGCTGCAGGGGTACGAGCTGGCGATCTTCGGCGGGCTGGCCCTGATCCTGGCCGGGTTCAGCTTCTGGTGGATGCGGCGCCGCTTCGCCTGAGGTACCTGGCTCAGCTCAGGTGGCCATTCGCCGCTCGACGCGTTGCTGCTCGACGGCGGCACGCAGGCGCTCCTGTTCGGCTTCCATGGCCAGCCGCTCGGAGGCGTCCCGGATCGAGGCGGTAACCAGCATCCCAATCCCATTGCCCACCGGCAACCCGGCCAGCGTGATCTCGGCCGGGAAGCTGCGGCCGTCGCGGCGCAGGGCGCGCAGCTTGAACTCGGCGCCGGTCGGGCGCGACGACGGGTTGGCGAAGTAGGCCCGGCGTTCGGCGGACAGGGCCTCCCGGACCTCCTCGGGGATCAGCATCTCCACCTGGAGGCCGATCAGCTCGGTGGCCTCGTACCCGAACAGGTCCAGGGCCCGGGCGTTCGCCATCGCGACCGATCCGTCCGCGGCCACGGCGATCGTCGCGTCCGGGGCGGTATTGAACAGGCGCCGGAACCGCTTCTCGGCTCGTTCCCGCTGCGCGAGGGCCGTCACCAGTCGGTTCCGCATCGCCTCCATGCCGCGGCCCAGGTCGGCGAGCTCGGACGGGCCCACCGCGGGGATGCGGGTGTCATAGTTCCCGGCGGCGACCGCATCCATGGCCAGGTGCAGCTTCCGGAACGGCCGGAGCAGGCCGAACCAGACCGCTGTCAGGCCGTCGGCGATGACAATCGCGACCACCACGCACAGGGCGATGAGTGCGGCCAGGAGAGGACCCTGTTCCCGATTGAACTGGGCGATGGCCGTCAGCTGCGCCGCGCTGATCTTGGCCTGCAGGCCCGACCCGGCCGAGCGGATGGCCAGCACGTACGGCCGGGTGCGCGCGGTATCGGCCTGCATCGCCCGCGCGGTGGCCGCATCACCGCCGGCCACGGCGGCCAGCTGGGGGTCCGCGACGTCGGCCAGCCAGGCCCGGTAAGCCGTGCCGGTCGCGTTGAGCTGTCCGGGTAGCGGTGCGTCGCCAGATACCAGGCGCCCGATCTGCTTCTGATCGTCCGATATCAGGGATTGCTCCCTGTTGAACGTGTCCAGGCTGCCCGAGCTTGGGTCCGCGACGTAGTCGCGGAGCGCCGTCTGCTGCGCCGTATAGAGGTCAACCAGGGCCACGGCCGACGCGGCCGCGGGGACCAGCTGCTGGGACAGCTCCCGCCCGTGCTCCCGGCTGCCGGCCGCCGCGGTCAGCGCGAGAGCCAGCGCAGCGGCCGCCAGGATGAGCGCGACGACTGAGGCGGCGACCACCCGCTGCCGCAGGCCGTTCATCCGTGCCATCATCGGTTCCCCTGCCGTGTCGTAAGGCGAAGCGGGTGCCGGCCGGGGAGCAGCTCGTCGGCGAGCGGCCGGCTGGGGAGGGTGTGCCGGCCGCGATGGATCGTCACGTCGGGATCACCAGCTGGGTGAAGGAGCCCGCGATCACCAGGGCGATGAGTATCCAGTCGCCGCCCTGGATGAAGTCGTGGCTCACCGTCCCGGTTAGACCCCCGCCGCGCGCACGGTCTGGCCGACCGAGTGGTACACGCCGATTTCTCGGCAGTGGTGGCTGTCGCTGCCGGCCACCAGCAGGACGCCCGCGTCGGCCATCGCCGCTACCGTGCGAGCCGACGGACAGGACCATTTCTCGTTCACTTCGACCATCGCTCCCACGTGGGCGACCCGCTTGGCCAGGTCCGTCAGGAGCGCACCTGGAACCATCGCCTCGTCCAGCCCGATCTTGGGCAGCAGGCTGAACAGGTGGGCGAGCAGCGTCACGGTCTGAGCCATCGCGGCCTGAGCCGTCGCGGCCGAGGCCGTGGCCTGGCACAGCCGCTCGATCGCCTCGGCCGACGTCATGCTCCCGAACTCCAGGGCCGCCCGCAGCTCGTCCGGGTGCACCGGGCCGTTGTCCGCGGGGAACTGGTGATCGGCGATCAGCACCAGGTCGATGCCACCCACGGTCTGCAGGTCGAGCGGGAGGTCGAGGTGGCCGGCCGTGTCGAGGATCTTGGCCTCCACCCCGGCCAGCACCCGCAGGCCCGGCTGACCGCGGTACTGGTCCACGGCGGCGGTGAACTCGGGCAGCCACCGCGTGTCCCGCCGTACATGGTCGACCAGGCACACCGCGCGCAGTCCGCGCTCGCGGGAGGCCTGGACATTCTCCGCGACGGTACTGGCGCCGTCGGAGAACGTCGAGTGGACGTGAAAGTCCTCGTCAAGCGCGACGTTCATGGCCCGACCTTCATGGCCCCGACCTTCACGGCAGCGTCGGCTTGCTGCTGAGGATGTCCGCGGGATCGAGGTCGAAACCGCCGCGCGTCAGGACCCGGGCCAGGTACCTGCCGAGCGCCTCATCGTCATCGACCAGCAGGATCCGCGCCGGTGTACTGCCGTCCATGCGGCCTCCCGCTCCCTGCGCGCTAGTCAGCTCTATTCACTATCTGTCATCTTTCTAATACTTAGAGTAATACATGCCTGCAACGGGGGTCATCGGCTAGGGCTGGCGGCCGAGCCAGGCGGCGAGCTGAGCGTAGAGGCCGGCGCCGGGCGGGACCGGGAGCACCGGGCCGAACGGGATCTCGCCGCCGCGAGGCTCGGGCGGCAGGATGCGCTGGGCCACGGCGAGCACCCAGGACGCGAGTTCGGGGTCGAGTTCGGTGGGCTGGCCAGTGGCCCGGGCCAGGTCCCAGCCGTGGGTAAGGATCTCCTGCACATACCCGGAGAGGGCGATGCGGCCGGGGACCTTGCCCCACGGCACCTTGACCAGGGCGTCGAGGCAGGCGTCGTCGGCCCACGCGGCCGTGACCCGGGCGCGGGCCACGGCGTAGGCGGCCAGCCAGCCGTCGTCGGGTACGTCGTCGGCGCGGGGGGCGACGGCCATGGCGTCGCCGCCCTCCCCCACGACGGCGATCCGGTTCAGGCCACCGACCATGTGGCTGAGCAGGGCACGGACGTCGTACTCGGCGCACGGGGTGGGCAGGGTGAGCTGGCCGGACTCAACGGCCGCGACGATGGATCCGGTCTGGGCCATGGCCCGCTGGTGGAGTTCGCGTGGGTCTGTGGTCTGCGTCATGGGGCTACCCTGGCAGCCAAACCTGACAGGAAACGTCATATTTTAGAAGCCATGAAATCAGGACGGCTGCTCGAGATGCTGCTCCTCCTGCAGGCCCGCGGCAGGATCACCGCGGCGG
>PLIQ01000004.1:2680-5407 GCA_003140115.1 Actinomycetota bacterium | reverse complement strand
AGCAGCGCCGCCAGCCCGAGGACGAGCGGCGCCGCGGTCACGGCCACCGCTGCCCGGCCGCGGTACGGGCTGGCCAGCTGGGCTGGCGGGCTGCCGGTCACCATCCCGGCCGTGGTCCGGGCGAAGGCGACGAACGCCAGCCCGAGCAGCGCGAGCAGGAGCAGCGGGAACACCGGGCTGCCGTGAGCGAAGCCGGCCCGCACGATGGTCAGCTCGGACAGGAACAGGCCGAACGGCGGCGAGCCCAGCGCGGCGAACGAGGCCAGCAGCAGCGCGCCCCCGGTGACCGGCACGGCCGTGAGCAGCCCGCTGACCTGTCCGGCTTCCCTGGTCTGGTAGCGGAGCGACACGTCGCCGCTGGACAGGAACAGCACCGCCTTGGCCAGCGCGTGGTTCAGCGTCTGCAGCAGCGCGCCGTACAGGCCCAGGGTGCCGCCGAAGCCCAGGGCCACGGCGATGATGCCCATGTGCTCCACCGAGGAGTACGCGAACAGCCGCTTGAAGTTGCCGCGCCGGACCATGAACAGCGCGCCGATGACGATGGAGGCGAAGCCGAACGACAACAGCACCGCCCGTGGATAGGTATGGCCGAGCCGCGCCTGCGCGATGGCCAGGAACCTGATGATCGCGTACATGCCGGTGTTGAGCAGCGCGGCGGACAGCATCGCGCTGGCCGGGCTGGGCGCCTCGGCGTGCGCGTCGGGCAGCCAGGTGTGCATCGGCGCCAGCCCCACCTTGGTGCCGTAGCCCACCACCGCCAGCAGGAACGCGAGCCGCAGCGGCTGCGGGGCTAGCGCCTGGGCGTGCTCGAGCAGGTATGGCCAGGTCAGGCCCAGATTCGAACCCAGGTGCAGGGCGCTGCCCGAGTAGAACAGGAACAGCGTGCCCGCCAGCGCGATCGTGACGCCCAGCGAGCTGATGATGACGTACTTCCAGGCCGCCTCGAGCGACCGGGCCCGCCCCTCCAGGCCGACCAGGGCGGCGCTGGCCAGCGTGCTCGCCTCCACCAGGACGAATAGCAGCCCCAGGTTGCCGGTCTCCAGCGCCGCGAGCATCAGCGAGGCGAACAGGCCGAAGAACGTGAAGTACAGCCGGACCTGAAAGCCGCTGAGCTCGCCGCTGTCTTCCTGGGCCGCGACGTACCCGATCGACCCGAGCGCCGCGAGCAGCGTCACAGCGGCCACCGTCATCAAGAAGAACCCGCCGAGCGAGTCGACGTACAGGAAGCCGTCCCAGCCGGCCAGCGGCGCGTGGCCGTCCAGCAGCACCAGCAACGCCAGCGCGCAGCCCAGGGCCACCGCTGCCCCAGCGGCCTGGGCCAGGCCGGCCAGCCGCGCCCGGGCGCCCGCGATAGCGGCGGCTGGACCGCCGAGCGGGCCGAGTGCGGCAAAAATGGCCAGGGCCGTCATCCCCGCAGCTCCCTCAGCTCGGCGGCGCTGGCCTCGGCCAGCTGCCGGGTGAGCCCGGACACGAACACCACCATGATCAGCACCCCCGCCACGATGTCCAGGAAGATCCCGGCCTCGACGATGAACGGGAACGTCGCGACCAGGGTGATCGCGCCCAGGAAGACCCCGTTCTCCACGATGAGCCAGCCGATCAGCTGCGCGACCGTATGCCGGCGCACCACCATCGACAGCGATCCGAGCAGGATCACCGCGGTGGACAGCGGGACCACGGCCGACGCGACCGTGCCGTGCGGCAGCAGCGCCGGGCGGGTCACCAGGTAGGCGAACGCGGTCAGTGCCCCGCCGGCGATCAGCGAGGTGGACAGGCCGGTCGACATCGCGGCGTCGCGCTTGAGCGCCAGCCGGGTGATCAGCAGCCTGCGCGCCGCCACCGGGATCGCGATGCCCTTGACGGCCAAGGTCAGGGCGGCGAGGATCCACAGCTCGGCGCTGTGGAACGCGACCGCCGCGGTCCCCGCCGCGAACGAGAGCACCACCGACTGGGCGCCGTAGTAGACCACGTACCGGTTGAACAGCTTGGACGCCAGACACGCGAACGCCAGCAGCAGAATCAGCACCCCGGACAGGTCGAGCAGCACTCCGGCGGTACTGGTCTGGGACAGGCTCTGCATCCCGCTCAGGCTCCGATCACGTAGGAGGTGGCCACGCCGACCAGGGCGAGCATGAACGCGGCGCCGAGGAACTCGGCGATGCGGAAGAACCGCAGCTTGGCGAACGAGGTGTCGATGATCACGATGGCCAGACCGCACAGCGCGAGCTTGCCGAGCAGCACCGGGATGGCCAGCAGCGCGCCGGGCAGGCTGGCCGCGTTGCCGAGCCCCCACGGGATCACGAACACGTTCATGAACACCGAGGACAGCAGGAACAGCTTCATCCAGCTGCCCCACTTGACCAGCGCGTACTCGCGGCCGGAGTACTCCAGTACCCGGCTCTCCTCGATCATCGAGATCTCGGTGGTGCCGCCTGGCGTGTCGATCGGGATCCGGCCGTTCTCCACCAGCACGATCATGAAGAAGGCGACCAGCCCGAGCAGGTGCGTCGGCAGCACCACCACGTACGGGGAGGAGGCGACCGCGTGGTTCATCAGGTACGGGTTGTCCGACGCCGACACCGCCCCGACGGTGAAGAACACCAGGATCAGCGCGGGCTCGGCCATGCTGCCGATCCAGCTGGCCCGGCTCGCCCCGAGCCCGCCGTACGGGCTCGCGGTGTCCAGGCCGGCCAGCGAGATCATGAAGCTGGCCAGCGTGAGCACGAA
>PLIQ01000004.1:0-2622 GCA_003140115.1 Actinomycetota bacterium | reverse complement strand
GGCTGCAGCACGCTGGGCCCGCGCTTGGACCCGACCACCGCCTCGGCCCGGGTCAGCGCGCCCGCGTAGAGCGGGGCAAAGATCAGCACGACCAGGCTCTGCAATACCTGGATCAACACAGGGACCACGCGACCTCCTGCCTTCACGACGTCAGAACGCCCTGCAGGTAGAGGCCATCAGCCGCCCGGATTACCCGGCCCAGCGGTGCGCGAGCCTCATCGCGTGATCAGCTTCACTTTAACATGACGTCACGAGGCTGATAAACTGAGATCGCTACACGCGATGAGGCTCGCGTTACTCCAGTCCGGACATGAACGGGCACGGATGATGGCCTCTATCTCAGATGTCGAGATGAGAGGTCCGTGTCGCTTGCTGGTGCTGGTCGCCATTCCGCGTGTTGCATGTCGCTTTGCCGCGACCTGCGACGAACCCTCGGATCTTTCTGCGCCGTGTCTTTATGCACGCTGCTTTGTCTCGGCATCTGGACGTTCATCGATCCCGAAGGAGACATACGGTGTATTGCTACATGTGTGAAAGCACCGGAAGCATGGGCGTAGCGGTCGCGATCTGCCATGGCTGTGGCGTGGCGCTCTGCCGAGAGCATCTGGACGAAGACCTGCTCAGTGACCGGCCCCAGGGCCTTACCAGGCGCTCATGCACCCACAATCTTCACGGCGCGGCCACGGTTCGTCGCGGGGCTGAGGTTCACGCCTCGCCTCACCCCGTTGCGGCGCGGTCGGCGGCACCGAATACCTCGCGGTAGAGGTCTTCGCCGTAACTGGTGGGCAGTGGCTCGCCGGGCAGCAGGCGGAACGTGCGGTGGCCGTCCGGCTGCCGTTCCGCGCGGAGAAAGAGCGTTCCCGGCTCATGCTCGGCGTAGTACGGCCCGGCCAGGTCGTACATGTGGGTCACGAACACGATCCGGATGCCCGCCTCGGTCAGCGCGCGGATGACCTGGCGGGCTATCTCGGAGCCTTCACGCTCGTTGGTGGCGGCGAACGACTCGTTGCACAGCAGCAGACAGCCGGGCCTGATCTGGCTGGTGATCGTGCTCATCCGGGCCAGTTCCTCGTCCAGTTTGCCCTTTTCCATCGTGGCGTCTTCCTCGCGCTTGAAGTGAGTGAAGATTCCCGCGCTGACGCTGGCGGTGAACGACTCCGCCGCCACGAACATCCCGGCCTGCATCATCAGCTGCGCTAGGCCGACGCTGCGCAGGAACGTGGACTTGCCGCCCTGGTTCGCGCCGGTGATCATGATCAGCTGCCTGCCGTCGGCGTCCACGTCGTTGCCGATGGGACTGGTGTCGATGCTCAGCGAGAGGCAGGCGTCATACAGGCCGCGGGCGGACAGGCGCGCCTGCTCGGCGCCGCCCGTAACGAGGTCGGCTGGGTCGGGGAAGCAGACCGGCTCGCCCTTGGCTATCAGCTGGTCCCGCAGGTTCAGGCAGCTCAGGTAGAAGCCGAGCTCGGCGCGGAGCATCTGGAAGAAGTCCTTGATGTGGTCGGCCGACTGGGCCAGCGCGTTCGCCGTCCCGTTGACGCCGCGGCTGGTCAGATCCGACAAGGTCCGCATGCCGGTCTCGTCCCGTTCCGGGATGACGAAGCTGTAGCCGGACCTGCTCATCCCCGGGATGCGGTCCCGCCAGGCCTGTTCCGGGTGCCGCCGCAGGACGTAACCCGTGCCCTTGAGGCCCTTCCCGAGCCCGGCGCTGATCAGCGCGCCCCGGCGGAAGGTCAGCTCGGACAGGTGGGCCTCCATCTCGGCGAAGTAGTCGTCGTTCAGCTCCGTGGCGATCATGGCGAAGAACCGGGTGAAGCCGTCCGAGCGGAAGCTCGCGGCGCCGGCATCGGCGATGTCCCTCAGCCGGTGGAACACGTCCACGTAAATCCGCAGTACCTGGTGGGTGCGGTGCAGGATCGTGTCCGGTGAATCCCGGAAGATCCAGCCGAGGATCTTCTTCTCCGCGGTGACGGCCGCCAGCGCGACGTCGTACAGGTCACGGATCACACCGGGCTGGGCGATGGCGTCCGCCAGGACCTGCTGCCGGTACGCGATGTCAGCGGGGGCGACCAGGCCGGAGTGAATTGCATGCCTGGCCACTTCGAACAGGAACTTGTCGCCGGCGGCCATCGCCCGCAACAAGATGTCCAGCTCGAGGTCGCTGCTCAGGTCCGGCTCGTTGGCAGGCAGCTCCCGTTCGGTGTCGAAGTCCCGGTCGGGATACATCAGGAAGGCCTTCACGGCGTCACCTGGTTCAGCCGGTCCTTCAGCTGCCGGTAGGTCAGGCCGTACTTGCCGGCGATCGCCGCGGCGTAGGCGAGGCCGTCGGCGGGCTTCCTGACCAGCTTGAACGTCCGCTCGGCCGGGTTGTCCGGCACCACGGTGGCCACCATGCTGACGCAGGCGNNGAGGCGAAGCTCTCGTTCATGACGACGACACTGCGCTCGCTCGCCTGGTCGAGCACGTCGCGGATCCTGACCAGTTCGTCTGCGAACTTGCCGCGCAGCGTGGCCAGGTCCTCTTCCCGCTCGAAATGGGTGAAGACCCGGTCGGGCAGGAACAGGGCCGCTTCGCGGGCCGGGACCGGGTAACCAAGACTGGCCAGGTAGTGCAGCTGCCCGA
>PLIQ01000530.1 GCA_003140115.1 Actinomycetota bacterium | reverse complement strand
CAGCCCCCCTTGCGGACAGGCCGGCCAGTCAGACGGGCTGTATGTTCATGTCACCGCGCTTGAGGTGAATATCCGGTTCTGACGCGCCCAGGGCATCGCGGTCCAGGTGCTGTGGACGCAGGCGGGGCCAGAGGAGCAGCCACGATGCAGCGCCTTCAGCAGATGCCGTTGGCTCCCCCTCTGGCTCCCGGTGGCGGCCCCATCTCCGCCGTACGTGCCTGGATCGGAGTTCTGCCTGGTGAGCGGCTGCCCGCCTGCTCGTCCGGAAGGTGATGTATCAGATTGCTTGATTGCCTGCGAGCAGTACATCAATAGAACAGTCATAGTTTCGAATATGAAGGCCTACCAGCGTTATTTGCGCCCCGACCGCGACTCGAACGCGGGACCTACTGCTTAGGAGGCACTTTCGAAGCGTGCCTGGACGGCGCTGGGCGTGGCCTGAGGTGCCGTTCGGCTGTGATGACAATGGCTGGATGTGTCCTGGCGTGGTCCGGTGGCTGTGGTCGTTGGCTCCCAGTTTGGCTCCCCGAAATTTCGTTAGCTACGCTAATGTTTCGTAGTCGAGACCTGAGGCTCTAGCCGGACGCGAGTCCCGGGAGGCGCGCCACGCCTCGCCCGCCAACTCCGGATGCTCGCTCGTTACGACAATCGGTACCGCCCCGGCCGAACGCTCCGTCCGAGGGACCGGTCAGTAATATGCCGCCATCTGAATCCGTCCGGCCGCCTGCCCGGTAACCTGGCCAAGCGTGAGCGGCAGGATAGGGCGCCTGTATAACTTCGAGCTCGAACCGGAGGTCCGTGACTGGCTCGACAGCCTCAGCGACAGCGACTTCAAACGGGTCGACGAGGTATGCGGCCTGCTCGCCGATAAAGGGACCGAACTGGGCGGCCCGTGGTCGGACCACCTGGAGGGAGCGGTCTGGGAGCTGCGGATCCGTCTGCGTGATGTTGCGGCCCGGATCACGTACTGGTGTACTGCTGAGGGGACGGTCGTGCTCCTGACCGTGTTCCGGAAGACCCGGCAGCACGACCAGAAGCAGATCGGCCGGGCAGTCCGGGCGCAGAAGCTATGCGAACGTGACCACCGCGGTCCCGCGGCGGAGATCTACGAAAGGCAGGTGTGATGACTGGCTACCACACCCGCTGGGTCCGTCCGCCGGACCAGGCCGAGGATCCCGAGCGGGTCGCCATCCGCGAGGCACTAGCCTTCGGTAAAGCCGTCTATGACCAGCGCCGCGCCCTGGGTCTCAGCGTCGCCGAACTGGCCGCCCGAGCTGATATGCCTGCCGATGAGATCGAGTGCATCGAAGAGGGCGGCACCGAGCCCACCATCGCCCTGCTGCGGCGTCTGGCTGCTGCCTTGGACTCCGACGTGCGCCTGACCCCGGGACACGACCTCGGCTCCGTATGGTTCGAACCCCACGCAGCCTGATCCGCTAGGGATGACGTTTCCCACCCCTGCAGCAATGACTGTCACAGAGCGCGACGCCCGCTGCAGCCGAGGTATTCAATATCCGCCTTATGCTCGGCGAGCTGGCTGCCGGGATGGCTGCCGCATGCCGCGCCGAACTGGGCGTTCTGGGCCGTGCCGGGAGCGTGCCGCGGGTGCTGATCTACGGGACTGGTGGCTCAGCAGCCGTGCCGCCGAGGTCAGCACGCAGGGCGTAGCGCGCGGCGTGGCGGACAAGCGCCATCTCGTCGGCCGTTACGGCCGCGCGCAGGGCCGATCGGACGCGCTCCTGGCGGGCGGCGATCGTGAGCATGCGGCCCGCGACTGCGATCCTTATCCACGGGGCCGGGTCGTGTTCGAGTCGGTCAAGCAAGGCTGGTACCGTCCTGGAGTCGTCCATGCCAAGCTCAGTGACATACTCAGCGGCCTGGAGCCGGAGCAAAGCGATACTGCTGCTGAAGTCCGCGAAATGACGGTCCAGTGGTGATCCGGCAGGCTGAATAAAAGGCAGCGTCGGCTCAGCTCCTCCTCCGTCAGGCTGCCGCTTCGGCAGGTCCGGTACCGCCGGGAAGGTGCGCTGCCACATCACGTCAGCGGCGCGGAGCGCCACTGGCTCCTCCAGCCGCGCTATGAGTGCGGGCACGACGTAGCGGCGAATCGCGGCGATGAAGGACCCGGCGACCTGATCTGTCTGCGGGCCATCGATCTCCCACCACGTGTCGGTCGCGCCTTGCGGCATCAGCTCGTAGATCCGTCCGGCGCCCCACCACGGACCGTTCACTGTGAACAACAGGCGCTGATGCCTGGTGAACCGCCCGTCCTTCTGGATGCTGAACCAAGCCTCGCCTCCATCACTCCAACGTGGGCTCGAGTAGGCAGCAGACTCCATGATCGTCTAGCGACACAACAACCCTTCGGTAAGGAGCTCAATCGAATGCGCACCATCTCGGCCGTCATAGACATTGCGGCGACGCCGCGGCAGGTCTGGGCGGTCCTCGCCGACCTGGACGCCTGTCAGGACTGGAACCCTTCATCCAGTCCGCCTCCGGGTAGCTGACCGAAGGATCAAACGGCGGCGATTTCGCGCCGGGCGCCGGGTCTATATACATGGGGCCAGCGCGTCGCTGGCGTCAGCGCGGGAGAGTTTGAGGTAGCCGATGACGGTCAGCGAGGATTTCACCGGCCTGACCGGCCGGTTCCGGGGTGAGCTGCTGGCTCATTGCTACCGGATGCTGGGCTCGGCTGAGGAGGCTGAGGACCTGGTGCAGGAGACGTACCTGCGGGCGTGGCGGTCCTTTGACGGGTTTGAGAGCCGTTCGTCGGTGCGGACCTGGTTGTACCGGATCGCGACCAATGTGTGCCTGACCGCCATCGAGCGGCGGGGCCGCCGGCCGCTGCCGTCTGGGCTGTGCGGGCCGGCGCAGGACATGGAGGCGCCGCTGGTGGCGGGGCCGGAGGTGCCGTGGCTGCAGCCGTTTCCCGGCGCGCTGCTGGCCGGGGAAGGCGAGGATCCGGCCGCGGCGGCGGTGTCGCGGGTGGGTATCCGGCTGGCCTTCGTCGCGGCGCTGCAGTACCTGTCGGCCCGGCAGCGCGCGGTGCTGATCTTGCGGGACGTGCTGGAGTGGCCGGCCGCTGAGGTGGCGGATCTGCTGGGCACGACGACCACGGCGGTGAACAGCGGCCTGCGCCGGGCCCGGGCCCAGCTCGCGCAGGCGCTGCCCGCCGAAGATGAGCTGGCCGAGCCCGCCGAGCCGGACCGGCGGGCGCTGCTTGACCGGTTCGCCGCGGCCATCCAGAACGCCGACGGCAGCGCGCTGGCCGAGTTGCTGCGAGAGGATGTCGCGCTGGAGATGCCCCCGCTGCTGACCTGGTTCACCGGCCGCCAGACCGTGGCGGGCTTTATCGCGGCGTACTTTCTCACCGAGCCCGGAGGGCTCCGGCTGGTTCCGGTCATGGCGAACGGGGAGCGGGCGTTCGCGGTCTACCAGCGCGACCCAAGCCGGGCATATTATGCGCACGCCGTGCTGGTGTCCACGGTAACCGCGACGGGGATCGCCCGGATCATCGCCTTCCAGGACACGGGATTGTTCGGGTCGTTCGGCCTGCCGCAGCAATACCGTGCCGGGTCCGGACCAGCGCCAGCGCAGGACTAGGCGATCCCCGTGGCCCCGCTGAGTAGAGGGTTGGAGCTGCTCGAATCAGCTGTCCGTTACGCGCTCGCCGGTGCCGCCCTGGGCGCTCCGCAGCTCCTGCCGCGCCCTACCCCGTGCCCGGGCTGGGACCTGGAAGCGCTGCTGGACCACCTCAGCGACTCGATCGGGGTGCTGACCGGAGCGATAACCGGCGACGGCGCCAGGGCAGCGTCGCCGGGTTACCCCGGACCGGGGCCTGACCCGGTCGCGCGGCTGCGCGGGCAGGCCGCCGGGCTGCTGGGCGCTTTCTCGGCAGCCGGGCCTGCCGGGCGGCGGGTCGCCATCTGGGACCGCGAGCTGACCGTGAGCATGGTCGCGGTGACCGGAGCACTCGAGATCACCGTCCACGGCTGGGACATCTTCGTAGCGTGCGGCGCCCGCCGGTCGGTCCCGCCGGGCCTGGCGGCCGTCTTGCTGCCGATCGCCCCGCTGCTCATCAGCCCGGGCACCCGGCCTGGGCTGTTCGCCGACCCGGTCCGGCTGCCCGGCCCGGCCTGCCCAGGCGACCAGCTCGTCGCCTTCCTCGGCCGCCAGCCGCGCCCCCAAGCCGCGCCCGGTCCTGGCCGCGCCTAAAACCACGCACCCGGCTCAGGCCGGCCAGAAAGCTCTGAAAGTCACGAGCCGGCCCGCGGCGATTCCCCGGAGTCCGGCTGGTCTATATAAGTGGGCCGCCGAACAAGCGGCGCGGAAACCCCAAGAGCATCCCAGAGCCGGAGGAACAGACATGACCATCTACGGCAAGACAGTCCTGGTGACCGGGGCCAATCGCGGCATCGGGCAGGCGCTCGTCGCCGAAGCCCTATCCAGAGGCGCGGAGCGGGTATATGCCGGGACGCGCCAGCCCCTGGCCCACCCGGACGGGCGCGTCACGCCCCTGACCCTGGACGTGACCAGCGCGGCGCAGATTCAGGCAGCTGCCGAGAAGGTCGGCTCTCTCGATATCCTCATCAACAACGCCGGTATTGCGCTTTACGATGACCTGAGCGATCGTGCCGCGCTCGAGCAGCACCTGGCCGTCAACCTCTTCGGTACCTATGGCGTGACCCAGGCCTTCCTGCCGTTGCTGACCCCCTCGCGGGGAGCCATCGTCAACAACGTGTCGACCATGGCCCTCGCTCCCTTCCCGTTCACTCCGGCCTACGCGATCTCCAAGGCGGCCGCGTTCAACCTGACGCAATCGCTGCGCGCTCTTCTGGCCGGACGGGGCGTGCGGGTCCACGCGGTCCTGACCGGCCCCACCGACACCGACATGACCCGGGGCTTTGACATCCCCAAGGCCTCACCGGAATCCGTGGCGCGAGCCATCTTCGACGGAGTGGAGAACGAGGAGGAGGACATCTTCCCCGATCCCGCGTCGCAGTCGATAGCCGACAGCTGGCGCAGCGGCGCGGTCAAGGCGCTCGAGCGCGAGAATGCGGCGTTCGTACCAGCAGCGTCCGCCGCGGCATAGGCGCACTCGGAAAAGGGAGACGAAACGCGATGACGGATCACAAGGTTGTCAGGCGTGAGGAGTGGCAGGCCGCCCGGGAGGAGCTGCTGCAGCGCGAGAAGGAGCACACCAGGATGGGGGACGAGCTGGCGCGCCAGCGGCGCGAGCTGCCCTGGGTCACGATCGGGAAGGAGTACCGGTTCGACACCGACGACGGGACGCGGGCCCTGGCCGGGCTCTTCGACGGCCGCTCCCAGCTGCTGTTCTACCACTTCATGTTCGGACCGAGCTACGAGGCGGGGTGCCCGGTCAACTCGTCGATGGCCGATGGCCTCGACGGCCTCCTGCCGCACCTGCACGCCCGCGACGTGACCCTGCTGCTCGTCTCGCAGGCCCCGCTGGCCATGCTCCAGGCGTACAAGCAGAGGATGGGCTGGAGCCTCCCCTGGGTCTCCTCGGCGAACACCGACTTCAACGTCGATTTCGGCGGCTCCTACCCCGAGGAGCAGGTACGTTCATGGGGCCTCGACGAGGGCGGGCTGCCGCCGATCGTGGCCCTGAACGCGGCCGCGACCGGGACCGATGTCGCCGGATACCTCTCGGAGTCACCGGCGGTGAGTGTCTTCACGCTCCAGGACGGCGCCGTCTACCAGACCTATGGGTCCGCGGGGCGCGGGGTCGAGTTCCTGATGGGCTACTACCCGGTCCTCGACCGGACGCCGAAGGGGCGCGACGAGGGCGACGCGTTCCAGACCTGGATCCGCCGCCATGACGAGTACGTCTAAGGCATGGGAGGAGACCGTGGCGGACTCGGCTCCGGGCGGGGCCAGCGACTTTAATACCAAGATGATTGAGGAGTTCCGGGCGAACGAGGGACGCGTCGGCGGGTCATGGGCGGGCACCACGCTGATTCTCATCCACCACATCGGCGCCAGGTCCGGGATCGAGCGCGTATCGCCGCTGGGCTGCTCCCCTCAGGGAGACGGCCGCTTCGCGATCGTCGCCTCCAACGGAGGATCGCCAGCCCACCCAGACTGGTACTACAACCTCAAGGCCAACCCCAGGATCAACGTCGAGGTGGGTACCCAGACCTTCACCGTACTGGCGGAGGAGCTGGACGGCACCGCCCGCGCCGGTCTATGGCCCAAGCTGGTCGCGGAGTATCCTTCCGTCGGCGAATACCAGACCAGGACCACACGGCAGATTCCGGTATTCATGCTGACCCGCCAGGACTGACCTGCGACCAGAGCCGCCGGCTGGCCACGCTGGGCAGCCCGCACAGATCGTGTCAGTGGTACATGACGACCGCCTCCCTCCCGCCCCGCAGCCCACCACGACTGCCCATGGGCGGGTGCCGGCAAACCCGGCGAGCGCCCACTGCGGCGCCGGCTGCCGTATCTGCCTGCCTGGCCCTCTGCACCTCTCCACGCAGTTCCCCGGAGTGGTCATCAACCACTCACTCGATCAACCACCGATCCCTACTGGACGCACAAGAGGAACACGATGACCGCTCAGATCACATCTGCTCAGGCAGACCGTCCCGGCCGCCGGATGGCCGTCAGCCTGTCCGCGCTGGCGGGTATCGGCTATGCCGCTGCCTGGATCATCAGCCTGTCGGTGGGGGCGCCGAACCCGAGCGTGGCCGCGTCCGGCAGCCAGGTGGTGGCCGCGTTTGCCGGGCGCAGCGGGCCGGCCTTGGCCATGTTCGCCCTCGCCGAGGGCGTCGCCGCGATCGCCCTGGTTGCCGTGATGACCGCGGCGGCGCGTGCCGCCCGCCGCTGCGGGCAGCCCCGGGCCGGACTGGCCGCCGCCGCCTTTGGGATCGCTGCAGCAGCGGTCTCCTGGGCACAGCTGGCCCTGGGCACATGGCTGATCAGCGGACTGGTGCCGAACCGGCGGACCGCCACTGCCGGGGCCATATACCACGCGATCACGCGGATGGACGGGGCGAAGATGTTCCTGCTGGCCGCGATGGCTCTGGCCATCTCCCAGCTGGCCCGGCGCTCACCCATCCTGCCTCGCTGGCTGGCGCCCCTGGGGGCCCTGCTGGCCGCAGCCGTGGTGACGTCCGGGCTGGGCTACCTGCTTCTCACCCCGGGCCTTGCCTCAGCGGTGTACGTGTCCGGGGTCCTGCTGCTGATATTCGTCTCTGCTACCGGAATAGCCCTGCGCAGCCGCGACGCCGGCGCCATCAGCCCCGCCCGCCCCGGTACGGGTCGGGCCGCTGGCTGTCCTTCGCCGGCGCCGCCCTTCAAGCCGGCTTCAGATCCGTGGACTGCCGCCGTAGTCCCGGACGCGCTGCCCTCCCTAGTCACGCGCGACGCCGGCGACGAGCCGGCGCGCTGACAAGGCGATCAGAACGTCACTACTGGACGAGAACCAGATGACTGCCAGCAAGACAGCCGCAGCCGACGCCGGCCCGGATGACTCGCGCGCAGCTCACCAGCAACACGGAGGCAGCAGTTCCATGAGTCACATCGATTCCAGCGGTGGCGCTGCGGTGCTGGTGCGCGCCACAGACGCTGAGCTCGTCGGGTTCCCATCGCAAACGGTCCGGCTCCTGGCCGATAGCTCGTCCACCGGCCGAAGGCTAAGCGCGAGCGGGTGACCCTTCCCGGCGGCGCCGATGGCGCCAATCCCCGCCACCACGCCTCGCCGGCTGAGCTGTTCTACATGCTGAGCGGCGCAGTTCAGCTGCTCGCCGGTGATCGCCTCCTCGTCGCTGGCGAAAGGGGACCTCGCCGCCGTGCCGCCCGGACTGCCCCACGCATTCGCCGCCGCCCGGGGATCAGACGCCGATCTGCTGATCGTGATCACCCCGGTATTGAGAGATTCGAGCATTTCCGCCACCCAGCCAGGATCACCACAGGCCAGCAGCCGCCCCGGAGCCTGCTCGAGGTTCAGGCCCCCTACGGCACCTTCTTCGACGACGGCCCGGCCTGGCGGCCAACCCGCGGCGGCGATCGGCCGGGTTCGTAGAGGCCAGCCAGGCCTCGCCAACGGCGCACCATCAAGGAGGCTCCCGCGAGCTTGTTCGCAACCCTCCAGCGCCGCTGCGCACGACTCCCAGATGCGGCATCCGCGAATTGACAGGAGCAAGGAGGAAAGATGAGCAGAACCTCTGTCCGGATGCTGGTACGCCGCGGCAGCATCCGTTCGCTCGCCGAGGGCAGCTACGAGCCGGCGCTGGCAATGTTCGTCCGCTACGCCGAGCTGACATTTCCGGCACCAGGACGCTGTCGCGGCAGCATCATGATCCCCGGCTTGGGCGGGACGCCTTCCCTGCCTACCAGGGCCGGAGCGGGATCGAGGCCTTCCTCCGACGCCACCTTGAGCACGGGACGCAGATGGAGGTCGAGGATATCCCGGTCAGCGGCCCTCCGCAGGACACCAGGACGGCAGCCCGGTCCACCGCCGGATCCCCGCGCCGGACGGCAGCGACCTCTACGCCAGCCCGGCCGTCCTCATGGTCCGCACGGCGCGGGGACGATCCGCAGCCAGGACGACTACGAACACACTAAGCGCCGTCCCAGCGCCCGAGGACCCGTATGCCGCCGCCCGTTGACCTGGACCAAGGACCCCGATCACATCCTGGCGACGATCCGGCGCGCGAAAGCCCGGGCCTATTCCCTTACGAACCACCAGCCGTGCTGCCTCTGCAGCGCGAAGAGAGGAAGGCCATGTTTCTCACCGGCATAGGTTACGGGCTGACTGGATTGACAGGCCTGGGCATCATCTTCATAGGCGCACGGTTTCTCCTTGCCCCCTGCGCGGCCGCCGCCGGCTTCGGGCTGGCCATCGGGACAGCTGGCACAACCACCAATGCCTACCTTTCCGTCAAAGGCGTACGGGACATCGCGTCCGGGGTCATCGCCTTCATCCTGCTCGCCAATGGGGTACCCCACCTACTGGGCTGGTTCATGCTGGCGGCCAGCATCATCCCCTTCGGCGACGCCATCACCGTGCTGCGGCACAACGGCCCGAAGGCCACCGCCTATGGCGTGCACGCGGCCACGGCCGCGGTGATGCTGGCCGCCGCCGCGCTCCTCTTCACCTGACCGGCGCGGTGTCGCCCGCCAGGCATGCGCGTGCTCCGCTGCCGCGGCTTGGCCCGATCTTAGGCGCCCAGTACATCAGCGCGATCACGGTCCCGCGCTCCCGGAACTCCCGGTCGGTGCTGACAACCGCGGTCTGCATGACTGGATACTCACACCGTGAGCGCGTTGTCCCCGGCCGCTGCTAACGCGACTGGCTCGCCCAGCCAGAGTGCCGCTCAGAGCGCTGGGTGAGGTCCGAAGCCCACGCCCGAATGGTTGATATGCGCCTTGCGCTCACGGGTGCTGGCATAGCGGCAGATGGGCGAATATTCGGCATCGTTCGGCGCGGATAAATTGCACCAGTCGCAGATCGCATATTACGTTCTGCGACCATGAACCCCGCGTCGAGCGGGAGGGCTTTGGGCCGCATTCCTACGGCATGTCCTCTGGCCGACCGAGCCGTCCGGTCAAAGGAAAGCAGCCACGACTCATCGGCTACGGCGGATGCCGTTGGCTCCCCGTTTGGCTCCCCGGTGGCGGAACACCTCGGTGGCCCGCGTCCCTTACGCAATTCTGCCTGGTCGCCGCATGCCGTTCGCGGCTACGCAGTGCGGCACATCACCTTCGAGTGACTGCCTGCGAGCAGTACCTCAATAGAACAGTCATAGTTTCGAGTATTGAGTCCTACCAGCACTATCTGCGCCCCGACCGCGACTCGAACGCGGGACCTACTGCTTAGGAGGCAGTCGCTCTATCCGCTGAGCTATCGGGGCCCGAGGCAAGCTTACCGGCGGGTCACCTTGGGCGCAGCCGTCCGGCGGGCGCTGGGTGCGCGAAGCGGAGGGGAGACCGGAGGGCGGGCGCCACGGGGCGTTCGGTCAAAAATGTTTTTGAAGAATTTGGGGTGGGGAGGACGATGTGGTGCTGGGTGGTGGCGGTCTGGGGTGGCTGGGGTGGGGCCGGGAAAGTCTTAGCCAGAACTGAACCTCTTGGAGGGCAGGTCCTAGTAAGTGGTTGGGCATGATCTGTAGCAGAGTTCCTTGCTCCACACGGCCAGCGTCCCTGCCGCGGTCGTGGAGGACGTGAGAGGGTCCGCGTCGATGAGGCAACCCTGCAGCCTCATTCACGCGGACCCTCGTTAGGGGAGCTCAAAGGGGAGCGGGAGGCCGTCCACGGCGTGCGCGCACAGGTCTTCTTCGCGCTCGTCGGGGAGCGCGGCGATGATCCGGGCGACCAGGTCGCGCAGCCGCTTGATGTTGGCCGCGAAGACCTCGAACACCTCGGCTTGGGTGACGCCGTCGCCTTCCTCCACCCCGGCGTCGGTGTCGGTGACCAGGGCCAGCGGCGCGTAGCACAGGGCGAGCTCGCGGGCCAGGACGGCTTCGGGGTGGCCGGTCATCCCGACCAGGGTCCAGCCCTGGGCGGCGAACCACAGCGATTCGGCGCGGGTGGAGAACCTCGGCCCCTCGATGACGACCAGCGTCCCGGAACCGGCCGGAATCCAGCCGTACCCCCGGGCGGTCGCGATCACGGCCGGGCGCAGGGACGGGCAATACGGATCGGCGAACGGCACGTGGCAGGCGCCCTCGTCGAAGTAGGTCTGCTCGCGGGTGCGGGTGCGATCCACCAGCTGGTCGGGGATGACCAGGGTGCCGGGGCCGTAGGAGGGAGTCAGCGAGCCGACCGCGCTGGGCGCNNAGGATGCGCCGCACGCCGAGCGAGCGCAGCGCCCACAGGTTGGCGCGGTACGGGATCTTGTGCGGCGGGAACCGGTGGTCACGGCCGTGCCGGGGCAAGAACGCGACCCGCTTGCCGGCCACCTCGCCGACCGCGATGGGGTCGCTAGGCGGGCCGAACGGGGTGTCGGTCTTGACCTCCTCGGCGTTCTCCAGGAACTCGTAGAAGCCGGAGCCGCCGATGACGGCGATGTCCGCCAGGCCGGCCATGCCGGTCAGGCGACCTTCTCGCTGGAGGACGACTTGGCCCCGGTGCTCACGGTCTCGGACTTCTTGGCGGCGGTCTTGTCCGCCGAGCCGTTGCTGTCCGAGGCGGGCTTGGACTCGCTGGACTGCTTGTCCTGCTTGTCCTTCTTGGCGTCCGCGGGGGGAACCGAGCCGTTCCGGCTGTCCGTGCGGTAGAAGCCCGATCCCTTGAACACGATGCCGACCGGCGAGAACACCTTGCGGAGACGGCCGCCACAGGCGGCGCACACGCTCAGCGGCTCGTCGGTGAACTTCTGCACAGCCTCAACCGGCTCGCCACAGTCGGTGCAGGTGTACTGATAAGTGGGCACGGACCCTCCTTCACGCAGACCATCCCAGTCCGCGCAGGCACAGCTTTGGGGGTGGTTCAGGTTAGCACTCGCGGTATTCGACTGCTAAGCATATCCAACCACGCAGGAACGCCCTAGATTCCGCGCCCGGCTACCCCGCGGGCAGCCAGGTGATCCCCGGCCCGGGGCGGACCGCCGCGCGGACCGGCGTGTCATGCGACTCGGCCGGGACGTGGCCGAGGAGTTCGGCGTCGTAGAGGAGGGCGATCACCGGGATCAGCGGGGTAACCCGGGCCAGGGCGCGATCGTAGCTGCCGCCGCCGCGGCCCAGCCGGTTCCCGGCGTGGTCCACCGCCAGCGCGGGGGCCAGCACCACGTCGGCGCGGGCCACCGCTTCGGGCCCGCGCCGCGGCTCGCCCGGTTCGGCCAGCCCGCGCGGCCCGGGCACGAGCGAGTCCGGGCCCTCGTAGGAGGCCCAGTCCAGGTCGCCGTCCGGGAGGAGCAGCGGCAGCAGCACGTAGGTGCCGCGCTTCCACAGCGCGTAGACCAGCCCGCGGGTGTCGGGCTCGGCGCCCACCGAGTAATAGGCGGCCACGGTCCCGGCCATCTGCAGCTGGGGCAGGGACAGCAGCTCGTCCCGGATCAGCCGCCCCGCTTCGCGGCGGTCATCGCTACTGAGGGCGGCCCGGGCAGCGAGCAGCCGCGCCCGCAGGAGGGCCTTATCCTGCTGAACCCCGGGCACGCCCCGACCATACCCTGGCTAGGGTCGTCTCGCGGGTTCGCTAGTGTTCATGACATGGCTGACGTGACCAAGGCCGTGATTCCCGCGGCTGGCCTGGGCACCAGGTTCTTGCCTGCGACCAAGGCGACGCCCAAGGAAATGCTGCCGGTGGTTGACAAGCCGGCCATCCAGTACGTCGTCGAGGAGGCGGTGGCGGCCGGCCTGGACGACGTGCTGCTCGTCACCGGGCGCAGCAAGCGCTCCATCGAGGATCACTTCGACCGGGCCTACGAGCTCGAGGAGGCGCTGGCCGCCAAGGAAGAGTACGAGCGGCTGGCCCAGGTCCGCGAGTCCAGCGAGCTGGCCACCGTGCACTACGTGCGGCAGGGCGACCCCAAGGGGCTCGGCCACGCCGTGCTGTGCGCCGACCGGCACGTCGGCGACGAGCCGTTCGCGGTGCTGCTCGGCGACGACCTCATCGACAGCCGCGACAAGCTGCTGACCAGGATGATCGAGGTGCGCAAGCGCTACGGCGGCAGCGTGGTGGCGCTGATGGAGGTCGACCCGGAGCAGGTCTCGCAGTACGGCTGCGCGGCCATCTCGCCGACCGCCGAGGCGGACGTGGTCACGGTCACCGACCTGGTCGAGAAGCCGGTGCCGGGCTCGGCGCCGAGTAACTGGATCCTGATCGGGCGGTACGTCTGCGACCCGGCGATCTTCGAGGTGCTCCGCCGCACCCCGCCCGGCCGGGGCGGGGAGATCCAGCTCACCGACGCGCTGCTGGCCCTGACCACGATGAGCCCGGCCGAGGGCGGCCGGGTGCACGGCGTGCTGTTCCACGGCCGCCGCTACGACACCGGCAACAAGCTGGACTACCTGCGCACGCTGGTCCAGTTCGCCTGCGAGCGGTCCGACCTGGCCGAGGAGATCGTGCCCTGGCTACGGAAGTACCTGGACAGTCTCAAATGAGCGAGCGGGGGGTACAGTGACCGGCAGCCACACCGAGGTGGTCGAGGGTGAGTCGCTGACCTCGGTCGAGGAACACCTGGCCGGCATCCTGGCCACGATCCGGCCGCTGGTGCCCACCGAGCTCGGCATCAACGACGCGTACGGCCTGGTGCTGGCCGAGGACGTGGCGGCGGCCGGCCCGCTGCCGTCGTTCGACAACTCGGCGATGGACGGCTACGCGGTCAGGGTCGCGGACGTCGCGGGCGCGTCGCGGGAGAACCCGGTCACGCTGCCGGTGGTGGCTGAGGTCGCGGCGGGCGACACCGGGGCGTACGCCCTGCAGCCGGGGACCAGCATCCGGATCATGACCGGCGCGATGCTGCCGCACGGGACCGAAGCCGTGGTGCCGGTGGAGTGGACCGACGGGGGGCAGTCGCGGGTCACCATCCGGGCCCCGGCGGACTTCGGGCACTCGGTGCGGCTGGCCGGCGGGGACGCCAAGGCCGGCGAGGTGCTGGTGACCAAGGGCACCAGGCTCCGCCCGATGCACATCGGGGTCATCGCGGCGGCCGGGCGCGGCACGGTCCTGGTCCGGCCGCGGCCGCGGGTGGTGGTGCTGTCCACCGGCAGCGAGCTCGCCGAACCCGGCACCCCGATCATTCCCGGGCGGATCTGGGACTCCAACAGCTTCATGATCGTCGCGGCGGCCCGGGAGGCCGGCTGCCTGGCCTACCGGCAGGCCATCGTGCCCGACCACCCGGAGCAGGTGCTGCGCGCGATCGAGGACCAGCTGGGCCGGGCCGACCTCATCGTCACCACCGGCGGGGTCAGCATGGGCGGCGAGTACGACGTGGTCAAGGCGGCCCTGCGGGCGCTCGGCACCATCGAGTTCCGCAAGGTGGCGATGCAGCCGGGGATGCCACAGGGGTTCGGGACCCTGGCGCTGCCTGACTCCGCGGCGCCGGAGGGCAAGGCCCGCGGCGGCCTGCTCAGCCGGCTCGCGGACCGCGGGGAGGTACGGGAGGCCCAGATCCGGCCGGACGAGCACGACCGGGTCCCGATCTTCACCCTGCCCGGCAACCCGGTCAGCGCGTACGTGTCGTTCCAGATCTTCATCCGGCCGGCCCTCGGCGCGCTGCAGGACTACGACGGGCTGGGCCTGCAGACGCTCAGGGCCGAGGTCACCGGACCGCTGCGCTCGCCGCCGGGCCGGCGCTCCTACCTGCGCGGCGTGCTGGATGGCGGGACCGCGAAGATCACCCCGCTGACCGGCCAGGGGTCGCACCAGGTGGCGACGCTGGGTAAGGCCAACGCGCTGATCATCGTGCCCGAGTGGGTGGTGCAGATGGCCGCGGGCGAGACGGCCGACGTGCTCGTGCTGCCTTGAGGGCGCAGGCACCACGGCCGTTCGGAAGAAATGTAGTGTGAATTTGTGAGCGAAATAGCGCCTCCGGGGTCGCTGACCCATGTGGATGCCGCGGGCCACGCGCGCATGGTGGACGTGTCCGGCAAGGACGTGACGGCTCGGGCGGCGTGCGCGTCCGGGCGGGTGCTGCTGTCGGCCGAGGCGGTCGCGGCGCTGCGGACCGGGCAGGTACCCAAGGGCGACGCGCTGGCCGTGGCGCGCATCGCGGGGATCGCCGGGGCCAAGCGGACGCCGGACCTGATCCCGCTGTGCCACCCGATCGGGCTGCACGGGGTCAGCGTCGAGGTGACCGTGACCGACTCGGGCGTGTCGCTGATGGCGGTGACCCGGACTGCGGACCGGACCGGGGTGGAGATGGAGGCGCTGACCGCGGTCGCGGTGGCGGGCCTGGCGCTGATCGACATGGTCAAGGCCATCGACCCGGCCGCGGTGATCACCGACGTGCGGGTGGAGTGGAAGGAAGGCGGGAAGACCGGGCCATGGCACAGGTGAGCGGGCCCGGCGGTCCTGGCGGGATGCGGGCGCTGGCGGTCACCGTCTCGAACCGGGCGGCGGCCGGGGTGTACGAGGACCGGTCGGGGCCGGTGCTGGCCGAACTGCTGCGGGCGGCCGGGTGTGCCGTGGACGGGCCGCTCGTGGTGCCGGACGGCGCCGCGGTCGAAGGTGCGTTGCGGGACGCGGTGGCTCAGGGGTACGACGTGGTGGTGACCACCGGCGGGACCGGGCTGACGCCCCTTGATCTGACGCCCGAGATGACCAGGCGGGTGCTGGAGCGGGAGATTCCCGGCATCGCCGAGGCGCTGCGCGCGGCCGGGGCCGCGGCCGGGGTGCCCGCCGCGATCTTGTCCCGGGGCGTGGCCGGGACGGCTGGCCGGACGCTGGTCGTGAACCTGCCTGGGTCCACCGGCGGGGTGCGGGACGGGATGGCCGTGCTGGGGCCCGTGCTGGCGCACGCGGTCTCGCAGATCCACGGCGGCGACCACGCGCGCACGAACTTAGGCCTACCCCCGTGACGCCAGCCACCTGGCCAGGGAATGATGGTTTCGTGGGACGCATGCGTGGCTGGCCGGTAAGCCTGTCCGAGCCTCATCTGCTCGGTGAGCCGGTCGGGCTGCGCCCGGTCCGGGTGAGCGACGCCCGCGCCTGGCGCGAGATCCGGGTGCGTAATGCGCCGTGGCTGCGGCCCTGGGAACCGACCAACCCGGAAACCCCGCTCTACCGGTCCAGCCTGGGGCCGTACGTGGCGATGGTCCGGGCCATGCGGCGGGAAGCGCGGCAGGGACAGGCCATTCCGTGGGTGGTGACGTACGGCGGGGAGTTCGTGGGCCAGCTGACAGTCGGGTCGATCACGTGGGGTTCGGCGCGGTCGGGGCAGGTCGGGTACTGGGTCGACGAGGCGTACGCGGGACGCGGCATCACCCCCACCGCGCTGGCCCTGGCCGTGGACCACTGCTTCAGCGTGATCGGCCTGCACCGGCTCGAGGCCTCGATCCGGCCGGAGAACCACGCGTCGCGCCGGGTGGTGGAGAAGCTGGGGTTCCGCGAGGAAGGCGTCCGGGTCCGCCAGTTGCACATCAACGGGGCCTGGCGGGACCACGTGTGTTACGCGATAACAGCCGAGGAAGTGCCGCAGGGACTGCTGCCCCGGTGGCGCAGCATCCTGCTCGCGTCGCGGTCCGGGACGACCTGAGCCTCCCGGTCGTCTTCGGCGTTTATTGCGACACACCGGGTTCGGTGCTCGTCTCTACCCGGATCAGCTATTACTTTGCGTTACGTAAGCAGGCTGGACGGGAGCAGTGTGCCCGCGATCGGCGCCCGGGATCGGCGCCCGGGATCGGCGTCCGCGATCAGCTCGGCGATTAGCTCGGCGAGGGGAGGATTGTTGAGCAGCGCGATCCTGTACGTCGCGATCGTCGTCATCTGGGCGGGCGTGCTCATCCCCCGCTGGCTACGGCGGGACTCCTCGGCGACCGCGGCTGCTCGTGCCGAGGCCGCCGCTGAGGCGGAGGCTGAGGCTGCTGCCGAGGCTGAGGCTTTGGCTGCGGCTTCTGTTTCCGCTTCGGCTTCCGACGAGGCTTCGGTGGATCTGGGGGGCGAGTCGACGCGGGGACCCGCGCCGGGGTCCGTGCCTCGGTGGTCTGCGTCTCGGCGGGCTGCGTCTCGGCGGGCTGTGTCTTGGCGGCAGCACGAGGAGGCGGCTCCGGAGCGGCGGTCTGGGCGGGATGAGGACTTTGAGCCGGTGGTTTCCGACCCGGGGCACCGGCGGGTGCTGGCCGCGCGGCGGCGGCTGCTGATGATGCTCCTGGCGCTGACCGTCGCGTCGGGGGTGCTGGCGGAGACCCGGATGGCGGCGTGGTGGGTGATCGTGCCGCCGTCGGTCATGCTGCTCGGCTACCTGCTGCTGCTGCGAGAGGCGGCCAAGGCCGACGTCGAGCGGCGGTCGGTTCGGGTGGAGGCAGTGGCTCACGTGGCTCCTGTTGCGGCTGCTCGGGTGGCTCCGGCGGCTCCGGCGGCTCNNTCTACGACCAGTACGCCGACGCCAAGCTGCGCGCCGTGGGAGACTGACCGGTACCTGTGGGCGCTCCGAAATCACGTGAGTCTGCGGCGCATCGCGATACGGTGCCCGTTTCATCGTCGATCACCTTATTCGTCCGCGCGGACGGCACTCGGGCGCGGCCAGCCGA
>PLIQ01000012.1:11784-11943 GCA_003140115.1 Actinomycetota bacterium | reverse complement strand
GGCCGGGCACCGCCCCCGAGGAAATGGCCGACGACAAGCAGGCGTGGCAATGGCTGGAGGCAGAACATCCGGTCCTCCTCGCGGCCATCGCACAGGCGGCCGCACAAGGCTTCGACCTCCACGCCTGCCACCTGCTCTGGACCCTGCTGACCTTCCTTG
>PLIQ01000012.1:0-11679 GCA_003140115.1 Actinomycetota bacterium | reverse complement strand
CCACGCCCAGCAGGCCCTGGAGCTTTACCGGGCGGCCGACCATCAGGTCGGCCAGGCGAGGGCCCTCAACACGGTCGGCTCCTGCTCCTCCCTGCTCGGCGACCATCAGCAGGCACTAGCCCCCTGCCAGCAGGCCCTTGCCCTGTACCGCGACCTCGGCGACCAGATGGGGGAGGCCGAGACACTCGACACCCTCGGCCACGCCCACCAGCACCTCGGCCACCACAGGCAGGCCATCAAGTGCTACCGCCAGGCACTCGACCTGTTCCGCACGATCGGGCACCGCTACAAGGAACCCGTTACCCTCGCCCGCCTCGGCGACACGCACCACGCCGCCGGCGATCACGACGCCGCCCGTGACGCCTGGGAACAGGCCCAGGCCATCTTCGAGGACCTGCAGCACCCCGACGCCGAACAGATCCGCCACAAACTCAAGGCCCTGGCCTAAACGGGGCCGCGGCCTCGTTACCAGCGGAAATCATAAACGGCCCGTTCCGCACCTTTGCCTTGATCTGGCGCACGGGAGTACTCGGCCACACACCTGACCGGGTGACCTTGTACTCAGCTGGTCCTCCTCCTGCACGGCGGTCCCATCCCGGCAGCCGCGGAACCCATCGACGCCAGGCGCAGCGTCCACCGGCACTCAGCGCATCCACGGCCTGGCTCCTCCCGCGCCGTTTGCCGATCAGCATGGCAAGGGCGGAATCGAAAAAACCAAACTAACAGCGGACTCTTAATCCGCGGATTCGGGCGGCTTCGAGTCGTGGTGCACCGTTCCGACTTAGGAATATACCTATTTCGGATCATAGTTTATGTCCGATTTGTTCCCGCGCTGGCTCACGACCCCGATCTGAACACGAGACTTTGGCCGGACTACCAGGAGCGTCAGCGAAGATTCTCGAGCCAGCTTGCGATGTGGTTGCCGATCGCTTCTCCGTGATCTTCTTGGAGATAGTGCCTGCCAGCGCCGAGCGCGACGCTGCGGCACGACTTCAGCCGCTCGGAGTACCAGCGAGCACGGTCGGGCGGTATCAGCGAGCCAGGTTCGACGTGGAAGAAAAGCTTCGGCGAATCGGTGTCGAGCAGCCAATCGTGATACGCCGTCGCCATGGCCCAGACGTCATCGGGACGCCCTGCGATCGGCAGCTCATTGGGGAAGCGGTAGATCGGTTCCCGGGACGACGGGTCCANNGAGATATCGAGCCAGGTTGGAATCGGCCAGATGAATTCCATGAGGACGAGGCCCCTCACCGAGTACTGGTGACGGCGGGCCCAGTCGAGGCCGAGTGCGGACCCCCAGTCATGCAGGACCAGCACGACGTCCTCTAGCCCAAGGGCATCGATGAAGGCCTCGATGAAACGAGCGTGGTCCTCGAACCGGTAAGGGATGTCAGGCCGACCGGACGCCCCGAAGCCGATCAGGTCGGGCGCGATGCACCGCGCCGACGGCGTGACACGCGGGATGACGTCGCGCCAGAGGAACGAGGATGTCGGGTTTCCGTGCAGAAACAGTACCGGGGCACCCTCGCCGGTGTCGACGTATGACATGTGCGAGCCAAGAAGCTCGATCGAGCGAGTGCTCGTATTTCCGGTTCCCATGGGATCGTCACCTCGTAGTCGCGTCATTGGCGCGATGGCGTGGCTGATCGTAGATGNNGCCTAGCCGGTGCCGGTCCAGGGCCAGCGTGCCCAGCGAACTGGGTCGACCTGTTCGGTCCAGCCACCCTCATCGACAATCTCGAGGAGATCGCATGACTGCGGTATTCGTGAACGGGAACCCAGAGACCTCGGCAATCTGGGATTCACTGCTCGGGGAGCTGGAACGACGCGACACCCTCCGGCTGTCACCGCCCGGCTTCGGCGCCCCGATACCGGACGGATTCCCCTGCACCGGTTCGGCGTACCGCGACTGGTTGATCGAGGCGCTGGAGGCCCTCGGTCAACCGGTCGACCTGGTCGGCCACGACGTCGGGGGCAGCACCACGCTCCGCGTCGCGATGGCCCGCCCCGACCTGCTGCGCAGCTGGGTCAGCGACTCTCTCGGCACCTACGATCCGGAGTACGTATGGCACGACCTGGCGCGCGGCTGGCAGAGTCCAGAAACCGGTGAGACCGCCGTCGCCGAGCTGCTGGGCGGGCCCGTCGAAGAGCGCGTCGGTCGCCTGGTCGGCCTCGGCATCCCCCGGCCGATCGCGGATCAGATAGCTCCAGCGCAAGGCCCCGAGATGGGCCGCGCCATCCTCGGCTACTACCGCGCGGCGGCCCAGCCGGCCATGGCCGAGCTGGGCAAGAACCTGCCCGCGGCGGCGGCTCGCCCAGGGCTTGCGATCGTCGGCACCGCCGACCGGCTCGTCGGCTCGGAGGAGATGCGGGTACGGTCTGCGACCCGAGCCGGTGCGCGGGTGGCGCGCTTCGAGGGCGTCGGCCATTGGTGGATGGTCCAGGACCCAGCCCTCGCAGCAGCGACCCTCACGTCGTTCTGGGAGACCGGAACATGATCAACCAGTCTCGGCTTGGCCGACAACAACGTGACGGAGGCACAGCTTCAGGCGGTGGGAAGCCCTGCTCTACGAGTTGCGTTCAACAACGCGGCGCTGCCGCCGCGTCATGCTGGGCTGGCTTGTCATCTTCGGCGCAAGAAACGGGATAGTGCAGCTCAAGTCATCTGAACATGCGGTTCTGGCCGGCCGTTGGGCTCAGGGAACAACATCGCCGGCCGGAATGCCAGAATACGTCTCTGGCCAACTACGCCTAGCGGGGAGAGCGAACCATGTCCGACCGTCCCGCGCGACGGACGCAAGAGCAGCGCCGGGCGCAGACCGAGCGGCGCGTTCTGGAGACGGCGATGACGCTCATCGCCTCGCATGGTTCGCGGTCGGTCACCCTGGCCGAGGTGGGCGAGGCCGCAGGTTACAGCCGGGGAATCGTTCATCATCACTTCGGCAGCCGGGAACGCCTGCTCGCGGCGGTTATGGAGGACGCGCAGCGCTTTACGGTCCCGGCCTACGAAGGCGACGGGCTTGGCCAGATCGCCAATATCGTGGCGGCATACCTCCGCAACGTCGCCGACCGGTCGCCGTCAGCGCGTGCCTTCCTGCAGCTGTGGGGCGAGGCCGTCGCCGGGGATCCGGTACTGGCACCGCTGTTCGCCCGGCAGGACGCCGAGTTCCGCTCCTTCCTGGCCGGCCGGATTCATGCCGGCATCGCAGACGGGACCGTGCGCGCCGACGCGGACCCGGCGGCGGCCGCGGTCTTCCTGCTGGCGGTGGTCCGCGGCATCGGGCTGCAGCTGATCGCGACACCGCCGCCCGGGGACTTTGCGGCGATCGTCCGTGAGGCACAGCGCGCGACTTCCGACGCGTTCCGCGTCCGCGCGGACTGACGCATCCGTTCCGCGCGCGGCTCCCGGTCATACGATGAAGTGCCGGTTACCTCGATCCGCGACAAGCCCAGTCCCGGCCGACGAGAGTGCGATCTTTTTCTTCCGCCCCTGTTCCGGGCGCGGCTCGGGCTGCGCCGTTACCCGCCTGAACTCCTCGCCGCCGCGGATGTCAGCGACCGCGAACCGCGGGCGACGGAGTCAGGCGCTCCGTCCTGCGCAGCGGCGGAAGCATCCGCACGGCCCTCGGGCCGGCAGCGTTATCCTGTTCGCCAGTTGGTGATGACGGTGTCGAGCCTGTTCCGGATGCTCGTCAGATCGCCGATCAGCCTGTCCATACGGTCCCGTTCGGCTGAAAGCCGGTCAAGCAGTTCTGGCGTGGCCCGGCCGTTCACGACGCATGGCAGCAAATCCAGGATTGATTTGCTCGGTAGCCCAGCAGAGTACAACTGCTGGATCAGCTGGACGCGGTCGACCGCGCTCTCGACATCCCGCTGTCTGTCCGGGAACCGGACTGGATGACCGACCCGTACTTCCTAAGCCCCGGTAGTAAGAGCCTGCTCACCCTGTTCGGCGCGGAACACTCGCTTGGCGGAATCGCCGGCTAGGAGGCCAAGGAAACAACCGACGAGAACCCGAAACGAGTGGCCCTCATCCAGCGGGCCTCCTGGGCCTACGTCCGCCACGCGCTCGGCATTGAGGATGCCAGCTAGTCGGCGGAGCCGACATCACTGCGTTCTATGCCTCCCGGGTCCCGGAGCCGTGCACCCCGTCGGCGCTGCTTGTCCTGTCGGCCGACTGCCGGCATCGTAATGCGGCCCGGGGCACTCCGGGCTGCCACCGCGAAGGCCGCCGCGAAGCTGGGGAAAGATGCGGACCCGGCTGACGGCCGGGGAGAAGCCGAACCGCAAGCGGATGGCCCCCTGGTCACCGTCTACGACGCCGAGCCCGCGGAACGCCGCCCACACGACGTGATCGCCCCGGCCGGGGGCCGGGCCGGCGCCCGCGCGCTCCGGCCCGGGCCGAAGGCCCTGGCCAAGTGGCTGGCCGGGTCCGTCCGCAGGGACCCCGCGGACATGATCGCCGCCGCGTTCGACGAGGCCGAGGCCCGCGACCCGCAGCACCTGCGCGGACCTGGGTCGTCCTCGTCGACGGGGCCTGGCACCAGCTGGGCCTGATCCGCGCGGAAGCCGCCCGCCGCGGCGGCACGATCCGCATCGTGATCGATATCATTCATGTCCTTGAATATCCCTGGGGCGCTGCCCTGGAGCCTGCACCCTGCCGGGGACCCCGCCGTTAGCTGGAGCATGGCCGTGAAGGCGGCGCCGGCCAGGGGCAGCGTCGCGGGAAAGGTCGCCGGGGCGGGTGCGGTCTCGAACACCGCAAGGATGTCGGGCCGCTCGACGATGGCCTGGCCGGCGATGGTGGCTGCGATCGCGGCGGCGATGAACAGTGCCGTGTCGATCAAGCCAGTCCAGGGCACGGACAGGCGGGAGCCGGGCCAGTCATTCCACCAGAACGCGATCATGGCCACGGCCGGCAGCGCGAATGTCGAGATCGGCCCGAGGATCAGCAGCGCGGTCGCGGTGCTCCCGGTGCCGAGGGCGAGGGCGAAGAACACGACCGCGGTGAGCAGCAGGCCGCCATGCCCGGACCACGGCTGGGACGCGAGCCGCTGCCGCTGCTGCCCGGCTACGCCGGGGGGCTGCAGGTTAGGCGGGGTGGTCAGCAGCGGCCGCTCCGGCAGCGGTGAAGCCGCGCCGCTGTCATGGAAATCAGCGCGGCGCGGGGCGCTGCTGGTCATTCCGGCAGGTGAGGCAGCAGGTGCTCGACGGCGATGGGCAGCTCGCGGACCCGGTAGCCGGTGGCGTGGAAGACCGCGTTGGCAATCGCCGCAGAGGAGCCTACCTGCCCGATCTCGCCCACGCCCTTGACCCCGAGCGGGCCGGTGACCTGGTCGTCTACCTCGATGAACTCGACGTCGACGTCGGGCGCGTCGGCGTTGACCGGGACGAGGTAGTCGCCCAGGCTGGCGTTCGCCCAGCGGCCATGACGGGTGTCCATGCGGGTGCCCTCGAGCAGGGCTTGGCTCATGCCCCAGAGCATGCCGCCCATGAGCTGGCTGCGGGCGGTCTTGGGGTTGAGGACCCGGCCGGGAGCGAAGGCGCCGACCATGTGCCGGACCCGGATGATGCCCAGGTCCGCGTCGACCGCCACCTTCGCGAACTGGGCGCCGAAGGTCAGCAGGCCGTGCGGGGTGTCCGGCGGCGGCGGGTCCCAGCTGCCGATGGCTTCGGCGTCGTTCAGCCGGTGCCGTCCCATCAGGGCGGCGTAGGTCTCGCCGGTCCCGGCGTCGCCGGCCAGCGTCATTCGCCCGCTGGCCACGGTAATCATGGCGGGGTCAGCGCCGTGCAGTGGCGACTTCGCGTCGCCGACTGCCAGCGCGACCAGTTGGTCCCGCACGGCGAGGCCGGCGTTGTGCACGGCGGCGCTGACCATCATCGCGCCGTTCGAGCCCACCGGGGACCCGGTGGCCGGGTAATCGGTGTCGCCGAACTCCACCCGCGTTTCGGCCAGGCCGATGCCGAGCGCGTCGGCCGCTACCTGGGTTAGCGCCGTGATCATCCCGGTGCCGAACTCCTGCGCGGAGGTCTGCACAACGGCGCTGCCGTCGGCGTATAGGTGGGCGCGAGCCCGCTGGGTGCGCATGAAGAACGCCACCGGGTAGGCGGCGGCGGCCATCCCCGTGCCGATCAGCCAGTTCCCGTCACGCTCGGAGCGCGGCGCCGGGTTACGGTGCTCCCACCCGATCCTCGATGCGCCACGTTGCAGGCATTCCCGCAAGCCGAAGCTGGACCACGGGTTGCCGGTGTTGGGATCGACCTCGGCCAGGTTGCGCAGCCTCAGTTCAACGGGGTCGACCTGGAGCTGGCTGGCCAGCTCATCCATCGCGCACTCGAGGGTGAACACGCCGGCCGCCTCGCCCGGCCCGCGGGTGAACGTCGGTGTCATCGTGTTGCCCCGGACCAGGCGGTGCACGCCCTCGAAGGCGGGGCTGTCATACAGCTGCGAGGCGACGCCGAAGGCAGGCTCGGCCCAGTCGTCGAACGGGGAGGTGACCGAGATCTTATGGTGCCGGATCGCGGTCAGCTTGCCCGCGCGGGTCGCTCCCAGCTGGATGTGCTGTTCCTGCTCCTCGCGGTGCCCGCACGAGGTGAACATCTGCGCGCGTGGCATCGTGAGCCGGACCGGCCGGCGGACGTGCTGGGCGGCCAGCGCGGTGAGGGTGACGTGCGGCCAGACCATCGCCTTGGAGCCGAAGGCCCCGCCGACGTAGCGGGTCAGCACCCGGACCTTGGACACGGACAGCCCGAGCAGCGCGGCGACGGTCACCTGCACGGCCTTGATTCCCTGGCAGGAGTCATACAGCGTGAGCTGGTCGCCGTCCCAGGCTGCCATCGTGGTCAGCGCCTCGATCGGGTTGTGGTGGTTGGCGGCGAAGCGGAATGACGCGTCGACGCGCAGGTCGGCCGCCGCCAGGCCGTCCTGGACGTTCCCGCGCCGGACACTGCCCGGTATGAGGCCGCCGAAGATCCTCTCCGGCTCGTACGCGTCAGCGCGGCCCTGGTCGATCGTGGTGACAGAAGGCGTCTCCGCGTAACTGACCCGGACCAGGGTTGCGGCGTGCTGTGCCTGCTCGAGGGTGTCGGCCACCACGACCGCGACCGGCTGCCCGGCATAGTGGATGACGTCGTCTTGCATGGGGAAGAACGTCTCGCCCGGCGCCGGGCCGCCCAGCAGCGACGGGACGAGTGGCACCTGGTTCACCCTCGGCGTGTTGTGGTGGGTGAGGATTCCGGCGACGCCCTGCGCGCGTTCTGCCTGCGAGGTATCGATCGTGATCCGGCCGCTGGCTACCTCGGCGCCGACGATCTGGGCGTAGGCAAGGCCAGGCAGCGTGATCTCGCCCGAGTACCGTGCGGCGCCGGTGACCTTCAGCGGACCGTCCACGCGGCTGACCTGCTGCCCGATAGCCCCGCTCATCGCGGCTCCCCGTCCGTGAGGGTGGTCAGCGCGCGGACGATCGCCCGCTGCGCCAACTCGACTTTGAATGCGTTCAGCGGTCTCGGTCTCGCCATCGCCAGTTCTTGGCGGGCGGCCTCAGCGAAGCTGGCTCCGGTGGCCGGGCGGCCGATCAGGCTCGCCTCGGCGCGCCGGGCGCGCCACGGCTTGGTGCCGACGCCGCCCAGCGCCAGCCGTACCTCAGCGACGGTTCCGTCCTCAATGCGGACGGCGGCCGCTACCGAGGCCAGGGCGAACTCATACGACTCGCGGTCGCGGAACTTGAGGTAGACCGACCGGCGGGCCACCGGCGTGGCGGGCACCTCGATGGCGTAGATCAGCTCCCCGTGCTCCAGCGGGTGCTCACGCTCGGGGGTATCCCCGGGAAGCAAGAAGAAGTCGTCAATGCCAATGGCCCGTTCCCCAGCGGGCCCGCGGGTGTGCACCACCGCGTCCAGCGCCACCAGCGCGACCGCGACGTCTGAGGGATGGGTGGCGATGCACTTGTCGCTGGTGCCGAGGATGGCGTGGCCCCGGTTAATGCCCTCCAGGGCGGCGCAGCCGCTGCCCGGGTCGCGCTTGTTGCACGGTGAGGTCGCGTCACGGAAATAGGTGCACCGCACGCGCTGGCACAGGTTGCCGCCCATCGAGGCCATGTTCCGCAGCTGCGCCGACGCGCCGAGCAGCAGCGCCTGCGAGATGACGGGGAATCGCTCGCTCACGCCGGGCGCCCTGGCGACGTCGCTCATCCTGGCCAGCGCGCCGATGCGCACGCCGCCGCCCGGCAGGTCCTCGACGCCACTGAGCGGAAGGTCATTGATGTCCACGAGCAGCCCGGGCCGCAGCACGTTCTGGCGCAGCAGGTCCACCTCGGTGGTCCCGCCGGCCAGGAACGCGGCGTCCGCCCTCTCCCGGACGAGCGCGATAGCTGTCTCGGCGTCGGCTGCCCTGGCATAGCTGAAGGGCTGCATTACCGCTCACCCCCAGCCGCGTCACGGACGTCGCGGATCGCGGCGCGGATGTTCGGGTATGCGGCGCAGCGGCAGATGTTGCCGCTCATCCATTCCGCGATCTGCGCGTCGTCGCCCGCATGGCCCTCTTCCAGAAGCGCCACCGCCGACATGATCTGGCCGGGCGTGCAGTAGCCGCATTGGAATGCGTCGCGCTCGATGAACGCTGCCTGCATCGGATGCAGGTCACCGCCTGACGACAGTCCCTCGATGGTGGTCACCTCACGGCCCTCGCAGGCGACCGCGAGGGTCAGGCACGCCAGCACCCGCCGGCCGTCCACCCACACCGTGCAGGCACCGCACGTCCCCTGGTCACAGCCCTTCTTCGAACCGGTCAGCCCGAGATGCTCGCGCAGGGCGTCAAGCAGGCTCACCCGCGGCTCGAGCGGCACCTCGTGCTTCTTGCCGTTGACTACTAGCACCACCGCTGCGACTACAGGGCCGCGTACATCCGGCGGTGCGGCGACTTCTCTACCCATGGTTTTCTCCCTCGTGACCGCCATGCTGTCTCCCCGCGGATTGACCGATAGTTCTGCGTCTGGTACGGAGCCACAGATCGATGACGAGCATCGGCGTGGTGACGGCCGCACTGGCAACCAGTCGCGGACGGACATGGCTGTCCGCATCGACGCCTAGCCCCGCAAGGTTGCTGCCAGCTGACTCGACCGACAGGACAATGCGGTCGGCACGGCCGGTCTGGTTGACCGGGGCGCGATAGGCGGCCTTGACGTCCTTCAGCGGGGGTCGGGTACGGATGCTCGGGCGCGGGCAGGTAGTCGGCCGGTACGGCGCGCATGCCCGTCTCACGGGCCAGGCTGGACGCGAGCCCCGCCGATCCCCCGGCGGAGCCAAGCGCGAAGCCGCCGCCGTGAATGTGGAAGATGGTGCGGCCTGGGTCGACGTCCGCGATGTTGTTCAAGATCACGGGGATGCCACCCAGGTCGCCGGTCGTCGTGCAGACGTCCGGCGGCGGGGGCTGCGAGGTGAGCGTCTGCTCGAGGAGCGGACGCTGGACGGCGACGTCCCTGCCGAGATCGAACGGTGCGTCGCGGAGGATCTGTTCAGCCATGTCGCGCTGCTGGGCGGTCATGGCTGTTGCCTTGATCGTGGCGGGCCGGGGCGGGTGGCCCCGGCGGCTTGGCAACCTCGGGCATCATTGCCGGAGCGGCGCGGAGCGACCATGCTGCGACCGCCAGAAGGATCAACGCGAGTGCGGTGGCCACCGCGCCGATCCAGATTGGTGACACGTAGCCGAGTCCGTCCGAGATCGCGAACCCGCTGATCCAGGAGCCCAGGGCGTTTCCGAGGTTCACTGCTGCGACGGGCGCCCCGGATGCGATCGCTCCGGCCGCCACCGCGGAACGCATCACGCGGCGCTGGTAGCCCGGCGCAGCGGCGAAGCCGAACATCCCCATGAGGAATATTGCGACCGCCGCGCCGATCTTCGAGCTGGCGACCAGTCCGAATGCCACCTGCACGATCAGCAGACCCAGGAGGGCTGCCGCCAGGGTTGCGTCCAGCGCTCGGTCGGCCAGGCGGCCGCCCAGTGCGTTGCCGATGACCAGCCCGACGCCGAAGAGCAAGAGCAGCCAGGGCACTGTGCTGCTGGCATAGCCGGTGACTCTGGTCAGGGTGAACGCGAGGTAGGTGAATATGCCGAACATGCCGCCGAAGCCGAGGGTCGCGACCGCCATCGAAAGCAGGGCCTGCCGGTTCAGCAGCTGCCGCAGATCGGCAAGCGAGCGTGTCGGGGCGGGGGCGACTTGAGGAACAAGCACGATGATGGCCAGCATCGCGGCAACGGCGAGAGCCACGATGACGCCGAATGTGACCCGCCAGCCGAAATGCTGCCCGACCAAGGTGCCGAGCGGAACGCCCAGAACGTTGGCGAGTGTCAGCCCGGTCAGCATGACCGCGATCGCTCGTCCCTGGCGGCTCTCCTCGACCAGGCTGACGGCGACGACTACGCCGATGCCGAAGTAGGCCCCGTGGGCGGTCCCGGCAATGACCCGCGCAATGAGCACAATCTCGAAGTCCGGTCCAAGAGCGCACAAGAGGTTCGCGCCCGCGAACACGGCGACAAGACCGATCAAGGCTGTCTTGGGCCGGATTCGGCTCAGCGCCGTCGTCACGACGAGAGCGCCCACGATGACGCCGATGGCATACGTCGTCACAAGGAGGCCTGCCGTGCCGCCGCTGACCGACAGGTCACGGGAGACGCTCGGGAGCAGGCCGGCGATGACGAACTCAGCCAGGCCGAGCGCGAAGCTGGCCAGTGCCAGGGCAACCAGCCCGGCGGGCGTCCGCGCGGCCCGGGGGCTCCGTGCTGCCCGTCCGATCACAGGCCACCGTTTCCGAGGGGCGAGCCGATGTGGCCAGGCGCGCCGGCGATGAATAGGCGCATGCGAATCCTCCGGTTGGGGAAAGGGGGGACTTCCATCGGTCATCGCGGCCAGGCAGCGCTATCAGTTACTGACATGAGTGCCGAACCGGCGAGGGTGCTGGATCAGCCGAGCGTGTTGATGCCGAGCCAGAAGTTGCTTTCCTTNNCGGCTTTGCCGACACCGGGGGCGACCATCAGCAGGCCGGCTCCCTCGAGCCAGTGCGCCATCTTCAGGTCGCCGACGTCCAGCGGGCGGAGGGCGAGGCTCTCGATGAACGACGACAGGCGCGCCTTGGCCCCGGCGTCGTCGCCCGCGAAGAACACGTCAAGCGGACGGCCCCCGGCCTGGTCTGCGGCCAGGACGTGGCCCAAGATCGTGTTGAACGCCTTGACGACGTGCGCCCCCGCGGGGGCGGCCTTCGCGATCTCCTGCGCCCCGGAACTGCCGGCCGGGGTGACGAGCCCGGTGTGGGCCGGGTCGAAGGGGTTGGAGATGTCGACGATGACCTTGCCGCCCAGTGCGTCCCCGTACTGGGCGACGACCGGTGCTTCGCTGGCGTACGGCAGGGCGAGGATGACGATTTCGCCGGCCGGGGCGCTGCCGAACGTTCCCGCCGTGGCGCCGCCGCCGAGCGCACGGGCCAGGGCGGCCGCCTTGGCCGCGTCACGCCCGATGACCTCCACGGTGTTGCCGCCCGCGAGCGCGCGGGCGGCAAGGATACGGGCCATGGTTCCCGCGCCGATGATGCTGATGCTGTTCATGATGCGTACCTACTTTCCGGACGTGCTGAAGGAGCTTTGAGAGTGGCCGTCCAGGGTCTCAGGGCTTCCCGCCGTCTACGGCC
>PLIQ01000186.1 GCA_003140115.1 Actinomycetota bacterium | reverse complement strand
CAATCCCTTGAGCGCAGGGGGTCCACAGTACCCAAACCGCTCCCGGAAGCCCATATCATCCCGGATCTTTCCCGGCTGGAACGCGACGATCATTGACATACGTAGCGCGGGGCACGCTGGTATCACCGGCGACAAGAGCTGACCTGCCAGACCCGGACCGCACAGCGCGGATCGGGCACACCGAGCCTCATGGCCCGTGACGCACACGGACCCGGCACCCTAACGGATAGAGCCATCAGGGTGCCGTAGTCATGGTGTCCTGGCCCCGGGGGCGGAGGCGGGCGACGAGGGCTAGACGTCCGCACGGGCGCGCCACGCGGTCACTGAAGAAGTGGCCGTGGCCGGTGGGGAGGGTGGTGATGTGGATCTGGGAGTCGGGGAGGCCGGCTTCGCGGAGGACGTGGCGGTTGGCGGACCACAGGTCAAGGAGCCAGCGGCCGGGGGCGGCGGGGTCTGGGCGGATAAAGCTCGAGGCGGCGGGGCCGAAGGCGTGGGTGACGGCCTGGTGGACGTCGGGGCCGACCTGGTAGCGGGCGGGCGCGACGGCGGGGCCGACGCCGGCCAGGATGTCTGACGGGCGGGAGCCGAGGGATTCCATCGCGGCCACGGCCGTGGCCGGCACCCGGGCGACGGTGCCGCGCCAGCCCGCGTGCACGCAGGCCAGCACGCCGGCCACCGGGTCGTGCAGGACGATCGGCACGCAGTCCGCGGTCAAGATGGCCAGGACCACGTCCGGCGACGTGGTGACCAGAGCGTCGGTGTCCGGCACGGCGTCGTCCAGGGTGAGGGCGCCGCTCCCCCGGTTGGCCCGGCCGACGATCCGGACCGTGGCTCCGTGCACCTGGCGGGCGAAGACGAAATCACCGGGGTCCGCGCCGAAGGCGGCCGCGAGCCGGCGCCGGTTCTCCAGGACCCGGGCCNNTGGGGGGTCATCGGGAGCGATCCTAGCGGGCCCGCCGGGCCGGGCTAGCCTCCGCCAGGCTGGGTTAGTGGATCGGGTCGACGGGTGCATAAAATGCAGCCCGATGAGCGATGACACCGGAGACGACCAGGGCGGCGTCGGGGAAGCCGAGGAGGCGGTACCCGCCATGCTCGTCATGGCGCCGGACGGCGCCGAGGAGCAGTCGACGCCGATCTACGACTGGCTCGTCGTCGGCCGCCATTGCGTCGGCGTCGATGAGCGGCACCGGTTGCTGATCGACGACCCGGAGGTCTCCAGGGCGCACCTGGAGCTGAGGCTGGATTTCGCTCACGATCAGGCCTGGCTGACGGACTTCAGCACGAACGGGACCCGGCTCAACGGACAGCGGATCGAGCGATCCATACCGGTCAGGATCACGCCCGGCGACCGGATTCGCCTGGGTCCGGCGGAACTGGAGTTCCGGTCCCGGCGGTTCGCGGCCACCGAAGATACCGAAGCGCAGGTCACGGCCCGGGGGCCGATGACCCTCCGGCAGGTCACGGTGATGCACATGCTGATGGTGGTCGGCGACATCGTGAGTTTTTCGGCCATCGCCGAGTACACCGGTGACCGCGTGCTGCTGGAGAACATCGACCGCCTCTACGCCGAGTTGCGGCAGATCCTCGCCCGGCATCACGGCACGCTCAGCAACTACGTGGGTGACGCGTTCTTCGCGACCTGGGAGGCGGACGCGATACCGGACGCGGCCCGGGCGGCGACGGCCTTCGCGATCGAGGCGGCCGAGACGGTACCGCGGATCGCGGCCGGCCTGGACCTGCGCGATCCCGGCGGGCGGCCGCTGCACATGGGGTGGGGCGTGGCCGCCGGCCCGGCGGCCGTGAGCCTGCTGACCGGGATGCTGGTCACGGTGCTCGGCGATGCCACGAACGTGGCCTTCCGGCTCTCCGGACTGGCCGGCCGGGACGGGCGGCCGGACGTGCTGGTGACCGACGCCGTCCACCGCACGACCGCGGCGAGCTTCGCCTTCACCGCGCCGTCGGCCATCCAGGTCAAGGGACGCAGCCAGGCGGTCGAGGCGCTGGGCGCCAGCCGCTTGCCAGACGGGGGGCCCGCCTCGTGAGCTTCGACCGGGAGCAGCTCAGCACGTGAACGATCAGCCGGGAACAGCTCCATACGTGAACGGCCAGCCAGACCGGCCAGAACTGGACGTGTTCCTGGCCGGCATCCCGTTGCTCGCCCCGCTGGACGAGGCGGCCCGCGGTGAGCTGGCCAGGGAGCTGGAGCCGGTGTCGGTGGCCGCCGGGGAGGTGATCTTCCGGCAGGGTGACACCGGAGACGGTCTCTACCTGGTGGTGAGCGGCCGGCTGCGGATCAGCGTGGCGGCGGGCGGCGGCGAGCGCGTCCTGTACGACCTGGGCCGGGACGCGGTGGTAGGAGAGATCGCCCTGCTCAGCGGCCAGCCCCGGTCGGCGACCGTGCGAGCGGTCCGGGACAGCGACCTGCTGCTGCTGCGGGTGTCCTCGTTCAGGTCCCTGGTCGAGCGGATCCCGGCGCTGCTGGTCGAGATGACACGGTTGCTGGTCGACCGGTTGCTGACCGTGGACCGGCTGCTGGCTCTTGAACGGCCGGAAGTGCCACCTCCGGTGGCCGGCACCATTGCCGTGACCGCCGCTGGCCAGGGCGCAGGGACGGCGGCCATGGTCGCCGAGTGGCTCGTGGCGCAGCTGGCGCGGACGGGGTCGGTCATCCAACTGGACGCCGATGCCGTCGCGCGGCAGCTAGGCCCGGGCGCGGCCCAGCGGGCCCCGGGCGACCCCGGCCGGGCCGAACTGACCGGGTGGCTGCACGCGGTGGAACGCGACCACGACCACGTGATCTACCGGCCCGACGCGCAGGACACGGCGTGGAGCCGGCTCTGCTTGAGCCAGTCTGACCTGGTCCTGCTGGCGGCCTCGGCCGGAGATGATCCCTCGATCGGCCCGGTGGAAGCCCGGGCGCTGGCCACCGGCTCGCTGCGCTGTGAACTCGTCCTGCTGCACCCGGTCTGGCCATCGGGGACGGCTAGGTGGCTGAAGGACCGGCCGGTGGCCGACCATCACCACCTGCGCGCCGGCCGGCCGGGCGACGTCGGGCGGCTGGCCCGGATGATCACCGGCACCGCGTGCGGGCTGGTCCTCGGCGGCGGCGGCGCGCGCGGGCTCGCCCACCTAGGCGTGATCCGGGCGCTGGAGGAAGCCGGGGTGCCCATCGACGTGGTCGGCGGCACCAGCATGGGCGCGATCATGGCCGGGCTTTGCGCCCGGGGCATGGATGACGCGGAGCGGGTGCGGCGGGTCTTGAATATCGCCCGCCACGGCCGCCGCCTGCTCACGCCCACGCTGCCGCTGATCGCCTTGTCATCGGGCCGCCACGTGGACCGGATACTCGCCGACAACCTTAGCGCCGTGCCCATCGAGGACCTGCTGCTGCGTTTCTTCTGCATCTCCGCCAACCTGACCCGGGCCGAGGAGGTCATCCACGAACGCGGGCCGCTGTGGTCCGCGGTGCGGGCCAGCCTGGCCCTGCCCGGCATCTATCCCCCCGTCTACGCGGGAGGAGACCTGCTCGTCGACGGGGGGACGCTGGACAACGTGCCGATCGGGCCCATGCGCGGCCGGGTCGGGCACGGCCGCATCGTCGCGGTTGACGTGTCCCCCGAGGTAGAGCCGCTCACCGCCGCAGCGCCCTTCGAGACAGGCTTGTCCGGCTGGCGCGTGCTCGGGCACCGCCTCAACCCGTTCGCCCCGCCGCGGCCGGTCCCCAGTGTCGTGGACATCTTGAGCCGCTCGACCGGACTGTCGCAGGTTCGCCACCGGCGCGCCGCACTGGACGGCGACCGCGTCGACCTGTTGCTCCGCCCGCCCGTTGCCGGGGTCGGCACCCTGGACTTCAAAGGCGCGATCACGCTCGTCGATATCGGCTACCGGCACGCGGCGCAGGCGCTGTCGGAGTCCGGCCTGGCTGAACACTTCGTGACCTGAGTTGACCCGATACGATGCCCTCGGGAGGGGTAATGACTGGTGGGGCGCAAGCTAACCGGGACGCCGGGCTGACCCCGGTGCTGCGCGACCGGCTGCTCTACTACGGCGGGCGCGCGCCGTCGCCGCACAACGCGCAGGGCTGGCGCATCGAGGCCGACGGGCCGAGGTTTCGCGTCTCGCGCGATCCGGACCATCAGGTGCTCAGCGAGCTCGATCCGGCCGGCCGGGAGAGCGACCTGGCCTGCGGCGCCGTCGTCACTAACCTGTGCGTGGGGGCCCGGGCGTTCGGCTTCGACGCGGAGGTCCGCTGGCGGCCGGACGGCGATGCCGCGGCCGACGTGGTGCTGCGGCCCGCCTCGGCGCCGCCGGACGAGGCGGCGCAGGCCCGGCTGCGTGCACTGCGCCGTCGCGCGATGAACCGCTCGCCCTACCGGCCCGATCCGGTCGCCGGCTCGGTGATCGAAGGCCTGCAGGCCACCGCGAGCAGCGCTGGGTTCACCCTTTCGGCGCTCACCGACCGGGCCGCGATCGACCGGGTGGCCGCGATCGCCGGCCGCGCCGGGGCGATGAAGCTAATGCACGGGCCCACCGCGGCCGAGCTGTACTCGCTGACGCGCTACACCGCCCGGGACGCCGCCCGGCACCGGGACGGCCTGGACCTGGAGCTGTTCTTCACCCCGGCGGTGACGGCGCGGATGGCCGCCGTGGCCATGCATCCGCGAGCGCTCGACGCGCTGGCTCGGTTCCACGTGGCCGAGCGGGTGGCCCGTGACCTGGAGGAGGCGCCGCTGCGCAGCGCGCCCGTCTTGTGCCTGCTGCACGCCGGGTCGCTGGAGGATCAGACGTTCCTGCGGGGCGGGGCGTGCTTCGAGGAGATCGCGCTGGAGGTCACCGAGGCCGGGCTGGCCATGGCCCTGCACAGTGCGCCGGTCGAGGTCGGCCTGTCGCATCCGGGCCCCCCGGACCCGTCGGTGCCCGCCGACTGGCACGCCCGCATCGCGCAGGTGCGCCGCGAACTGCTGGCGGCGTTCGGCGCCGCACCGCAGGCCATGCCGGTCGCCTTGTTCCGGCTGGGGTCACCGACCCGCGAGCCGGAGCGGCGCAGCCTGCGCCGCCCGCCCCGCGAGCAGCAGCCCGAGACCGCTCACTACCGGGAGATGACCCGGCGCAACCAGCCGTCCCTCAGCCGGGAGGAGCAGGGCGCGCTGCGCGCCGTGCGGATCCTGGTCGCGGGCTGCGGCAGCATCGGCGGGGCGCCGGTGGTGCCGCTGGTGCGGCTGGGAGTGGAGCGGTTCGTGCTGTGCGAGCCGGGTGACTACGAGCTCAACAACCTCAACCGGCAGGCCGCCGACATCGCCGACATCGGCCGCAACAAGGCCGACGTGCAGGCGGACCGGGCCCGGGCCATCAACCCCGAGGTCGAGGTGCTGGTCGAGTCCGACGGCGTGACGCAGGACAACGTCGACTGGCTGGTCGGCACGACCGACGTGGTGATCGACGGCGTGGACGTGACCGAGCCGGCCGGGATCGCGGCCAAACGGGCGCTGCATGACGAGGCCTGGCGCCAGCGCCGGCTGGTCATCTCCGGGCTGGACCTCGGCGGCACCCAGGTCGTGTACGCCTTCGACTACCGCGACGGCCGCACCCGCCCGCTGAATGGGCGCCTGGATAAGGCGCCGGACGACCTCGACGCGCTGCAGTTCCTCACCCGCCTGGTGAGCCCGCTCGATGTGCCGCGCGAGCTGCTCGCCTACAGCGAGGCGATGATCCGGGGCCAGGCCGGCTCGCCGCCTCAGCTGGCGCCGACCGCGGATCAGTTCGGCGTGCTGGCCGCCTGGATGGTGCTTGACTTCGCGGCCGGAAGGCAGGTGCGCAAGCGCGTCAAGGTGGCGATCCCGGACCTGGTGATGCCGCGCGGCCGCCGGGTCGCCAACGAGACGGCGCGCATGGTCCAGCTGGCCCGGGTCAAGTGGCTACTGGAATCCACGCGTCGCCGCGGCGGGGCGCAGCGGCCGGCAGGCACGCAGACACCAGGGCCGGCCGCGGGGGACGGGTCAACCGAGACACCAGGGATCTCCGTGGGGGACGGGTCATGAGCCGGGTCCTCGTGCCGCCGCCGGAGATGCGCGCCGCCGCGCCGGACCTGATCGACGCGGTCGAGCCGGTGTACATCGCCGAGACCGAGGCCGAACGCGAGGCGGTGTTCTCATTCCGGTACTCGGTGTACGGTGCCGAGCTCGGCCGCAAGCTCGGCAACGCCGACCACGGCCGCCGGCGGGTGCACGACGAGGAGGACGACCAGCCGTACACGATACTGCTCTACACCGACGACGGCGCCGGCCAGCTGACCAGTACCGCTCGCCTCCGCCGCTGGGAGCCGGGGCAGGTGCCCGCAAAAGACTGGGAGGCGTTCTCGATGGAGCGCTTCGACGGCCTGCGCGAGATGAGCGTCTCGGAGATCGGGCGGCTGATGATCGAGCCAGGGAGCCGCGGGCAGCTCGGGCTGGTATCGGTCGTTTGCGCGGTCTACCAGTTGTACGCGGGGGAAATGCCTGCCGACGTCGGGTTCATCAACTGCGCCGCCGGGCTGGTGCGCCACTACCGGCTGCTCGGCTTCCGCACCTACGCCGGGAAGCTCGTGCCCACCGCCGACGGGATCGAGGTGCCGCTGGTGGTGGTCCCGAGTGACCGCGCGTACCTGGAGCAGGCCGGATCGTTCGTGGCGCCGTTCGCAGACGTCTTCTACGGGCCGGGCAAGCACGAGCCGGTGGACATCGGGCGCTGGGCCCGCCTGCTGGACGCCGATTCGGCGCCGGTGCGGTTCGACCCAGCGGCGGTCTGGGACCGGGTCAGCCGGCTGCGGGAGGCGGCCGACGATCATCCGTCGATGCTCGAGGCGCTCAGCGATGACACGGTCCGCAAGCTCAGCGACAAGGGCTTCCTGATGGACGTCGCGGCCGGCCAGCTGCTGACCGAGAAGGGCCTGACCCAGCGGGAGATCTTCGTCATCCTCGACGGGGCGTTCGAGGTGCACGACGGTGACCGCCGGCTCGCCCTGCTCGGCCCGGGCGAGGTGATCGGCGAGATCGGTTTCTTCGGTACTTCGGGCCGCCGGATCGCGTCGGTGACCGCGGCGTCCGACGGGCAGGTGCTAGCCCTGCGCCGCCGTTTCGTCGACGAGCTGATGAAGAGCGATCCGGCCTGCGCCGCCGAGATCTTGTTCGGGCTGGCGCGCGTGCTCGCCGACCGTCAGTTCGTCCCGGCTTCCTGACCGTCCAGCGGAGCGCGGGCGGCGAAGGACTCGGCGGCGCGCAGGACGCGCAGCAGGTTGCCGCCGGCCAGGGCCGCGCAGTCGGGCTCGGTCCAGCCCCGCGCCAGGAGCTCGGCGAACAGGGCCGGGTAGGCGGACACGTCCTCGAGGCCGACGGTGACGTCCGGGGTCCCGTCGAAGTCACCGCCGAGGCCGACGTGCTCGACGCCCGCGACCTGGCGGACGTGCTCGATGTGGTCGGCGACCTGGGCCAGGGTGGCCTGCGGCAGCGGGTGGGCGGCCTCCCACTCCGGCCTGATGCGCTGCACGAGGTGCAGGTCTCTGGGGTCCAGGCCGCGGCGGACGGCCTCGGCCTTGAGGTCGGCCAGCCAGTCGGCGCACTCCTGGGACACGAAGGCGGGCACGAAGGTGACCATGCACACGCCGCCGTTGCCGGGCAGCCGGGCCAGCACCTCGTCGGGCACGTTGCGCGGGTTGTCGCAGACGGCCCGGGCGCTGGAGTGCGAGAAGATCACCGGGGCCGCGACGACGTCCAATGCGTCGTGCATGGTGGATACCGCGACGTGCGACAGGTCGACCAGCATGCCTAGCCGCTGCATCTCGCGAACCACGTCCCGGCCGAAATCGGTCAGGCCGCCGGCCGCGCGCTGGTCGGTGGCGGAGTCGGCCCACCCCACGTTGGCGTTGTGGGTCAGGGTCATGTACCGCACGCCGAGCGCGTACAGCATGCGCAGCACGCCGAGTGACCCGGCGATGGAATGACCGCCTTCGGCGCCGAGCAGCGAGGCCACCCGGCCGGAGGCGAAGATCCGCTCCACGTCAGCGGCGGTCAGCGCGAGCTCCAGGCCCTGGGGGTAAGCCGCGATCATCCGGTGGGCCAGGTCGATCTGCTCGAGCACCGTAGTGACGGCGGTGTCCCCCGGGATCGAGGCCGGCACGAAGACCGACCAGAACTGGGCGCCCACGCCGCCGGCCGCGAGCCGGGGCAGGTCGGTGTGGGTGCCCGCGACGGGTTCGGCCAGGTCCACGGGAGCCGCCCGGTCGCGCAGCGCCCAGGGCAGGTCGTTGTGCCCGTCGATCAGCGGGAACCGTCGCAGCAGGTCGCGCGCCCGAAGCGCTGGCTCACTCACACCGCCAGCCTAGGGGGGTACGAGGGGGGCGGAAGCCTAGGGGGAGCACGAGGCGGCCGGAAGCGGGTACCACGGTCCGTTCGGCAGAAAAATGGTGCACGTCCCGGTTAGCCCCTGCGGCGGCGGCGGGGGCCGAGGCGGCGCAGGCGGAACCAGGCGAGCAGCGCGAAGACGAGCGCCAGCCCGGCCTGGGCGCCCATGTCGCGCAGCCAGATCCCGGCCGAGTGGGTCCACAGCGGGTCGGTGAAGTTGCCGCCGGCGCTGGGCGTGATGACGTTGAGGTTCGAGGTCGAGGCCATCGCGCCCAACCCCCAGCGGGACGGCGCGATCCAGGACAGCTGGTTCAGGCCGGTCTTTTGGCCCAGCGAGATCACGCCGCCGGACAGGATGACCTGGATCATGGTCAGCAGGACAAGGAACGGCATCGCCTTCTCGGAGGTGCTGACCAGGGCGGATACCAGCAGGCCGAGGCACATGGAGGCCAGGGCGAGGACGGCGATGGCGAGCAGGATCTCGACGAACGGGGCGCCGGTCAAGAACGCGCCAGTGGGCGGCATCGGCCGGCCGATCAGCCCGAGCAGGACCAGCACGACCGACTGCACGACGCTGATCACGCCCAGGACCAGCAACTTGGAGGACAGGTAGGCGCCGGAGGACAGGCCGGCCGCGCGTTCCCTGACGTAGATCGTGCGTTCCTTGACCAGCTCCCGGACCGAGCTCGCGGCGCCGGCCAGGCAGGCGCAGACGACGAGCAGGAGCAGGGTCTCACTGGCGTTCTCGTTGGAGTGGGGCGGGCCGGCCAGGCCCTGGCTCGAGCCGACCAGGCGGATCAGCACGCCCAAGATGATCGGCATCAGGCCGATGGACAGCAGGTAGCCACGGTCGGCGGCGATCACCCGGATGTACCGGCGGGTCAGCGTGCCCATCTGCTTCAGCGCGCCGCGCCGCGCGACCACCGCCGCGGGTATGTCATCCGCGCCCTGCTCGGCGGTCGGCTTGGCGCGCTGGCCCAGCACGTACTGCGCGTGGGCTTGCGAGTCGGCGTACTCGGCGGCCCAGTCGCGGTCCGGGTAGCGTTCGAAGGCCTGGAACACCTCGGCCCAGCCGGTCAGGCCGAAGTACGCGAGCCCCTCATCGGGCGGGCCGTAGTAGGCGATCTTCCCGCCGGGGACCAGGACCAGCAGCCGGTCGCAGGTGTCCAGGTTGGCGACGCTGTGCGTGACCACGATGACCGTCCGGCCGTCGTGGGCCAGGTCCCGCATCTGCTCCATGACGGATTTGTCCAGGCCGGGATCCAGGCCCGAGGTCGGCTCGTCCAGGAACAGCAGGGACGGCTTGGTCAGCAGCTCCTGGGCGACGTTGACCCGCTTGAGCTGGCCGCCGGACAGCCGGTCCGCACGGGTGTTGGCGTGCTTGGTCAGGCCGAGCTCGGACATCACCTCGTCGACCCGGGCGTCGCGCTCGTGGGCCCCGGTGTCGGCCGGGAAGCGGAGCTCGGCGGAGTACTGCAGGGCGCGGCGGGCGGTCAGCTGGGTGTGCAGGACGCTCTCCTGCGGGACCAGGCCGATGCGGAACCTGAGCTCGGCGTAGTTGCGGTACAGGTCACGGTTGTCGTACAGGACGGTGCCGGTGTCCGCGGGACGTATCCCGGTCAGCGCGCCGAGCAGGGTCGACTTGCCCGCGCCGCTGGGCCCGATGACGCCGACCAGGCTTTTTTCCGGAATCGGGAACGTGACGTGGCTCAGCAGCACCTTGCCGCCCCCGACCTTCACCACCAGGTCCTGGGCGGTGAAGGTGATCTCGCCGTCGTCGACGAACTGCCGCAGCTCACCCTCGGCCAGGCGGAACGTCGAGCGGCCGATGCTGATGATGTCGGACTCGTTCAGCACCGCGGAGGAAACCCGGCGGCCGTTGACGAAGGTGCCGTTGTGACTACCCAGGTCGACGATCTCGTAGGCCCCGGTGGGTGACCTGCGGAGTTCGGCGTGATGCCGCGACACGTCGAGGTCGGGCAGGACCAGGTCGTTGTCGGGGA
>PLIQ01000396.1 GCA_003140115.1 Actinomycetota bacterium | reverse complement strand
TCAGCCCGCTGCGCTAACCACAGCCCGCACCCGGGTTTGGCGGTGACGACCTAGTCCACGACCAGGTGAACGGGAAGGTGCAAAAACGCCTGTTCGGTCATGTCGGCGTCGACCATCTGCCGAAGGTGTCGGTGACGGAGCACTCGCCACCGGTGATCACGGTCTCGGCCACGCCGTCGGCGCCACCTCGGTGGAGGATGGCCCGGTAGCCGGGGCTGCCCCGGATAGTTCAGATGTTCCCACGTGCATGACATCGAGGACACTGGCAAAGTGGAGTCCATGACGACCGCAGCCGAACGACTCCTGGCGCCCGGACCGGAAGAGCAGCAGCTCGCCGAGCGAGCCGGTACCTGGAGTGTGGTGGCGACGATGTGGCCGGCACCGGGCGCCGAGCCGATCGTTACCGACGGCCTGATTGCCGAGAGGACCATGATCGGCTCGTACCTGCAGGAGATCATGCGGCCGGCCCCTGGTGGCGGCCCGGACTTCCGGCGCATCGACTACCTGAACTATGACCGGGTAGAGGGCCGGTGGAAATACGTGTCCATGGACACCCGGCTGCCGGTATCTATCATGCCCGCTAGCAGCTTCGGGAGCGCGGACAACGGTACGCTGCGCCTGGTGTTCGAGCCATTGGGTTTCATCGGATTCGGCACCGAGGTGGACGGGAAGCTGACCCGGTCAGATCTGCTGATCACGAGCCGTTCGGCCTCGCACGAGCTCAAACAACAGCATTTCATCAGCGCCGACGGGACCGGGCGGCAGTGGCGCGCAGTCCAGTACGAGTACCGCCGGTAGGACGTCGGCGCCGGACGCGAAACGGGGTCAGTGGTCGTGGATGACCACGTCGCTGATGTTCTTGCCGTCGGGGAGGTCCTGGCAGCCCTGGTTGATCTCGTCGATGGCGTAGCGCGTGGCGATCAGCTCGTCCAGCTTGAATATCCCTGCGCGGTATTGGTCGATCATCCGCGGGATTTCCTCGAACCGGTTCCCGCCGCCGAACAGCGCTCCGCAGATGAGCTCCTCGAACAGAGCCAGCTCCGCCCGAGGCTAGCGCAGAACATCCCGATCTGCACGGTATGGGCGACCGGCCGGGAAACAGTGATCGGCATGCCGAACGGCGGATCTCGCGTGGCGCAGGGTAACGTTCCGTAGTGACATCAGGCGCTCGCCGTGGGGGTCGTGGACCGGATCGTGGACTGGCGCTTCAGTCAATCCCAGCGCGGCGATTGCCATCGGTGCGATAACCTGTGTCATCGGTGCAGCTAGCGCGCATGGAGCATGGGGCCGTACTTCTCATAATCCGCCGGTCGTGGGTTCGAGCCACACCCGCCCCACCTCATGTCACTTGAACAAAAGTTCTAAACGTCTCGACTAGCAAGGATCGGCTGCGTCGCGCTGACGCCCTCGATAACGTCCGGGAGTCGGCGGATGCATCTGTCGTCCCAGCCCTTCGCCCGAGCTCTAAGCCGTCGATCTGCGGAATGCCCTCATTATTAGCTTTCGACCCAGCCGCGGCCGAGGTGCCAGACCGATACCGTCTCGGCGGTGATGTCGTACATCACCCGGAAGCGGCCGATGCGCTGCCGCCTCCGGTCAGGTGACCCGTAGGGGAATGACCCGGCAGGGCGGGGCTCTTCGGCGAGTCGCGCGACCGCGTCGAGCATCTCGCGGACTCCGTCGGGGTCGTCGCGGAGGAACCCGGCCGCCTGGTCGATCGACTGGGCCTCCCAGATGACCTGGCGGCTCACCCGGCCAGGCCGAGCCGCCGCAGCGCCTCGTCGTGCGGAACGTATGAGGTCTGCCCGGCGGCCTCCCGGGCACGCCAGTCCGCCAGCGCTGCCTGGTCTTCGGCGTTCTCCAGCTCCTGCGCGCTGGCGGCCTGTTCCAGGGCACGCAAGCGCAGGAAGTCGGACACCGGCACCACCACCGCGGCTTGGCCGCCGAGATGGATCACCTCGTACGACCCGGTGTCCGGGTCGCTCGCCGGGATCCGGTCGGCTGGCTGGGCGCCCATCGTGCTGCCTCCTGTATCGGGCTTCCGTGCTTTGCTGTCCATCCTGGCATGCCTACGGGCCCACGAGGTGTCATGCCGATGCAACCGCGCCGGAGTGTTTCCTGATTTCGCTGGAACCCCTAGCGAGGACAGACTGACGGCTGAGGACAGGCGTGGCCTGACCACGCTGTTCTGAGCGCACGTCGCGCCCGACGGTTCTTTCGCCAGTTCGACGTGTTGCTGGACGCTAATGACCCGCGACCCCGATGACCCGGTTCCTGCTCGACAAGCTCGACCATCCCGGCACCATCGACGGCCGCGCCGTCCCCTGCCCGCACTGCGGCTCCCCGGCGGCCTGGCCGCGTACGCCCACCAGCACGCCTGCCGGCCGGGAGGTCCCGGCGTGACCGGGCCGAGGCCCGGGGCCAGGACCAGCCTCACGAACCGCCGCGGCCCCGGCTTTGCCTATTCGCGCAATTGTAGGCATGTGTTTCTGGAAGGTTGACGGGTGTGCTCAGTGCGTACCGTACCTCTGAAAGAAAAGCGAATCTAGCTATTGACTGAAGCATATCAACGAACCTAGATTCGAAATCAGTGCAAAGGAGGCTGCCATGGGAGCATCGGCCAGGCAGGCTTCCGGCCTGATACCGGGTATGCCGGACATCGATCTGTCCATGCGGGCGCTCCCGTTGCTCGGCTGGGACGGCCTCGGCATCGTGGAGGCACGAGCCTGGAGCACTCGCAGGCTGGTCGTGTGCGCTCTTGATCCGGCCGAGCACCGGCGCCGTCAGGCCGAGGGGATGCTCCCGGCCGCCGACCCGTTCTTGCTGCGCTGCCTGGCGGCTCAAGACCCGCGGTTCGTGCTCGCCCCGCCGCCAGTGCGGATCGTGGGCGCGGTCGCCGTGCGCAGGACATGGAAGGCTGCCATCGCGAACCTCGCGGGCTTCGCCGCGTTCGGGGCCCTGGCCGCTGTCTTGCCTGCAGGGGCGGCTGACCGCCTGGACGTGGCGGCCGAGGCGCCGGTTCACGGCATCGGGGTGATCGCCGCCGACGCAGCCGGGACCGTCCGGCTCGTCCACCAGGCCGGCGCGCACACTGCGGCAGCGCGCACATGGGTTCACCGGCTGATCGAGGAGATCGTCTACGACGCTCTGCTCGCCCCGGCAAGCGGGCCGGATCCGGCTAGCGCTGCCACAGGGCCGCCCAGTTCCGCAGGTAGCCGGGCGCTTCCCACCCGATCCGCAGATCGAGCCTGAGCTCGTCGTACCTGGAGACGGCCGCGTTGCACTTCGACGTCCAGGACCGCTCGCGGATCTTGCCCGGCGGCAGCGCAGACAGCCCGTCCCTGAGCTCGCTGAGGATCTCGAAAGTGTGGGCGTTGACTTCGGCTTCGGAGGCTGTCGCCATCCAGTCGGCGGTACGGCCGCCGCAGGTCCAGCAATGGCAGGTCCACACGTCCTGGGTCCAGTCCTGGTTCGTGCTGGTCCGTGC
>PLIQ01000598.1 GCA_003140115.1 Actinomycetota bacterium | reverse complement strand
TGGATGTCCGTGATCGGCCCCGACGGCATGATCGGCTCCGCTGCCACCCGCGAGGTGCTGAACACGGCCCTGGCCAACCTGGGCCGCCCCGTAGGCTGACCTTTCCCCGCAGGGCTCCGAGGAAGATGAACCGCCGAACAGGAGACAGCAGTGAGCGCCCCGATGAGTCCCGAACAGGCCGTCCGCAAGTTCTTCGACTGCTACACCAACGGCCGCCCGGAGGATTTCGACCAATGCGTCGCGCCCGACTATGTTGACTACGGCCACGAGCCACCCGGGATCGGGCCTGACGGAGCGCGCGCTGACTACGAGCACGCGGTCAAGCTGGTCGGCGGGCTTCCCCGCTACACGATTGACGCGCTCGTCGTCGACGGCGACATGGTCGCGGTCGCGTGGACCGGCACGCTGCCCAGCGGCGCCCCGATGCGGGGACTGAGCCTCTACAACGCCGCCGGCGGCCTGCTGCGATCGACGCGGCACACGCTGATCGGCGACCTGCCCGCCTGAGGGCCGAACAGGTCAGCGGTGGCACCGAATGGCAGGGCCATAACACTGCTGCCCGTTATGCTTAATTGAAATTTTTTACCGAACGGCCCGTGGTACACCCCACGGGCACGGTGAGGACTCTCGCAGGTGACGCCGGGCCATAAGGGTCTCCTATCGCGCGCGTTCTAGGCTGGCGTAGCGTGTCGGATGGGCCGCCCGACGGATCCGAACCCATCCCCTGAACAAGCATTGGGGAGCGACATGCACCACGAACTCCAAACTCTGGCCGATCCCGATGCCGTAGCCCAGGCTGGCGCGGCATTCGTGGCCGAACGCGCCCGCGCCGCGGTTGCGGCCAGAGGCAGCTTCCACTTCGCGGTCAGCGGCGGCCACACCCCCTGGGCCATGTTCGCCGAGTTGGCGTCGGAGACGGTCCCGTGGGAGGCGACCGTCATCTACCAGGTGGACGAGCGCGTGGCTCCGCCCGATGACCCCGACCGGAACCTGACCCACCTCACCAAGGCGCTGGGCTCGGCCCCGGCGCAGGTGCGGCCCATGCCGGTCAACCAGAGCGATCTGGTGGCCGCGGCCGCTAGCTACGCGGCCTTGCTGCCTGAGCACTTCGATCTGGTCCACCTGGGTCTTGGCCCCGACGGACATACCGCCTCGCTGGTCCCGGGCGACCCGGTCCTGTCGGTCACCGATCGCCTGGTCGCCCTCACCCAGCCGTACCAGGGGCGGGTACGGATGACGCTGACCTACCCGGCGCTGGCGCGGGCCCGGCAGATCCTCTGGCTGATCACCGGCGAGGACAAGAAGGAGCCGCTGGCCAGGCTCCTGGCCGGCGACACGACGATCCCGGCAGGCCGCGTCGAGGCCGCCGCCTCCCTGGTGATGGCCGACCGTGCCGCGACCTGAGGACCCGATGGCAGGCCCGCCAGGCGGTCCGCAGGGCGTCGACCGGGAAAAGCAGGTCGCCGCGGAGGCGGCGGCTGAACTGGTCGAAGACGGCATGACCGTCGGGCTCGGCACCGGCTCGACGGTGGCGTTCCTGCTCCCGGCCCTGGCCCGTCGATCGCTCGACATCGTCTGTGCGGCCACGTCGCCGCGCACCGAGCACGCCGCACGCGAGCTGGGTCTGCGGATCGAGAACGTCGCGAGCATCGACCGTTTCGACATCACCATCGACGGCGCGGACCAGGTCGCCCCGGACGGCTGGCTGGTCAAGGGCGGCGGCGGCGCGCACACTCGGGAGAAGATCGTCGCCGGGGCCGCGGACCGGTTCGTCGTCATCGTCGACTCGACCAAGCCGGTCCAGGCCCTACATAGCCCGATCCCCCTCGAGCTGCTCTCCTTCGGGCTGCGCGCCACCATGCGCAGGGTCGCGCCGGCCTCGCTGCGCGACGTCCCGCGCAGCCCGGACGGCGGCGTCATCGCGGACTACCACGGGCCGGTGGATGACCCGGCGGCACTGGCCGCCCGGCTGTCGGCGACGCCCGGCGTCGTCGAGCACGGGCTGTTCCCACCGGAGATGGTGGCGACGGTGCTCGTGGGCCGGGGTGAGTCAGTCGACCGGACCGACTTCAAGCACTCGTGGTCTAGCTCCTGACCTCACCGGACCAAACTGGAGGCAACATGGCCCCGTCAATTCGACTGTTCCTCGCCGATGTCGACGGCACGCTGGTAACCAACGACAAGGTCCTCACCGACCGGGCCATCGCCGCGGTCGGGAAGCTGCGGGAGGCCGGGATCCTGTTCGCGATCACCAGCGGCCGCCCGCCCCGCGGCATGTCCATGCTCATCGAGCCGCTCAAGCTCAGCATGCCGATCGCGGCCTTCAACGGCGGCGTGTACGTCCATCCCGACATGTCGGTGATCGAGCAGCAGGTCATCCCCGACGAGGTGACGCCGACGGTGATCGAACTGCTCGGTGCCCAGGGACTGGACGTGTGGATCTACCGGGGCGCGGACTGGTTCATCCGGGACCCGAAGGCACCGCACGTGGCCCGCGAGACCTGGACGGTCAAGTTCGACGCGACGGTGATCGACAATTTCGCCTCGGTGTCGAACGGAGTGGCCAAGATCACCGGGGTGAGCGACGACTACGACGCGGTCCAGAAGGGCGTGGACGCGGTGCGCGAGCGTTTTGGCGACCACGTGTCGGCGGCTCGGTCTCAGCCGTACTACGCCGATGTCACCAACCCCAACGCCAACAAGGGTGCCGTGGCCCAGTACCTTTCCCGGACCTACCAGATCCCGCCCGAGCAGATCGCCACGATCGGCGACCAGCCCAACGACGTGCTCATGTTTGCCCACTCCGGGCTCAGCATCGCCATGGGTAACGCGAGCCCTGAGGTCCAGCGGGCCGCCCGCCGCGTCACCACATCCAACGAGGACGAGGGCTTCGCCAACGCGGTAGAACGGTTCATCTTGTCCTGAGTCTGGTCATCCGAGGTCACTGCGGGTCAGCCGGTTGTACAGCTCCAGGTAGCGTTCCCGCGTGGCGGCCACGATCTCGGGTGGGACGTCCGGGCCCGGCGGTCGGCGGTCCCAGTCCAGGCCGGCCGACCAATCACGGAGGAACTGCTTATCCAGCGAGCGCTGCGGATGGCCGGGCTGCCACTGCGAGGCCAGCCAGAACCGCGACGAGTCGGGGGTCAGCACCTCATCGGCCAGCACCAGCGACCCGTCAAGATCCAGCCCGAACTCAAGCTTGGTGTCGGCGATGACCACGCCGCGGGAGGCGGCCAGCTCCGCGCCGCGCCGGTAGACCTCCAGCGTGACCCGCTCCAGCTCGCCCGCCAGCGGAGCGCCGACCAGGTCCGCGACCTCAGAACGGGTCATCGGCTCGTCGTGGCCCGCCGCGGCCTTGGTCGTCGGCGTGAACACCGGTTCGGGCAGCCGCGAGCCCTCGCTGAGACCGGGCGGCAACCGAACGCCCGAGATCGTACCGGTTTCGTTATAGGACACGAGCCCGAGGCCGGCCAGGTACCCGCGGGCAATACACTCCACCGGNNTTGGCGATCACGCCCGTGAGCTGGCCGAACCACCACAGTGACAGCTGCGTCAGCACCCGGCCCTTGTCCGGGATCGGCGTCGGCAGGACCACGTCGTAGACGCTGACCCGGTCCGAGGCGACCATGATGAGGTCGTCGCCGTCCGCGTACAGGTCCCGGACCTTGCCGGAATACAGCAGTTCCACCCGCGCTCCTCACCGATGCCAGCGGTCAGCCGATGTGCGGCACAGCGTACTAGGGCCCGGTGAGCGTACGATCGGGCCATGGCCGACCTTGAGGTGCAGTACCTCCAGGTACAGACGACGACGGACTCCCGCGCGGAGGCGATGGAGCTCTCCCGCGCCGCCGTCGAGGCCAGGCTGGCGGCGTGCGCGCAGGTGGCCGGGCCGGTAGCGTCGATGTACTGGTGGGACGGAGGTCTGGAGCGGGCCGAGGAGTGGCTCGTGCTGCTCAAGCTCCCGGTCGACCGGTACGACGAGCTGGCTGCCTTCCTCACCGAACGGCACAGCTACGACGAGCCGGAGATCATCGCCCTGCCCATTGTGACCGGGTCGGCCGCATACCTGACCTGGATGCGGGAGGAAACCCGCCGCGCGGAGGGAGCCTCAGGATGACCCGGCTGGTCGGACCCCGCGGGCTCAGCGTCCTGATCTTCTTCGCCCTGGTCGCCCTGGCCCTTGCCCTGGTCGGCTGGTTCCAGCGCAACGGCGCGGAGGTTTCGCCGTTGCCGTCGTTCTCGTCGCATGCGGCGTTCTACCCCATCGGCAGGGGGCTGGCCGGATGAGCACAGGCTGGGCGAGCGGTGCCCCGAGATCCCGGGTCAAGGTGCCCGTCCCTGACCGCGCCCCGGCGCCGCTGCCCGCCGCCCAGGCCGAACAGAGCCCACGGACCGGCCTGGCTGCGCTGGCCGAACGCGTCGGTGCGATCACCGCGGAATGGGCGCCGACCGCCGGGCGGATCCTGCTCGGCGTGGTGTTCTTCTGGTTCGGATACCACGAGTTGGTGCAGCCCGGCGGCTGGACGCAGTACGTGCCGGTGGTCAGCGAGTCATCCTCGCTGGCCGTCATCCTGGTGCTGGCGCACGGCTGGGTGTTGTTCGTCACGGCCGCCGCGCTGGTCGCGGGCATCGCGCCACGCGGGGCGGCGGCGATCGCCAGCGTGCTGCTCCTGGAGATCACGATCTCGCTTGCGGTCACCGGGCAGTCCCCCACGGCGCTGCGCGACGTCGGCGTGCTCGGGCTGGCCGTGTGCCTGACCGGCTGCAAGAACCAGCGCCTGGCCCTCCGTAACTAAGCGAGCCGTAACT
>PLIQ01000652.1 GCA_003140115.1 Actinomycetota bacterium | reverse complement strand
TACAGGGCGTCGCCGCCGTTGTCGCCGCTGCCCGCCAGGACCACGACCCGGGCGCCGTAGACGTGGCCTGGGTACCGGGCCAGCAGGGACGCGCAGACCGCCGCGAGCCCGGTCGCGGCGCGCCCCATCAGCGTGCCCTCGGGGAGCAGGTCCATCAGCGCGCGTTCGGCGGCCCGGACCGCCTCGACCTGGTATGCGCGTCGCATGCTAGTGCCCCGCGAGGGCCAGCCGCACCTCGGCCTCGAGCTGCCCGATGACCTGCTCGGCCAGGACGGTGTCCGAGGCCTGGATCATCAGCCGGATGAGGGGCTCGGTGCCGCTCGGCCGGACCAGCACCCGCCCGTTGCCGCCGAGCGCGGACTCGGCCCGTGTGACCGCGGCGTCGACCTCCGGCCCGAGCTGCGAGGCGTCGCCGGGCACGTTGACCAAGACCTGCGGGTACCTGCGCATCATCTTGGCCGCCGCGGCCATCGGCAGCCCGAGCCGGTGCACCGCGGCGAGCAACTGCAGGCTGGTCAGGATGCCGTCGCCGGTCGGGGCGTGCTCGAGCATGATGATGTGCCCGGACTGCTCCCCGCCGAGCGCGTACCCGCCTTCCCGCATGGCTACCGACACGTGCTTGTCGCCCACCGGGGTCTCGATGACCCGGATGCCGGCGTCCCGCATCGCCACGTGGAAGCCCTGGTTCGACATCACCGTGACCACCACCGCATCGCCAGCCAGCCGGCCCGTTGCGGCCAGCTCGGTCGCGAGCACGGTCAGGATCTGGTCCCCGTCGAGCAGCTGCCCGTCGGCGTCGACCGCGAGGCACCGGTCGGCGTCGCCGTCGTAGGCCACGCCGGCGTGCGCGCCGTGCTCGAGCACCGCCGCGGCCACGGTGCCAAGGCAGGTCGAGCCGTAGCCGGCGTTGATGTTCAGGCCGTCGGGCTCGGCTCCGATCGCGATGACCTCGGCCCCGGCCCGGGTCAGCGCCAGGGGTCCGAGCCGGTACGCCGCCCCGTGCGCGCAGTCGACCACCACCCGGAGGCCAGCCAGCGGGTGGTGGTCGCCCGGCTCGGCGGGCAGCGTGGCGAGCAGGTGATCCAGGTACAGCTCCTGGGTGCTCTCGGCGTCGCTGATCCGGCCGAAGCTGGTGCTGGCCGCGGGGGCCGACCCGAGCCGGTCCTCGATCTGGTCCTCGACGGCGTCGGGCAGCTTGATCCCGCCGCGGCCGAAGAACTTGATCCCGTTGTCCCGGGCCGGATTGTGGCTCGCCGAGATGACCACGCCGAAGGTGGCGCCGAGGGCCTGGGTCAGGTAGGCCACGCCCGGCGTCGGGATGACCCCGAGCCGCAGGACGTCGACACCCGCGCTGGCCAGCCCGGCCACGACCGCGGCCTCGAGGAACTCCCCGGAGACCCGCGGATCCCGGCCCACCACGGCCACCGGGGCGCCCGCGGCCNNGCGGCGGCGGCGATGCCCAGATTCAGAGCCAGGGAAGCGGTCAGATCACACCCAGCGACCCCCCGGACACCGTCCGTACCGAACAGACGACCGCGCTGATCCGATTCACCCATCTCGTCTCCCGCTCGTATGCGTTGACGTACGGCTCGACCGGCGCGAGCGGGCGCTACCGCTTGGAGTACTGAGGCGCCTTCCGGGCCTTCTTCAGGCCGTACTTCTTGCGCTCCTTGACCCGGGCGTCCCGGGTCACGAACCCGGCTTTCTTCAGCGGCGGGCGGTTCTCCGGGTCGACCAGGATCAGCGCCCGGGTCACGCCGAGGCGCAGCGCGCCGGCCTGCCCGGTGACGCCGCCGCCGGAGATCCGGGCCACCACGTCGAACTTGCCCTCGGCGCCAAGCGTCACGAACGGCTCGTTGACCAGCTGCTGGTGCACCTTGTTCGGGAAGTACGCGTCGAGCGCACGGCCGTTGATCAGCCACTGGCCGGTCCCGGGGAGGATGCGGACCCGGGCGATGGCCTCCTTGCGGCGGCCGGTGCCCCCCGCGTGCCCGGTCACCACCGGGCGTCGTGCGACGGCCCGGGCCGGGGAGTCTTGAGCGGTCTCGGTGGTGTACTCCGACGGCGCGTCCGCGCCAAACTCCGGATCCGCGTACTCCGGAAGGTCCGCGTCGTCGTCGACGGCGGTACCGCTTACGCCGGTGGTGGGCTCAGCCACGGTGTTCCTCGTGCTTCCTTATCTAGGTCTACTGCGCGATCTGCGTGATCTCGTACGGCTGAGGCTGCTGCGCCTGGTGCGGGTGATCGGGCCCCGCGTACACCTTGAGCTTGCTTAGCGTCTTGCGGCCGAGGGTGTTCTTCGGCAGCATGCCCCGGACCGCCTTCTCCACCGCCTTCTCCGGGTTGGCGGCCATCAGGCTCGCGTACGACACCGCCCGCAGGCCGCCCGGGTAACCGGAGTGCCGGTAGGCGTGCTTCTGCTCCAGCTTGTTGCCGGACAGCGCGACCTTGGACGCGTTGACCACGACGACGAAGTCGCCGGTATCGATGTGCGGTGCGAAGATCGGCTTGTGCTTGCCCCGCAGCAGCACCGCCACGTGGCTGGCCAGGCGGCCGAGCACGACGTCGGACGCGTCGATGACGTGCCATTGACGCGTAATGTCACTGTCCTTCGGGGTGAAAGTGCGCACAGTCCTGAGCCTTTGCGTATATATCGTGGTCTAGTCGGCCTGCAGCTGCGGGCCGCCGGGGGGTGCCGCGGGCGTGACGCGCCACGCTTAACGCTGGCAGCCGACACACCGCGTGCATGCCCGTAGCGCATGACGCCAATGCAGCATACTCCGACTCAGCCAGTGATGCCAAAGCGGCGTCCTCGGCGCTGACCAGGGAGCTACCCTCATCATATGGATCGTCAGGGCGGGAGGCGCAGCCGACCGGCCGGTGACGCGCGTCAGGCGCCCTGGCCGCCAGCTGACGACCCCGGTCAGGGGCCCGCTCCCGGGCAGCTGATCGATCCCGGCAGCGGCCCGCAACGGGTCCTCGGCCCGGGCAGCGGCCCGCAGCGTCTCCTCGGTCCCGGCAGCGGCCCGCAGCGCACCCTCGGCCCGGGCAGCGGCCCGCAGCAGGTCCTCGGCCCAGGTAGCGGCCCGCAGGCGGCGCTGGACCGCACCCCGGTGCGCGGGTTCCCGCCGCCGGCCTCCGGGTTCCCGCCGCCG
>PLIQ01000660.1 GCA_003140115.1 Actinomycetota bacterium | reverse complement strand
GCGGAAGGTCACCAGGACTTCGCCGTCAAGGACGGTGAACATCTCCTCGAAGTCGTGCCGGTGCGGCGGCGGGCCGCCGCCTGGCGGCACGTGCATGTCGATGAGCGTGTACTTCCCGGCGGTCTCCTCGCCGGTGACGAGGATCGTGTAGGTGTCACCGACGAGCCCGATGTGCGGGAGGCTCTGGTCATGATCCGGCCGCGCGACGGTGAGGTTGCGGGATAGGTCGTCGGGCGGGACGGGCGGGGGCTGGCTGGGCATGCTGTCTCCTCGCGGATTGACGGGTGCGGATCTACCGGGAGTTCCCGGGTCCGGCGGGTAATCGATAGCTCTGGCGGAGAATGTGACTTACCTGGTCGATTTCGTGGCTACCAGCGGTCTCGTTTCGACCATCCGGTTAGGTCGGTCCGGCGCGGTGAACGCCGCGGTGATGCCACCGTCTACGGGAAAAGCAGCGCCGGTCACGAAGCCGGCGTCGTCACTCGCGCGGTACGCACGGGTGATCCCGGAGCGCAGATGGGCACGCACCAGTTCGTGGCGGAACCGGTGTTGATGGGCCGAAGCCGCACCGAACGAGAGGAGGAGAGAACGACGGGCGCGACGAGACGCTCTGCGGCTCCGGAGAGTCCCGAAAGAGGACGACTGGCCGCTGGCAATCGTTCCTGGCGCTGCGAGTGAGCCGGTCCGTTGGTCATTGCGGAGCTCCTAATTTGCTGGTGATGTGGTTGGCCGTCAAGCCGTGCCTGCGCACGGCGTTCGGCGGTTCGGTGAGAGCTGCAACCGGAACGGTCCTGGGGGTCCGGCGCTGATATTCCGCGGACCCGGGCAGGCGATACCTGGCGCTGACAGAGGATGTGGAACTCGCCGATAATCAGCGCGTTGCGGTTTTCGGGCTGACTCACCGGATTGTCCTTCCTGATGCCTTGATGCTGGGTCCCTGCTGAATGCGTCGTCGTCACGCGGGAGCGGCAGCAATCGCCGCTGTGGCCGCGTTCCTGAGTTCCGCAAGCCGGTGCCGGGATGGCAGCAGGACCACCGCGAGGATCGCGCCGAGTCCGAGCACCCCGGCGGACACCGCGAACGCCAGGATGTAGCCGCGGGTTGCCGCGATCGACGGGGCCAGCGGTCCGGTGTGGTGCACCACCAGGTAGCTGGTAATCGCCGTGAGCGCGATCGTGCTCAGCGCGGACGCCCCGATCGACCCGCCGACCTGCTGCATCGTGTTGACAAGGGCGGAGGCCACGCCCGAGTCCTCGCGCCGGACGCCGGCGGTGGCGGTGTTGATCGCCGGGGCGACGACCGTGCCCAGTCCGAGCCCCATGAGGAGCAAGGCGGGCAGCACGCTGCCAGAGTAGCTTGAGGTCACGGTGAGCCGGGTCAGGTAGGCCATGCCGGCGGCGCCCATCAGCATGCCGGAGGCGATCAGGACCCGCGGACCGACCCGGGGCAGGGTCACGATGCTCGCGACATTGGAGCTGACCAGGATGCAGCCCACCAGCGGCAGGAAGAGCAGCCCGGTAGTCAGGGGACTGTCCCCCTTGACCACTTGCAGGTAGTAGGTGAGGAACAGGAATACGCCGAACAGAGCGATTCCGGTCAGGCCAACTGACACGTAGGCGCCGCCCCTGGTGCGGTCGAGGATCACGCGCAGCGGCAGGAGCGGACTGCTAACCCGCTGCTCAGCGGCGGCGAACGCGGCGAGCAAGACCAGCCCGGCGACCAGGCTGCCCATGGTCAGCGCCGATGTCCAGCCGGCCGTCTCGGCATGGGAGAAGCCGAAGACGAGGAGGAACAGCCCGCCGGAGGCCAGCACGGTGCCAGGCCAGTCCATCCCCGGGCGGGCGCCAGGCCGGTCGCTTCGCAGGTAAACGAGTGCGCCGGCCACGGCTATCGCGGCGAACACCAGGTTGACGTACAGGCACCAGCGCCACGACAGGTACTGCGTGAGCACGCCGCCCAGAATCAGGCCGACCCCGCCCCCGCCGGCCGCGACCGAGCCGAACACGCCGAAGGCCTTCCCCCGCTCGCCCTGGTCTGTGAAGGTGCTGACCAGAGTGCCGAGGGCAGCGGGCGCCAGGAGGGCGCCGAACGCGCCCTGGAACGCGCGCGCGGTAACCAGCATCCCGAACGAGACGGCGGCGCCCCCGACGGCCGAAGAGATCGCGAATCCGGCCAGGCCCGTGATGAAGACCCGCTTGCGGTCGTACATGTCGCCGAGCCGGCCGCCCACGAGCAGCAGGCTGCCGAAGGCCAGCGCGTAGGCCGTCACCACCCACTGCCGGTCACTGTCAGGAAATCCCAGCGCCCGCTGGGCCGACGGCAGCGCGATGTTCACGATGGTGGCATCAAGGACCACCATCAGCTGCGCGACCGCGACCACGGACAGGATTACCCATCGCCGGTCAGAGAGAGCCGCAGGAGTCCCCGGCTGTGCCATCGTGATCTCCCGGTGAGCAAGCGTTCGTGTGAGAACGAAGGACTACCGGGGTCTGGAGCGGCACCTGTCGCTAGATTTGCCGCGGTGACAGGAAGCCACCCAGGCAAGCCCATCGTGCCATAAGCGGATCATTCTGTCCACATCAGCGCGGCTTCCCTGGCAGACCGGCACCGAGTCCGCCCGCGCCGGCCTGCGGTAGCGTCATGATTGGCCGGCAGCTGCGGCGGTGACATGATTGGCCGGTGGCCAAGGAACACGACACGCCTGCGGGCAGCGGCGGGCGGCGCCGCGTTCGCAGTGATGCGCTGGCCAACCAGGAACGTCTGCTCGCCGCGGCGGTGACGGCGGTCTTGCGCGAGGGCCGTCAAGTCCCGATGGGAACTATCGCAGCGGACGCCGGGGTCGGCATCGGCACGCTCTACCGGCGCTACCCGAACCGCGAAGCCCTGCTCGAAGCCCTGACGCTGCGCGCCTTCGGCCTCGTCCTTGAGTGCGCGGAGAACTCCGAGAACCTCAATGAGCCCGGCCTCGCCACGCTGAGCTCATACCTGGACTGTGTCATGAGCCACGCCGACCAGCTGATCCTCCCCCTGCACGGCGGTCCCATCCCGACAGCCGCGGAAACTCTCGCCGCCAGGTCCGCCGTCCACCAGGCGCTCCAGCGCATCCTCGACCGCGGGTGGCGTGACGGCACGATCCGCACGGAGGTCACCACGCGCGACATCATCGGCCTGAGCGCCCTGCTTGCCCAGCAACTGTCGGACAACCGGGGCTCGGACCAAACACCCAGGCGGCTGAAGTCCTTCTTCCTCGACGGCCTGGCTTCCCCCGCTCGCTGAAAGAGCGCTCCCCGGAGGCGAAGTCACGGGCCGTTCGAGATGAAGATCTTGATTTCTCCGGACCGAGCCCATGCTCACGGCGGCTCACCGCGGTCGGCTCGACGGAGGCTGGCGCGACGCAGGTGGCGGCGGCTGGGGATCATGTCGATCTCTGTCGCGTGGTGTCGCCTTTGTCGAGCCCGAACGACGCAACGAACACAAGCGCCTTCACGTTTGATGTCCTGGAACTGGCGTAGGTGATGACCGGGCCGCCGTATGAGTGTCCGACAAGGACCACGGTGCCTTCGATCTGCCCAACTAGGTTTGCGATGTACTCGCCGTCGCTAGTGAGGCCGCGTAGCGGGTTGGGGACTGCTTCGGCGGCGACGCCGGCGCGAAGTAGGTGGCCGAGGACGGTCAGCGCCGCCCGGTCGCCGCCGAGCGCCGGTGACGTCCCATCCCAGCGGGGAAACAAGACATGCTCGACCCCAAACTGGTCGAGGATCTTGCCTGCCGTCTGGGCGAGAGATCCTCGATCGTCTTCGGCCAGTGGTAGAAGGCGGGCACGGGAGGAAGGACGGTCACGCCGCCCCGGTGTAGTCCTAGGCCACGGTGTCCTCCGTTCGAAGTCCTGTTCTTACTTTACATAGTGTCAGGACCATGATAAGTTGCCTGACATAGGGGTCGGGCGGCTCGTGCCTTGGGCGCACCCACCAAGTTTGGAGTCTTTCGTGACCCAACCCTTTCTTTGGAGTCCGATCGACGTTGGTGACATGCGTTTAGATCACCGCCTTTCAATACCGAGCGGGGGAGGGCTCAGCGCGCTGGGCAGTTTGGGAGACTGACCTAGCACCTCCACCTCGTACCAGTGAGGCGGTATCAGTCCGTTCGTCCGCAGAAGCAGGCTAACTGTCGTCTCAGAGTCAGACCGCCGTCGACTGTCACAATTCATTGTCAGTGCTCCGCCGTCGACTAGCCACTTGATGTCAGTACGGCCTTCTCCATCTCCATGATGTCCCAGCCGCATCCCTTAAACGGACACTTTCCTCCGGTTAAGAGTACTCCCACCGGGCCACTCTCGTCAAGGACGGAGAGATCGTCTGCCTCAACGCTGATCCAGGAGGCTCTCCGGTCGGACACGTCGAGCTGGCGGACCTCGACCGATCCTGTTCCGCTCGAAAATAGGATTCGGCAGGTGACCTGCAGGTCTTCCGTGCGTCAGGCGGCGTGCGTGTATTCGTTGATCAGGCCGCCCAGGACGGGTTTTCGGCGGATCTGCTGGCTATCGACGTTGAGCACGGTGGCGCGGGGAGCGTCAGGTTCGTCGCCGGGGGTGCGTTGGCCTATGCCCTGGTGCGGCCGGGCAGTGTTGTAGTGCGCCTGATACTCGGTCAGGACCGCGCTCAGATGTCGCTCGCCGAGGATCAGCACCCGGTCGAGGAGCTCGCGGCGCAGGGTGCCGACAAGGCGTTCGCAGGTCGCGTTCATCCGCGGTGACTGGACCGCGGCGCGCAGGATCCGGGCGCCGGTGGCCTGGAAGACGGAGTCGAAGGAGGCGGTGAAGTTCGATCCGCGGTCGCGGAGCAGGAACTTGATGTCCTCGAACCGCTCGCCGAGGCTCATAGCGAGGTTGCGGGCCTGCTGCACCGTCCACTCGCCCGTGGGGTTCGCGGTGACGCCGCCCAGATGCATCCGGCGGGTGCCATGCTCGATAACACCAGGACGTACAGTCTCTTCGCCAGCACGGTGTCCACATGCAGGAAGTCCACCGCGACGATCCCGGCGGCCTGCGCGTGCAGGAACTGCCGCCACGTCGGGCCCGCGCGGCGCGGCGCTGGATCGATGCCCGCGGTATGCAGGATCTCCCACACGGTGGACGGCGCCACGGCGATGCCGAGTTTTGTCAGTTCGCCGTGGATGCGGCGATATCCCCAGAGCGGATTCTCCTTCGCGAGGCGAATGACGAGGCGGGCGACGCTCGGGACCGTCGGCGGGCGGCCGGGCTTGCGGCTATTGCNNCGTGGTCAGCCTGCGGTGCCAGGCCAGCAGCGTCGCGGGCGTGACGGGGAAGATTTCGGTCCAGCACCTGCGGGGGAGCAGTCGGGCCAGCGCGGCGAGCCACACCCGGTCCGCTGGCTCGTACCGGATCCGGCCAGTGTGCCGGCGCAGCACCGCATTCTCGTGCCGCAGCACCAACAGTTCAGCATCCTTCGTCATGTCCTTGCGGGATAGCAGCACGGCCAAGCCGAGTATCCGGCGAACCAGTAGGTAGACGATCTTGAGTAGCACCCGGCCAGCCAACCACCACCGCTCCCTGGCTGCTGGCGAAGGCACAGGTCAGGAACGCAATCAAATTTTCGAGCGGCACAGGATCCCGGCGGGCGCGAACCGCCGCGTTCCCGGGCTCCGCCGGGAGGAAGTCGCCATGCTCGCGGGCATCAGCGCCGACTACTACCTGCGGCTGGAGCGCGGCCGCGACAAGAACCCCTCGCGGCAGGTCCTGGAATCGCTCGCGCGGGTTCTGCACCTGGACGACATCGAGCAGGACTACCTCCTCGGCCTGGCCGCCCCGCGCCCGCGGACGCCGCGGCGGCGAAAGCCTGAGCGCGTGCCCCCGCGGCTGCATCACCTACTGGCGAGCGTGCAGGTGCCCGCGTTCGTGGAAGGGCGCACGTTCGATGTGCTCGCCGCCAACCCGCTCGCCGTCGCGCTCTCCCCGCGCCTGCAGCCCGGCTACAACCGTCTCCGGTCGCTGCTCCTCGATCCGGAGGAGCAGGCGTTCCAGCAGGACTGGACGCGCTCCGCGGAAGGATTCATCGCCGCCTTCCGGAAGTCCGTCGGCGACGACATCGACAACCCGCGACTGGTGGAGCTGGTGGGCGAGCTCGCCCTGTCGAGCGAGCGGTTCCGCACCCTCTGGGCGCGCCACGACGTCCGCGGCCTCGAAGGCGGCACCACCACCGTGCACCATCCCGTCCTCGGCGAACTGCGCCTGCACCGGGACAAGCTCCCGGTCGGCGATGTGCTCCTGGTCCTCTACTACGCCGATCAGGGCAGCGACAGCGACGAGAAGCTCCGCCTCCTCGCTTCCATAGCCCAGGCAGCACCTACCCCCGTGGAGCCGCTGACGCGGGCCGACAGGCTGCCTGGGTGCTGAGGTGAAACACG
>PLIQ01000523.1 GCA_003140115.1 Actinomycetota bacterium | reverse complement strand
CGCGGCGATGCAGGCCGAAGAGGTCGCCCGCCAGTCGGTCGCGGAGAAGCTGGCCCGCAGGCATAAGGCCGACGCGGCCGCGGCGGAGATCTCCGGGCGGCTCGGCCGGCTGGCGGGCGCGGCCCGGGCCGCCCGGGACGAGGCCGGCCGCCTGGACGCCGCCAACACCGCGGCCCGGCTGGCCGCCGAGAAGGCCCTCGCCAGGCTCGAGCAGCTCAGGAACGACCTCGCCGAGGCGCAGGACGCGGCGCAGGAGCCGTCGGACCTGCCGGAGGAGGCCGACTGGCAGCGGGAGGATCTCGCCGACCAGTGCACCGCGGCGCGGAACGCTGAGATGGAGGCCAGGCTCGAGGTCAGGACCGCGGAGGAAAGGCTGCGCTCGATCGCCGGCCGGGCCGACTCGCTGGCCGCGGCCGCGGACGCCGAGCGGCAGGCCCGCGAGCGGGCCGCGCAGCGCCGCGCCCAGCGCGCCGGACACGCCGCCGTGGCCCGCGCCGTCGCCCTGGGCGCCCGCTACGCGGTCGAGGCGGCCGAGTGGTCGGTGGCGCAAGCTCAGGATCGCCGGACGCAGGCGCAGGCGGCCAGCGCGGGCGGCGCCGGTGAGCTCAAAGCGGTCCGGGTCCGGGTCCGCGACCTGGCCGCCGACCTGGACACGGTGGTGGACACGGCGCACGGCACCGAGATCGCCCGGGCCGAGCACCGGCTGCGGCTGGCTCAGCTGTCCGAGCACGCGCTGGAGGAGTTCGGCGTCGAGACCGACGCCCTGGTCGCCGAGTACGGCCCGCAGGCCCCGGTGCCGGTGCCGGTGCCCGGTGACGAGGCGGCCCCGCCGATCACTGGGCCCGCCCGCTACGACCGGGCCGAGATCGAACGCCGGGCCGCCGAGGCGCAGCGCCAGCTCGACCGGCTGGGCCGGGTCAACCCGCTGGCCCTGGAGGAGTACGCCGCGCTGACCGAACGCCACCAGTTCCTCGCCACCCAGCTGGACGACCTGCGCAAGACCCGCCGTGACCTGCTCACCGTGGTCAAGGAGGTCGACGACCGGGTCCAGGAGGTGTTCGCCTCGGCCTACGCCGACACCGCGCGGGAGTTCGAGCAGCTGTTCTCGCGGCTGTTCCCCGGCGGGCAGGGCAACCTGGTCCTCACCGAGCCGGACGACATGCTGGCCACCGGGATCGAGATCGAGGCCCGGCCGCCGGGCAAGAAGGTCAAGCGGCTCTCGCTGCTGTCCGGCGGGGAGCGGTCGCTGACCGCCATCGCCTACCTGTTCGCGATCTTCAAGGCCCGCCCCTCCCCGTTCTACGTGCTGGACGAGGTCGAGGCGGCCCTGGACGACACCAACCTGCAGCGCCTGCTCGGCGTCTTCGAGGAGCTGCGCGAGAGCTCCCAGCTCATCGTCATCACCCACCAGCGGCGGACGATGGAGGCGGCCGACGCCCTTTACGGCATCACCATGCGCGGCGACGGCGTCTCAGCCGTCATCAGCCAGCCGATCGCCTCCCGCCAGCCCGCCTAGCGGGCGCTGGCCCGTCCCGGGGCCGATCGTCAGGAGCGCCCGGCGGGCAGTGTCGCCGACGTGGCCCAGCTACTCTGGTTGACGAGCCCGAGTGCGGCCATCCGGCCGGAATGCCCGTCGGTGAGCTTGGCGAATCTCTTTCCGAGCTGAGCCGGGTCACCGCCGGCCAGCAGGCGGGCGAGCGGCTCACGCTCGGCGGCTACGCGCTGTGCCTGGCCTAGGGCCTCGCCTACGATGCGCCGAGCCCACAAGGCCAGCCGCCCGGCGACCGAAGGATCCGCCAGTATCGCGGCCCGCACGCTGGCCACTACGAAGTCGGATCGACCCGTCGTATCCGCCAGCACCTCGTAAACGAGGGCCTGGGTCCGCGGATCGAGCAGATCCGCGATCGTGCGGTAAAAGTCAGCCGAGATGCCGTCGCTCACGTAGGCCTTGACCAGTCCCTCGATCCAGTCGGCGGGACGGGTGCGGGCGTGGAAGGCGTCCAGCGCGTGCACGAACGGCTGCATGGCGGCGTCCGCGTCGGCGTCCAGTTCCTCGAGCCGCCCTAGGACCTGCCGGAAGCGGCTGTGCTCGGCGACGGCCATCTCAGCCAGCGCCACCTTGTCGGGCAGGGCCGCGGCCAAAGTCGCGTCATCGGACAGCCGGAAGAAGCCAGTCAGGGTCGCGTAGGCCAGCATCCCGAGCAGGTCCACCACACCGTCAGAACCTTGCTCTAGTTTGGTTTCGGTCACCGCGAACCGGGGCGTGAAATCCGTGCCGGACCTGCTGCCCCGCCCTCCTCCTGCCGGTCGTCCGGTTGTTGCGTCAATGTTTCAGCCAATCATCGCAGCATGTTCCTGAGCCGGTCAATGGCGCCCGATCGGTGCGTGCTCCGGGCCTGCACCGCCCGCCGTGGCCGCCGGGCGAGTTCGGGTACTGTCGTCCTCGCGGACACGCCGCAACCGGGCAGGTCAGCGTCGATAGTATGGGCTCAGGCAAAGGAGACCGATGGCAAAACGTCGCACCGTCCTGGCCGGTTCCCCGGTCTTCTGGCTGTTCCTGAAGTTCGTGCTGCTCGGCCCGTGGCTGCGGCTGATGTTCCGGCCCAAGGCTACCGGCCTTGAGCATATCCCGCCCGATAGCGGCGCCTTCATCGCTTCCAATCACGTCTCGTTCCTGGATGGCCTGCTGGTGTCGCTGGTGGTCCCGCACCGCCGGGTCATGTACCTGACCAAGACCAAGTACATCAACTCGCCGCTGCTGCGCTGGTTCCTGACCGGGGCCGGCGTCATCCCCGTCGCCACCAATGACGTGGGTGCGGCCGGCGACGCGGTGACGGCCGCGGTCGAAGCCGTGCACTCCGGCCGGCTGGTCGGGATCTTCCCGGAGGGGACCCGCTCGCCGGACGGCCGGCTGCACCGCGGGAAGACCGGGGTGGCCCGGATGGCGCTCGCCTCGGGCGCGCCGGTGGTCCCGGTCGGGATCACCGGCACCGATCGTGCCCTCCCGCGCGGGTCCAAGCTGCCCCGGCCGCACCCGGTGCACATTGCCTTCGGACCGCCCATCAGGCCGGCCGTGTCCGATGGCGAGGCAAAGGACCCGGCCCACATCCGGGCCCTCACCGACCAGGTGATGGCGGCCATCCGCGCGCTGTCCGGCCAGGATCTCGCCGGCGAGATCAACCCCGCGGCCGAAGCGAAACCCGCCCCCGGCCCTTCGTCGGCCTAGCCCTTCNNTTCGTCCGCTCAGCCTTCGTCCGGTCGGCGTATTCGCTCGCTCGGCTTTATCCAGCCAAAGGCGCGTTCGACCGCCCGGTGCCAGTTCTCGTATTCCACCTCGCGGCGCTCGGCGTCCATGGCCGGCAGCCACTGCGCCGCGCGGTGCCAGTTGCGGCGCAGCACCTCTAGGTCGGGCCAGTAGCCGGAGGCCAGCCCGGCCGCGTACGCGGCTCCGAGCGAGACGGTCTCGATGGCCATCGGCCGCATGACGGGAATGTTGAGCACGTCGGCGATGAACTGCATGAGGAGGTTGTCCGCGGTCATGCCGCCGTCCACCCGGAGCGCCTTCAGCGCGAGCCCGGTGTCGGCGTTCATCGCGTCCACGACCTCCCGGGTCTGCCAGCCAGTCGCCTCCAGGACCGCGCGGGCCATGTGACCTTTGGTGACATACGAGGTCAGGCCCACGATGACGCCGCGGGCCTCGTTGCGCCAGTGCGGCGCGAACAAGCCGGAAAACGCCGGGACGATGTAGCAGCCGCCGTTGTCATCGACCGAACGCGCGAGCGTCTCGATCTCTGCCGCCGTGCTGATCAGCCCGAGCCCGTCGCGGAACCACTGCACGAGCGCGCCGGTGATGGCGATCGAGCCTTCCAGGGCGTATACGGCGGGCTCGTTGCCGATCTTGTAGCCGACGGTGGTGAGCAGGCCGTGCGTCGAGCGGATCAGCTCGTGGCCGGTGTTGAGGAGCAGGAAGCTGCCCGTGCCGTACGTGCACTTGGCGTCCCCCTGGTCGAAGCAGGTCTGCCCGAACAGCGCGGCTTGCTGGTCGCCCAGCGCGGCCGAGATGCGCACGCCGGGCAGAACCCGCCGGGCCAGGCCGAATGTCTCGGCCGACGGGCGGATCTCCGGGAGCATCTGACGCGGCACGCCGAAGATCGTCAGCAGTTCGTCGTGCCAGTTCAGGGTCGTGAGGTCCATCAGGAGCGTACGGCTGGCGTTGGTGACGTCAGTGACGTGCCTGCCGCCGTCAGGGCCGCCGGTAAGGTTCCAGATCAGCCAGCTCTCCATGGTTCCGAACAGCACGTCGCCACGCTCGGCGCGTTCGCGTAGGCCCGGGGTGTGGTCCAGTAGCCAGCGCACCTTCGGGGCGGAGAAGTACGTGGCCGGCGGCAAGCCGCAACGCTGCCGCACCGTCTGTCCGTCGGGGCTGCGGGACAGCTCGTCGACGAAGGCGTCGGTGCGGGTGTCCTGCCACACGACCGCTCGGCTGACCGGCCGTCCGGTGTGGCGGTCCCACAGCACGGTGGTTTCCCGCTGGTTGGCGATGCCGAGCGCGACGATCTGGTCGGGGGTGGCTCCGGCTTGGGCGAGGGCCTCGGGCACGATGCGTTCGAGGTTGTGCCAGATCTCGACCGCGTCATGCTCGACCCAGCCCGGCTTGGGAAAGTGCTGCTTGTGCTCGCGTTGCGTGACCGCGACCAGTCGCCCGCCATGGTCGAACAGGATGCATCGCGTCGAGCTGGTGCCCTGGTCCACGGCCAGCACGTAGCGCTCCACCACCCTGTTCCCACCTCCTTGTGCGGGAAGGCGGACGTCACCAGCGGGAGACTCCAAGGTCACGAGAGACCGCGCGGGCCGCGTCGCGCACGTAAGCGACGAGCGACGACTTCGGCTGTCCCTTGCCGTCGCAGATACGCTCGACGGCCCCGGATATCCCTATGGCGCCGACCACGAGCCCGCCGTAACCGCGAATCGGCAACGCCACGCTCGCTTCACCGACGGTCATTTCCTCTACCGCGGCGGCCCAGCCGACCTCACGCACCTCCGCCAGCGCGCGGGCGAGCGCCCTGGTTGTCGTTATTGTACGCCGGGTGTACGGCTCCAACTGGTCCTGGGTGAGCGCGGCCGTGGCGTTCGCGTCGTACGCCAGCAGTACCTTGCCCAGCGCGGTGGCGTGCAGCGGCAGCAGTGCGCCGACCTCGAGGGTCTGCAGCGTGTCATCGGGCCGGAAGACGTGGTGGACGACGAGCACCTGGCCCTCGAGCAGGGTGCCAAGCCGCACCGCCTCGCCGCTGCGCGCGGCGAGCGCATCCGCCCAGTTGATCGCGCGCGATCGCAACTCGTTGACGTCAAGGTAACTGGTGCCCAGGTGAAGCAGTCGTGCCCCGAGCTGGTACTTGCCGGTCGCGCCGTCCTGCTCGACAAAGCCGACGCCCTGGAGCGTCCGCAAGATGCCGTGGGCGGTGCCGCGGGCCAGGCCGAGCGAATCGGCGATCTCGCTGACCCCCAGCCGCCTCGAGCCGTCGGCCAGCAGCCGGAGGATCGCGGCCGCGCGCTCGATCGACTGAATCGGGCCGGGCATGGGTGGAACCCTACCGCAGCCCCGCCGGGCCATATTTCGATTCGGCAATGTCGGCACGGCTTTGTTGACGCCGGTTGCCTGGCGGCTTAGCGTCCAAGAAGCGGTGACTCAGGCCACACGTCCTCCGGGTGACCATCCGCGTGCGGTGTCCGCACCCGGCCGGGCTATCGCCAACGAGGGAGCCATGATGGACGCTGAAGTCTTTCGGGCCTGGATAACGTGTGCCGCCAGGGTCATCGAGGCCAACCGTGACCACCTGACCCAGCTGGACGCGGCGATCGGCGATGCCGATCACGGCATCAACCTCGACCGCGGCTTCACCGCGGTGCTGCGCGCGCTGAACGCCGGCCACGGAGCCGCGGCGCACATGACGCCAGGACGGATCCTGTCCGTCACGGGCAACACCATCATCTCCGAGGTGGGCGGCGCGGCCGGGCCGCTGTACGGCACGGCGTTCCGCCGGGCCGGGCAGGCGCTGGGCGACGCCGCCGACGTGGACCTGCCCGCGCTGTCCGCCGCGCTGGACGCGGCGCTCGAGGGCGTGCAACGGCTGGGGGCCGCCCGCGAGGGCGACAAGACCATGGTCGACGCGCTCCTGGCGGCGACCAGGACCTTCGCCAAGGCGATCGCGGAGGGAGCATCGCAGGACGATGCCCTGTCCGTGCTCGCGGAGGCCGCCTCGGCCGCCGCGGTCGCCACCATTCCCTTGCAGTCGCTGAAGGGCCGGGCCAGCTATCTGGGGCCGCGTAGTGTCGGCCACGAGGACCCCGGTGCCGCCTCGACCGCGCTCATCCTCGGCGCCCTGCGAGACGCCGCGCGGACCGGACGATAGCCGCCCCGGCGCGGGCCGCCTGACGGGCCGCCCGCCGACCTCAGCCTGCGCGCCCTCAGCTGAGCGCGGACAGGACCATTCCGCCGCGGCCCGCACCCAGGTCACGCGACACCGCCCGGGCCGCCTCCAGTACCAAGCGCACGAGGTCGTCGCGGGTGCCGGGGGCCAGCAGCCGGTCAGCCGCGCCGACCACCCCGATCGCGCCGGCCACCAGGCCGTCCCGGGCCAGGATGGGTGCCGCCAGGCCGGCGTCGCCCACGGTCGCCTCCTGGTCCTCCACCGCGTAGCCGCGCCGGCGAACCTGGGCCAGCGCCCGGGTCAACGCGGCCCGGGTGGTCTTGGTCTGGCCGGTCAGCGGGGTCAGGTCGGCGGCCAGGGCCCGGGTGCGCTGCGCGGCGGGCAGGTACGCCACGATGGCGTGGCCGGGCGCGCAGGCGTGCCACGGGATCGCCGCGCCGACCTCCAGGATCTGCACCACGTTGTCCGGCCGGAACACGTGGTGCAGCACGATCACCCGCGACCCGGACAAGGTGACGACCCAGACCGCCTCGGCGGCCCGCTGGGCGAGCGACTCCGCCCACCGCAACGACCTGGCGCGCAGCTCGGATCCGTCCAGGTAGGCGTTGCCGAGCTGCAGCACGCCCGGTCCCAGGCTGTACTTGCCGGTGTCGGGATCCTGCGCGACCAGGTCGTCCGCCTCCAGGGTGCGCAGCAGCCCGTGCACCGTCGGCTTGGCCAGGCCGACCCTCTCGGCAATCTCGGTCACGCCCAGACGGGGCGTGCCCGAGCCGAGCACCCCGAGGATCTGGGCTGCGCGTTGTACCGACTGGATCATGTCGCCCTTTCAGCGCTAGCGAACAATCTTCAGGATATGGCATCGGACGCCTGCCACGCTCAGTGTCGTACCGGTTCCGCGCCGCAGCCAACGCGCCGCACCTCACCCACCTGCCCCTAAGTCCCGCATCCGCCGCTCGCGATTAATGATCAAGAAGGCTGGTCCGCCCTCTTGACGGCGACCGCTACCGGATTTATGTTTCATGAAACACGTTCGACGATGTTGAACACGTTACGGATTACTGTCGCGCAGAGGAGGTGGGGAGGCCTCCGGACGCGCGGGGTGGTCCACGACGAAACGCATGGCCGCGCCTTGGAGATACCGGGCTTCTCGGCGACGACCTGCCAGCTCACTGGCGTGCTTCCCGAACCGCGGGACGCGCCGACGCGCCGGCCGGCCTGGCGGGAGCGCCAGAACCAAGCCCCCGCGGAGGAGAGGTGGGGATGCCGGTAGCCCTGACCTAAGTTTCCGCTTCAAGTCACACAAGTAATAGCTTTCCGCTTCATGTCACACACGTAACAACAGCTGCTAGACGCGGCCCGGTCAGTCCTGGCCGCGTGATTGCGATGCATGCCGGGCCTACCCGCGCATGCGCAGGAAGGGTTAGGAGGGAAGTAGTGGCTGATATAACGCCTTTGCGCGGAGAGGGCCGTACGGTCGGGCGGATCACCGGCACGTGGGGCGAGTGCCTGGCGGAATTCTTCGGAACGTTTGTCCTGATCGTCCTCGGTGACGGTGTGGTGGCCATGGCCGTGGCCGCTCTGCCTGGCTCGGGGCGCACATCGGGTCCCACGGTCATCTTCGATGCGGCCGGCGACTGGCTGCTGATCACGTTCGGATGGGCGTTCGCCGTCGTGATGGGGGTCTATGTGGCCGGCGGCGTGAGCGGCGCTCACATCAACCCGGCCGTCACCATTGCGCTGGCCGTACGGCGCAAGTTCCTGTGGTCCAAGGTCGGTCCCTACATAATCGCGCAGGTGGTCGGCGCGTTCGTCGCGGCCGCTCTGCTCTTCCTCATCTACCACCAGGCCATCGATGCGTTCAACCTGGCGGCCAAGACCCCGAAGAGCTCAGGACAGGCGCTGGCGACGTACTCGATCTTCGCCACGTTCCCGGCTAAGTACTTCGGCGGGTCGGCCATCTGGCCGCTAGTCGACGAAATTGTCGCCACCGCATTCCTGCTCATATTCATCGTGGCCATCACGGACAGCAGGAATTCGCTGCCCGGTTCGAACCTGGCCCCGCTGATCGTCGGCTTCGCCGTATTTGCGGTCGGTACGTCCCTCGGCGCCAACACTGGCTACGCGATCAACCCGGCCCGTGACTTCGGGCCCCGGCTATTCGCCTACTTCGCGGGGTTTGGAAAGGTGGCCCTTCCTGGGACCTTCAGCTCGCCAGGGTTCAACTTCAGTAATTACTTCTGGATACCGATCGTCGGTCCGATCATCGGCGGCATCATCGGTGTACTCCTCTACGACTTCTTCATCGGCGACGTCCTGCACGCGAGGCTGAAGGCCCAGGCCGCCGGCGAGCTGGAGGAAGTCCCGGCCGGCCGGGCCGGCCCGGAGCACCCGACCGGCGAGGTCCAGTAACCCTGAGTCTGGACGGGCCACCGCGGAGGCGCCTGGCGCCAGTTCGGTGGCCCGTCCCCTCGGAGAACTAGCCAAAGCTAAAGCAGGGCACAGGAGGCCTGGAAGATGAAGAAACTTATTAACGATCCGGCCGACGTGGTCAAGGAGGCGCTGCA
>PLIQ01000571.1 GCA_003140115.1 Actinomycetota bacterium | reverse complement strand
CACGCCGCCGCGACCACCAGGCCGCCGAAGCTCTTACTCCGGAATCTCATCGGCCCTCCTTTTGCTGTGTGCTGAGGTCATCAGCCTGCGCCCCTTTCTCTCCCGGTTCCGCGGTCATCCGCTCCCCGCCGTCTCAGAGGCCCCGGATCGCGGTAGCCCCTCGGTCGATGACCGTCCGTGTCCCAGCACGTCCCTTCCGGCGCACAACAACACGGCCGGTGAGCGTCCGGCGTGCTGGTTCCTGGCAGCCTAAGTTCTGCCTGCATCGATCCTTCACCGAGAAGGTCACAACTCGTCATCAATCCCTAAGCGGGCTGAGCGGGCTTCACCGCCGGTTCGGATGCCACGGCCGGCTCCGGCTGCCGCAGCGGGAAATGACAGGCGGCGAGGTGCCCGCTGGCGGTGAAGGGCCGCAGCGGCGGCTCCTGCTCGGCGCACAGATCCTCCGCGAGCGGGCACCGGGTACGGAACCGGCAGCCGGACGGCGGGTGGATGTTGGAGGGTAGCTCCCCGGCCACGCCCTTCTGCCGGGTGGCACGCTCCTCCCGCGGGTCGGCGATCGGGATGGCGTCGATCAGGCCCTTCGTGTAGGGGTGGACCGGTTGGTAGTACACGTCGTCCGCGGGACCCACCTCGACGAGCTTGCCCAGGTACATCACGCCGATCGTGTCCGACATGTACCGCACGACGGACAGGTCGTGGGAGATGAACAGGTAGGTCAGGCCCAGGTCGCGCTGCAGGTCCTGCATCAGGTTGAGGATCTGCGCCTGGATCGAGACGTCAAGCGCGGACACTGGCTCGTCGGCGACCAGGAGCTTCGGGCTGAGGACCAGGGCGCGGGCGAGCCCGAGACGCTGCCGCTGCCCGCCGGAGAACTCGTGCGGGTACCGTTCGACGGACGCCCGGGGCAGTCCCACCTCGTCCAGCATCGCGTCGATCTTGACCTGCTGCTCGCGCCGGGTGCCGATGTTCTGGATGGCCAGCGGCTCGCGCAGGATCGGCCCGACCCGCATCCTCGGGTCCATGGAGGCGTAGGAGTCCTGGAACATGAGCTGGGCCTTCGAGCCGCGCCGCCGCCGCTCGCGGGTGCCCAGCCCGGCCAGGTCCTGACCGTCCAGCACGATGGCGCCGCTGTTCGCCCGTTCCAGGCCGACGATCAGCCGGCCGACCGTGGTCTTGCCGCAGCCGGACTCGCCCACCATGCCGAAGGTCTGGCCGGGCGGGATCGAGAAGCTGACGTCGGCGACCGCGCTGACCGTGCCGATCTTCCGCTGCACCAAACCGGAAGTCACCGGGAAGTCCTTCACCAGGTGCTCGATGGCGAGCAGCGGCTTGGCGTCGGCCGCCAAGGGCTTGGCGGTCCGGTCCGGAGCCCGCTCAACCGCGGCCAGCACAGCGGCCTCCGTGTCGTCCGAGGCGCGGCCGACAGGGAAGAAGCACCGGTAGCGGTGATCCAGGCCGTTGCCTCCCAGCGCCGGCTCATCCTCGCGGCACCTGTCCTGCGCGTAACGACACCGCGCGGCGAACTTACACCCGGCGGGCGGCCTGGTCAGGTCGGGTGGCTGGCCCGGGATGTTGTACAGCCGGCCGGAGACGTCGGCGATCTTCTCCGGCAGCGCCTCGAACAGCGCCTCGGTGTACGGGTGGCGCGGGTTGCCGAACAGCCGCAGCGTGCTCGTATCCTCCATGACCCGGCCCGCGTACATGACGACCGCGCGGTCGGCGCGGCCGGCGATCACGCCCAGGTCGTGGGTGACCAGGATCACCGCCATGCCCAGGCGCCGGCGCAGGTCGTCGATCAACTCCAGGATCTGCTTCTGGATCGTCACGTCCAGCGCGGTGGTCGGCTCGTCGGCGATCAGCAGCTTCGGCTCGCAGGCCAGCGCGATGGCGATCATCACGCGCTGGCGCATCCCGCCGGACAGCTCGTGCGGGTAGCTCTTGATCCGCTCGGCCGGCCGCGGCATGCCGACCAGGCCGAGCACCTCGACCGCCCGGGCCAGCGCCGTCTGCTTGTCCGCCCCGCGGTGCAGCCGGACCGTCTCGGCGATCTGGTCGCCGATCGTCATCGTGGGATTCAGCGAGGTCATCGGGTCCTGGAAGATCATCCCGATCTCGTTGCCGCGGACGTGGCGCATCGCCTCATCGTCCAGCGTGGAGATCACCTTGCCGTCCAGCTGGATCTGGCCGCCGGTGATGTGCCCGCCCGGCGGCAGCAACTGCATGATCGACAGCGCGGTCATGGTCTTCCCGCTGCCGGACTCGCCCACGATGCCGAGGCATTCGCCGGGCTCGACAGTAAGGCTAACGCCGTCCAGCGCGTACACGGTGGCGCTGCGGAGCCGGATCTCGGTGTGCAGATCCTCGATCTGGAGCAAGGGTGCCATGCGTCGTCGTCCCTGGGCTTTCTGCTGTGTGCTGTCTTCTTCTCGCGCGGCAAAGCTGGGTCTAGCGGCGTTGCAATCGGACCTCGACGGCATCGCGGAGGCCCTCGCCGATCCAGATGAACGCGGTGATCACGATCACGATGCAGAACCCCGCGGGGACGATCAGCCACCAGTACCCGTCGGCGACGTAGGTGACTCCGTTGCTGAGCATCGCGCCCCAGTCCTCCTCCGGCGGGCGGATGCCGAGCCCGAGGTAGCTGAGCGCCACGATGAACCCGATGGCGTCGGCCACCTGGAACGTGAGGTTGACCATGATGGTGCCGATCGCGTTCGGCGCGATGTGCCGGAGCACGGCCCGGGTGCCGCCGCCGCCCATCACCTTCATCGCCTGCACGTACTCGCGGGTCCGCAACGACAGCGCCTCGCCGCGGACCAGCCTGGCGGTGGTCAGCCACGACACCAGGGCGATCACCGCGATCAGGATGGGTTCGGTCGGGGTGATCAGGGCGGCGAGCACCAGCAGCAGGAACAGCACGGGGATCGACAGCGCCGCGTCCACGATGCGCATCATGAACGCGTCGATGACCCCGCCGACGTAGCCGGCCACCGATCCCCACAGCACGCCGATCACGGTGGCCAGCACCGCGGCGGCGAAGCCCACCTCCAGCGAGATCTGGCCGGAGGTCATCAGCCGGGCGAGCACGTCGTTCCCGTTCGAGTCGGTACCGAGCGGGTGACCGGCGCCCGGCGACAGCGTCTCGTTGCCGAAGTTCACCACGGTCGTGTTGCCGTGGTAGAACTGCGGCCCGAGGAAGCAGAACAGCAGCATGACCACGACGATGGCGGCGCCGCTGACCGCGAGTTTGTTCTCGAGGAACACCTCCAGGCCCCGGCGGAACGAGCCGCGCGGCTTGCCCGCCGGCAGCAGCCCGGCGGCGACCGCGTCCTCAGCCGACGACGTCGTCGCGACGGTACCGACGTCCGAGATCTCGGTGACGAAAGCCGTGTCGGAAATCGACGGGTCCGGCGATTCCGGCGGAATGCCCATCAGGCTCATGACTAGTACCTCACCCGCGGGTCGAGGGCTGCGTAAGCGATGTCGGCGAACAGTGAGCCGATCACCGTGGCCAGCGACACTACGACGATCACGCCGAGCAGCGTCGGGTAGTCCTCCTTCTGGGCTTGCTGGAAGAACAGCAATCCCATCCCCGGGTAGTTGAACACCTCTTCGATGATCAGCGCGCCGGAGATAACGCCGGGGAAGCTCAGCCCGAGCAGGGTGGCGACCGGGATCAGCGAGTTGCGCAGCACGTGACGGAACAGGATCCGCCGCTCGCCGGCGCCCTTGGCCTTTGCGGTCCGCACGTAGTCCTCGGTGAGGTTGTCGAGCACCGCCGAACGCGCGTACCTGCTGAACAGGGCGATGGTGATCAGCGTGAGCGTCGCGACCGGCAAGATCATCGCGTTGAAGTTCGCGAAGATCACGCCCAGGCCCAGGCCCTGCGGCGCCTCGGCCGGGAAGATCGGGAACTCGATCGCGAAGATGTAGATCAGCACCAGCCCGAGCAGGAACGACGGCATCGCGTAGAAGATCGTCGAGAAGCCGTTGAAGAAGTGGTCGATGAGCTTGTTGCGCCGCACCGCCTGGACCATGCCGATCGGGACCGCGATGAGCACGGCCAGGACCAGAGAGATGCCAACCAGGATGCCGGTCTTGAGGATCCGCTGGCCGAGCAGTGAGGCCACGCTCTGGTTGAGGTTCCACGAATAGCCCAGGTTGCCCTGGACCAGATGGCTCAGCCAGAGCAGGTACTGGCTGTACCAGGGCTTGTTGAACCCGTACGTGTCGTCGAACAGCTTGATCGCCGCGGGATCGCGGTACACGTTGGGCCCCATGACGGCGGCGGCCACGTTGCCCGGGATCGACCGCAGCAACGCAAAGGAGATCAAGGTCACCAAAAGCAGCACCACGATCGCCTGAAGCAGCCGGCGCACTATGAATAGCGCCACCTGTCTCCTTCTTTCCCTATGCGCCCGGGAGTGCCGCGGGTACCCGGCACTCCCGCATCGTACGACAGGTGACCAGGCCGGTCACCTGTCGGTGCTTACTTCACGTAGTACCAGTCCTCCGGCGTGAGGTTCAGCGTCGGCTCCTGCGGCAGGACGCCCCTGAGGTTGCTCACGACCTCGGTGTACTGGTACGGGGCGTTCGGCTGCCACTCCACCGGCAGCTGCGTCTGCAGGAAGTTCTCCCAGCTGTACATGTAGGACAGGTTGCTGCTGGCCAGCGTCTGCTTGATCAGCGCGTCGTTGGTCGGGTTGCAGTACCCGCCGGAGTTGGCGATCGCCCCGCACTCGAACAGCGTCTCGCCGGTGGGCAGCACGTCCGGGTAGAACGACCAGCCCAAGCCCCAGTCGGCCATGTCCCAGTTGCACGGCAGCTTGGCCACCACGCAGTTACCGGAGTCGCCGCCGACCACCGTGTTGAACGGCTCGGGCTTGAGGTTCAGCTTGATGCCCAGCGCCGCGGCGTTGGACTGCAGCTGGGTCAGCTCGGCCTGGATCCACTCCTGCCCGGTCGCGTAGGCGAACGTGAAACTCAGCGTGCTGCCCGCGGTGATCCCCGTACCGCACAGGCTCGCGTTGCTGCACGTGGTCGTCCCACCCGGCGCGATGCTCCAGCCGTGGCTGGTCAGCAGGCTCTTCGCCTTGGCCGGGTTGTACGGGAACGCGTTGTTCGCCTGCTGCGAGGACAGCCACGAGGTGGCTGGCACGGCCGCTACCGGCCCGACCGTGAGGCTGCCGTAACCCTTCAGCGGACCCTGGACCACCGACTGCCCGTTCTCCAGATAGGCCAGCGCCTGCCGGAAGTACAGCTGCCTGAAGATGGCCCCGTGGTCACCGATGGTGTCCTGCTCGTTGAGCGTGTAGAAGCTGATCCCCCAGTCGAGCCACGGGGCCAGCGTGTAACCGGACAGCGGGTTGCCGCCGACCGCCGCGCCGGCCGGCTTGGCCGGCAGGTCTTCCGGCACGATATAGCCGACGTCGATCTTGCTGCTGGAACTCGGGGCCCGCAGCACGTCGTACTCGGCCGCGTCCGTGGTGAACGGCAGCTCCTCGAACTGCGCCAGGTGCGGCTTATCCGTGCCGGAGTAGGACTTGTTCGGCACCATCGCGACGTACCCGTCCGCGTTGAACGAAGTCAGCTTCCACGGGCCGTCCACAATGCTCCACAGCGGCGAGGACACGTACCCGCTCAGGTTCCGCGACTGGGCGTCCAGGTACTTGTACACCGCCGCGCAATCGCTGACCGTGGTCGAGCAGTGGCTCGGCCCCGACGCGGTCACGTCCCACGCCTCCGGCATCGGCGTAACCTGGCTCAGCTCGTTGTACAAGAACCACTGCTGGTTGTAGGCCTTGTTCAGGTTCAGCACCAG
>PLIQ01000561.1 GCA_003140115.1 Actinomycetota bacterium | reverse complement strand
CTGGCGGGGCTGGCAGGCGCTGGGGCGGGACGGCCTGGCCCGCTCGGTCGACGCCGGCCGGTTTCAGCTGGCCGGGCCGGCGGTCCTCGGCTTCGTGCTGGCCGTTTGCGTCCTCGAGCAGATCTGTCCCGCGCAGCGCCGCCGGCTGTTCGCCCGCGGGCACCTGCTCGACTTCTGCTACACGGCGTTCTACGCCCTGCTCGTGGTCCCGCTGATCGTCCTGCTCGGCGCCGGCTTTTCCGGCCTGCTGGCCCGGGCCGCGCCGTGGCTGGTGCTACCCCGGATGCCGGGTGTGCCCGGCTGGTGCTTCGTCGCCCTCGCGGTGCTCGGCATCGACGCGGTGGACTGGCTGACCCACCTGGCGAACCACCGCCTCACCGCGCTGTGGCGGCTGCACGCCGTGCATCACTCGCAGGAGGAACTGAGCATCCTCACCACCTACCGGGCGCACCCGCTGGTCCACGTCAGCTTCCTGCTCTCCGCGATCCCGGTCCTGGCCATCGAGGGCAACGCCGCGACGCCGGCCGCNNGCCACCGGACGGCTGGACATCAACCTCGGCACGGTCTTCGCGATCTGGGACCTGCTGTCCCGCCGCGCCGTTTATCCCGCCCGGGCCTGCCGCCCGGCGGTGATCGAGACGGGCCTGGCGGGCCGGCCGGTCCCGGTCGAGCAATCCGGTCCGCGACCGCGCCTGATCCGGACCATGCTGATCCAGCTCGCTGAGCCCTTCACCACACCACCACCACCGGAGACGCGGTGACCACCATCCAGAGCACCCGGCGGCCCGGCCAGGGCACCCGCACCGGCCTGATGTGGCTGCTCTACGTCTGCGACGCGGGGCTGCTGGTCGCCTCCGGGCTGATCCACCTGCACCTGTGGGACATCGCCTACCGGCACGTCAAGACCCTCGACGTGCTGTTCTTGGTCCAGGTCATCCTGTGCCTGCTGGCCGCGCTGACGCTGCTGGTAACCCGGCACGTGCTGGTCGTGCTGGGCGCCGCCGCGCTGATGGCCGGGACCATCGTGGGCTTCCTGCTGGCCCGCAGCGTCGGCATCTTCGGCTTCAAGCTCACGTTCTCCTCCGGGCTGGCCTACACGGTCCTGGTGGTCGAGGGGGCGGCGGTCGTCCTGCTTGCGCTGACCGCCTGGCTCCAGCTCGCGCAGCGTCGCCGCCGCTAACCAGCTCGGCCTGCCGCCCGAGACCAGCTGAACCGAACGTGAACTGAACGGCTGACCGGTACGTGATTCCCGATGGGAGACCACGAGCACGGTGAAGAGGAGAATTCGAATGCGGAAGATATTGGGTGCCGCCGGACTGGCAACCCTCGCCCTGGCGCTGACGGCGTGCGCGAGCTCGTCCAGCTCGTCCAGCACCCCGGCCACGGCCACGGCCGCCCCGGCCGCGGCGGGCAGCAGCGCGGCGGCGTCGACCAGCAGCGGGACCACGGTGAACATGACCACCATCAACGGCACCGCGGTGCTGACCAACTCCGCGGGCAAGACGCTGTACTGGTACGCGCCGGACACCTCGACCACCTCCAAATGCACGGGGCAGTGCGCGACCTACTGGCCGCCGGTGACCGGCCCGGCGACCGCCGGGTCCGGCGTAACCGGCACGCTGGGCACCATCACCCGTTCCGACGGCACGACGCAGGCCACCTACGATGGGCACCCGCTGTACACCTACGTCGGTGACACGGCGGCCGGGCAGGCCAAGGGCAACGGGCTCAACCTCTCGGGCGGCCTGTGGTACGAGATGACGGTCTCTGGCGCCAAGCCGGCCGTCCACGCCAGCACCAGCACTGGCACAAGCGGTGGCTACGGCTACTGAGCACTCCCGCGTCCCGCGAGCGTAGCGACCCGCCCGGCCAGCTCGGCCGGGCGGGAGAACATCGGCCAGTCCCCACGGTTCACAGTCGCCCGAACGCGACGCTACCGCGAGCGCCAGGGTCTCGGCTGGCGAAGAACTGGCCGATCGCCGCCGTGAGTTCGGCAGCGTCCAGTACGCCGTTGTGGTCCTGGTCCAGTCGGCCGAAGGCTTGTTCGGCCTCATCGACGCCAGCGCCGTACACCGCCGCCAGCCGGGCGTACTCCCCGGCGTCGAGCACTCCGTTGCCGTCCTGGTCGGCCACCTGGATCAGGGTCCGCGCGGCGGTGCCGACGGCGACCTCGAAGCCCGCGCGGTCCTTGATCGCGCGGCGCAGGCCCGCGACGAACTCCTCCCGGCTGATTTCTTGGTCGTGATTGGCGTCCATGTGCGACAGCATCGCGTCGAACAGGGCGCGCTGTGCGCTGGCCAGGGCATGTCCCGTCGGCGAATCGGCGGCCAGGCCGAAGGTCTCGCACAGCCGCCGGGTCAGCAGTCGGTAGTCCTCGCGCTGCCACACCCCGTTTCCGTCGGTGTCGATGACGGCGAAGCGTCGCTCCAGCATGGCCCGTTCGGCGGCGGTATGCGTCCGGCGGCCGCCGGCGACGCCCGCGAGGACCGTGACGAGCAGCACCCCGGCCACCACCAGAATCGACAGCCAGGCCGGGATTTCCGCCGCCCAGCTCACCCCGGAGTCGTGCAGCGCGCGCAACAGCAGCTTCACCCCGATGAAAGCGCAGATCAGGCCGAGGCCGGTGTTCAGGTAGACGATCCGGCCCAGCACCCCGGCCAGCAGCGCGTACAGCTGACGCAGCCCCATCAGGGCGAACACGTTGCACGCCACGACCAGGAGCGCGTTGGTCGTGATGCCGAACACGGCCGGGATCGAGTCGAACGCGAACAGCAGGTCAGCCAGCCCGATCGCCACGGCCAGGAGGACCAGCGGGGTGGTCCCCGGCTGCCCGGATCGCCGCACCTTCCGCGCCAGCCGCGCCGCCAGCCGGGCGCGTCTCCCGGACTGGCCGTCCGGCCTGGCCCGGCCACTCGCGATCAGAGCGATCGCGGTCCACACCAGGACCGNNTAGAACTGCCCCGCCGTCACCCAGCCCGCCGTGACCCCGACGGCCAGCCCGAACAGCACGGCCAGCGACACGTAGGCCCCGACCCAGCCGATCGCCCAGCGAGTGGTGCCCTCGCCAGAGCGCAGCGCGCCGGAGGCGCCAGAGCGCGCCGATCTCCGGCCCGCCGCGACCTCCGCCGCGATGGCCGCGGCCAGACCCGCCGCCGCCACCGCCCAGACCCATACCGGGACCGTCACGGATCACTGGCCTTCGTCACAACCCGTAGCTTAGTTCAGCTGGCCGCGGCCGCCCGTGTCGCTGTCAGTTACTCCGGGCGGTGGTCGGCCAGGCCGATCCAGGGTGAGGCGGCTTCCCCAGCGCCGGCGTTAGCGGCTAGCTGGCCGAGCAGGGTACTGAGCGTCGCCAGGTCGGCGTCGGCGAGGCCCGCTCGCAGCTTGGCGTCGAAGGCCATCGCGGTGTCCCGCATACGCACGAACGCNNCGCGGGTCCGGGTGAGCAGCCCGCGGGCCTCCATGGCGTTCAGGTGGTGCGTCAGCGTGGCCTCGCGCACTCCTACCGCCTCGGCGAGTTCCCGCTGGTTGGCGGGCTTGCGGAGCTTCAGGTTGAGCAGGATCAGCCAGACCGGCAGGGTACCGCCCACTTCGCCGAGGGCATCGTCGAACGCGCGCTCTACGATGCGGGCCGTCTGGTTCAGGCGGAGCCCGATCGGCAGGGGAAACGGCGCAGGCATGTCAGCCAGCATATCACCAAGCATCAACGTCTAATTGATTGACAGCTAACCATTAGATGTCTAATATTCAGTGATGGCGGCCGCACAGGCCGCTAACAGAAGAAGGAGAGACGGCATGAGCGCGCTCGACGGGCAGATCGCCCTGGTAACCGGCAGCACGCGGGGCATCGGGGCGGCCATCGCCGCCGAGTTCGCGCGCCGCGGGGCCGCCGTCGTCGTGCACGGGCGCGACCAGGTAGCCGCGGACCGCGTGGCGGCCGCGATCANNCGCCAGATCGAGGACGCCTGGGGGCCGGTCGGCATTCTGGTCGCCAACGCCGGCGGCAGCTTCACCCCGCCCGCCCCGCTCGAGCAGATCCCCGAAGACGGGTGGCGCGCGACGGTCGACGCCAACCTGCTGGCCACGTTCCTCACGCTGAAGAGCTTCCTGCCCGGGATGAAGGAGCGCCGCGGTGGCACGATCATCACCATCGGCTCAACCGCGGGGCGCCGCGCGGACCCTCGTTCCCCGATTCCCTACGCGGCGGCCAAGGCGGGCATCGCGCTGCTGACGCAGGACGTCGCCGCCCAGGCGGGCCCGTTCGGGATTCGCGCCAACTGCATCGCTCCCGAGACCATCCTCACCGAGGGCAACCAGGATCGGATCCCGGCCGAGGTGCAAGCATCACTCGCGGGCGCGCACCCCCTCAAACGCCTCGGCACACCGCAAGACGTCGCGACCGCCGCGGCGTTCCTCGCCTCGGACGAGGCCGCCTGGATCACCGGCGTGATCATCGACGTCGCCGGCGGCGCCGTCCTCGTCTAACCATCCTCAGCTCTAACCACCCTCAGCTCTAACCACCCTCAGCAAGGAGTCCGATCATGGCGGTCAACCAAGCCGCGATGCAGCGCCGCGCGCGGATCATGCGCGCGGTCAACGTACCCATGCGGGCCGCGCTCAGCCTGCCGTTCCCGACGCCGCTCAACGCGAACCTGATGCTCATCCATTACACCGGCCGCAAGAGCGGGAAGGCCTACCGGCAGCCGGTCAGCTACGTCCGCGACGGCGACGTGCTGCTCACCCCGGGCGGCGGCCGCTGGACGCTCAACCTGGCCGACGGGCGGCCGACCCGGATCCGGTTGCGTGGCCGCGACGTGTCCGCCCGNNGAACCCGCGGGCGGCCAGGTTCATCCCCATCCCGCGGCGCCCCGACGGCCGTCTCGACCCCGACGCCCTCGACGCCGCGCTGCAACACGGCTTCTGCATCGTGCGCTGGCACCTCACGGAGCAGAGATGACGCTGCAGGAGCCCCTGCGGGTAGCGTGGCCCGCGCAAGCGGCCCCTGGCTCGCCGGGGCGGACCCGCCCAATTGCCTAGTGACCGAGCGTCCGACGAGACTGGTGCGGTGGACCTCCTGCCCGCCGACCCGCCAGCCTCGGCCGCAGGGCTCTGGGCGGGCCTGGATAAGCCTTGGCAAGAGGCGTTCCGCCAGGCCTGGGAGGCACTGCGGAGCGGGAACATCGCCGTGGGTGCCTGTGCCTCGACCCTGGACGGCGAGATCGTACGCTCGGCCCGCAACCGGGTGAACGACGCCGAAGGACCGCCTGGGGAGATATTCGGCTCGACGCTGGCCCACGCCGAGACGAACGTGCTGGCGCGGCTGCCGTTCCGCCGCCAGCGGGACCTGGTTCTGACCACGACGCTGCAGCCGTGCGTACAGTGCGCGGCCGCCATCCGGCTCGGCCCGATCAGCACCGTGCGGTTCGCGGGGCCGGATCACTACTGGGACGGATGCCACGAATTCGGCAAGCTCTCCCCGCGCGAAGCGCGACGGACCCAGCCGGCCAGGATCGGACCGCGCCGCGACGAGCTCGGAACCTTCGCTACCTTGGTATCCCGGCTCGGCCCGACCCTCACGCCCGGTTACGAGAGGGCGCTACGAACCCTGGGAGAAGGGCCAATGACCGACCTGGTCCACGAACTAGAAGATGGCGGCGAAGCGGGCCGCTTGCCAGCGATGGAGGTCAACGAGGCCCTCGGGTACCTCTGGCCCCGCCTCCAAGAACTGACGGAGGTGATGCCCGCGTCATAGCGCCGTGCCGTGCCACCCTCGCCTCCCTGAGTCCTGCCCCCCGCGCGAGCCCGGCATCTCGCTGGCCCCTGGCCCCGGCCCGCACTCGCCCCTCACGGCCTGCTGCGGTTCCACGAGCCTGCCGCCGGTCGGTATCTGCCACCTTTTTCGGCTTTTGCGCCGGGTGCGGCAGGTCCTGGTCACCTGGTTGATGGGCCGTTGTACCAGCTCATACTTGTACAACGGCCCATCCACCATGTTCGGCTGGCCGCGCCGGGGTGCCGTCCGGCTGAACAAATAGGGTGATTGGGTATAGAACGGGCACCCTATCGCGACGCGCCGCAACGTCAAGTTATTCGGAGCGCTCACCCAGCTGCCCGGATCCTCCACATACGCCGGATCCTCCGCGTCGACGGGACGCCTGTGACTGGCGAGCAGGGATGGCCGGGGGTACGGGGGCCGCCGGGCGGGCCGACGAGTCCGCCCGCCGCCCGCGCCGTCCGGCTCGCCTTTGCGCGGCCAGCGCTGCCGTCGTTACCCTGCGATCGTGGCGAAGTCTCGGACCCAGCGGTACGTCGTGGTCGTGTTCGACGGGATTTCGCTAGGCATCATGTCGTTTGCGTTCGGTGTGTTCGACCTGGCCGCGTACTACGGGGTGCTGCCCGACATCGACGTCCGGATCGTCTCCGGGGAGGATAGTGCCGCGCTGACCGGCGGCGCGCTGACCGGCGGCGGGCTGGCCTGCCCGGTGCCGTATGACCTGGACGCGGTCCGGGCCGCTGACCTGGTCATCATCCCCAACTGGCGACACCCGCCCGAACCCCCGCCCCTCCTGGAGGCCCTCCGCGCCGCCCATGCCCAAGGCGGGGTGCACGTGACCCAGGTCTTCTCGTTCCCGTCCGGCGACCCAGCTGAATTCAACGGAATGGACGAGGCGGACCTGGCCGCGCTGGCCAAGCTCCAGTGGTTCATGGACAACAAGATCTCGTTCAACCAGCTGCACTCCCAGCAGCCGCAGACGATCGCGCACGCACTGGCCGACTCCCCGGCCGGCCTGCTCGGCTGGAACGCGCAGCTCATGACCGACGACGCGATGGGGGAGCGGAGCCTGGACGACACTTCATCCTGAACAACGTCGCCCTGTACTTTGCCGCCGAGCCCACCACGATCCCGCTGGGACTGGCGGGCTTCAACGGCGACTTCTCCGGCGTCCGCCGGTTCGCCGAACGCGACCACAAGAACATCACCCAGTGGAACCTGCACCAAGAGCCCGGCGGCCACTACGCCGCCCACACCGAACCCCAGGTCCTGGCCGACGACCTCCGCAACTTCTACAACAGCCTGGCCTAACGACAGCGCGCGGACCAGGTCCAGCGCCCGCCCCAACGTATCCAGCCGGTCGGCCAGCGTCTCGCCAGCCGGATAGAGCCGGACGGTGTCGACCCCGGCGTCGCGCCAGACCCGCAGCCGCTCGCGCACCATGTCCTCGGTCCCGATCAGCGTCGTGGCCAGCACCATCTCGTCGGTGACCAGCTGGGCCGCGCCGTCCCGGTCACCGGCCTGCCAGCGCTCCCGCACCTCGGCCGCGACGTCCGCCCAGCCCTGCCGGCTGTAGGCGTCGTTGTAGAAGTTGGAGCTGGCCGTGCCCATCCCGCCCAGGCTGAACGCGAGCCCCGGCTTTCGCGAAGCCACCATCGCCCCCAGCGACTCCGCGGTATCGCAGAACGCCACCTCCGCCCCCTGGCAAACGTCCAGGTCGCCCCGCGTCCGCCCCGCCGCGGCCAGCCCCTCGTCCAGATACCGGAAGTAAGCAGCAGCGCCTTCCGGCACGAAGCTCGTGCCCAGCCAGCCGTCCGCGATCTCCCCGGTCAGCCGCAGCATGGCCGGGGAGAGCGTGGCCAGGTACACCGGGATCGGATACTCGGCCCGCATCGACAGCCGCATCGGCCGAGCCCCGCTGCCCGGCAGCGGGATGGCGAACTCCCGCCCGGCGAACGACACTTTCATGCCCAAAGCCGCGAGCCGCACGATCTCGACCGTCTCCCGCATCCGTGTCACCGGCCGCCCGAACGGCACGCCGTGCAGGCCCTCGATCACCTGCGGGCCCGAGGCGCCCAGGCCCAGCAGGAACCGCCCGCCGGAGATGTTCGACAAGGTGATCGCCGCCTGGGCGATGGCCACCGGCGTCCGCGTGCCGAGCTGGATGATCCCCGATCCCAATAGCAGCCGCGAAGTCCGCGCGGCCAGGTACCCCAGCGCGGACGGCGCCTCGGACCCCCACGCCTCGGCGACCCAGCAGATGTCCAGTCCCAGCCGCTCCGCCTCGCGGACGAACTCCACCGTCTCCGGCCAGCTGCCACCCGACGCCTCGATCGTGGTCGCGGTGCGCACTACTGCTCGGCCAGCCGCTTGATCGCCGCCAGCGTGGCCCCCATATTCGCCTCGAACTCCCGCAGCCGCACGAACACGATCTTCTGTTCCTTATCCGGCATCTGCTCGATCGCCACCGACAATCCCGAAGGCCCCGGCCCCAGCTGCACCCACTGCCTCAGCAGCGTCCCGCCCTCCCGCGGCTCCAGGCTGAACCGCCAGGTCGCCATTGGCCACTCCGGATCCCCGACCGCCCACGCGAACACCCGCGGCGGCTCGTACTCGACGATCTGCGATACCGTCGACCACTCCCCGAGGGCCTCATGCCGGTTGTGCCCCCTGAACCGCGCCCCCAGCCCCGGCCCGCCCCGCCCGTCCAGCCACTCCACCGCCTGCAACTCCGGGCTGGTCCCCGGCATCGTCTCGATGTCCGACACGATCGCCCACACTCGCTCCGGCGGCGCGCCGATCTCGATCGGCACCTCGACCGTCGGGCTGTCCGCATACCGCGCACCGGTCCACTCCACCGCCCCACCGTCCCGAAAATCCACTCCCCAGTCAAGCCATCATACTAGTTTTCGTATAAAAGTCGACACTGAACCGATAGTACGTTATACTGTTCCCATCGTCTTTCTCTTATTTCTTCCGAACGGAGCGTGGCGCGTGCTCCAGGACCCTTTCCCCGACTCCGGCCCCGACGACGCCGAGCCCGATAGCGACGCCCCAGGACCGGAACAAGGCCTGTTCATCACGCTGCCTGCCGAAAAGCTGACCCTGTCTGGGTTCGCCCAGAACGGCCAGGCGGACACGATGGCTCCCGGCGCCCTGCTGGCCACGATCGTGGACACGGTCACCGGCGAGGACGGCTCCGGGCTGACGGGCTGCTCCAATGACCAGCTACTCGGCATCATCTCCGGGGCCCGGCGCCAGGAATGCCGCAACGCGTGGATCCTATTGACGGCCATCAAAGAGTTCGCCCGCCGCGCCGGTACGGGCCTGGAGGGTGAGTTCGCCGCCGACGAGCTGGCCAGCGAACTGCACATGAGCCAGGCCTCAGCCGCCGGGCAGATGGAATACTCCACCACCGTCGCCAAACGCCTTCCCAAGACCTTCGCCGCGATGTACGTCGGCCTGATCCACCCGATCCACCTGCACATCATCGAAGAGCAGACCCGCATCTTGTCCGACGCCGACGCGGCCAAGGCCGATCAGATCCTCGCGGCGGCCGCACCGGGCATGACCTACGGCGAGCTGCGTTACGCCGCCCGCAAGCTAGTCCTCACGCTGGACCCCGAGGCGGTCCGCAAGCAGAAAGAAGCCGCCAAACGCGACACCCACGTCCGCCGGTTCCGCGAGGAATCCGGCCACGGCGGCATGATCGCCCGCGAGCTCCCCAGTGATGAAGTCCTGGCCTCGTGGCAGCACATCGAGCAACGCGCCCTAGACCTGCGCGCCGCCGGCCTGGACGGCACCCTAGAAGAACTAAGAGTCCGTGCCTTCCTCGACCTACTCCAAGGCCGCGACACCCTTCCCGAGCCCGCCCCCGACCCCGCGACCCCTGATTCCGCGACCACCGATCCCGCGCTCCCCGACCTGGCCAATGCCGGCCCAGAGCAGCCGCCCCCGGACAGCGATCCGCCCGGCCCACCCGGCCCCGGTGGCCGTGGACCTGGCGGTCCCGGCCCCGCTCCTACCCCCAGCCCCAGCCCCAGCCCCAGCCCGGCACCCAGCCCGAGCCCGGCACCCGGCCCGAGCCTGGCCGCCCTGGTCACCCTCACCATCCCCCTAGCCACCTACTTGGGCCAGTCCGAGGCTCCCGGCGACGCCGACGCCTACGGCGCGCTCGACGGCGACGACGCCCGCGACCTGGCCGCCGCCGCAGCCCGACATCCCCGCACCCGCTGGTGCGTCACCGCGCTCGACCCCGACGGCACCGCCGCCGCCCACGCCTGCCTGCGCGGCCGTCACCCCCCATCCGGCATCGGTCCGCCCGGCACCGGACCGCCGATCACCATCACCGCACCGCTGACCCCGATCGCTCGCGGTCCGTGCGACCACGCCCACGGCGAGGTCGGATACCACCCCAGCCGCAAGCTCACCCACCTGATCCGCGCCCGCAACAACCGGTGCACCGCGCCGGGCTGCACCCGGCCCGCCGCCCGCTGCGACCTGGACCATACGGTGCCCTGGGACCAGGGCGGCCGGACCTGCGAATGCGGGCTCGCCCCGTTGTGCCGTCACCATCACCGCGCCAAGCAAGCCCAAGGCTGGCACTTGGACCAGCCCGAACCGGGCGTCCTGATCTGGCGCACCCCCTCCGGCCGCACCTACACCAAAACCCCCACCGCCTACTCGTTGTAGCGGCCGCCCGCAGCTCAGGGCCCGACGGCGAGATCGTCAGAGCGTCCGGTGTCGAGTCGCGGCCACTGGGCGATGGGGCGTCCGCCCGGCCACACCGACACTGGTGGCCATTCGGGTGAGCCGCCGTCGGTCCGCGTGTTGGAGCACTGTTGCGGCCAGCCGGGGGGCGAGACCTCCCATGACTCCTGGCGTCCGTACACGGTCAGGTCCATGAGCGCGTAGCTGTAGTCTAGGGCCTCGACGCCGCGGCGTTTCGTCCAGTAGGTTTCGAAGACGCGGTCGCCGTCCCGTAGGTAGCACACCAGGTGGAACAAGCCGAGCTGGCGCCCGGTCAGAAGCGCGCCGAGGGAGTCCTGGGCTGAGTACCAGGGCACGTCCCAGCCCATGAAGTCGCGGTAGCGGGCGCTTGCGTCGTAGGGGCCCTGGCAGAAGACCGCGTAGGTAATGTCCCGGGAATGCAAGTAGGACAGGTCCGTGACCTGGGTGGTGACCCAGGTGCAGCCCTCGCACTGCTCGGCGGCGGGATGGCCGGCCCACCACATGAAGTAGTAGGCGATGAGCTGTCGGCGCCCTTCGAACGCGTCGAGCAGGGTGAGCGGCCCGTGCGGCCCAGCCAGCGGGAGGCTGGCGTCGACCTCGGTCATGGGCAGCAGCCGCCGGGCCGCCGCGATCGCGTCGCCTTCGCGGGTGTGCGCCTTCTCCCGGTCCCGCAGCCGGTCAAGTTCGACCTCGAAGGCGGCCCGGTCGACGGCCGCAGGCAGGCGCGGTGCACTGGTGCCGCCGACGGTCGGCGCGCCGGGGTTCGCTGATTCATCCTTCATGGCGGTCTCCTTGGCTGGGAGGGTTAGAGCCTGCGGCTTCTGCGTGCGCTGCTTCGGCGATCCGTTTGATCGTGGCCAGTCGCCGGTCCCATTGCGCGGCGAGGTCAGCCATGGCCCGGGTGGCTTGGTCGAGGCGGTGGGCTTCTACCTGGTAGAGAACCTCCCGGCCCTGCTTGTGCCGGCTGACCAGCCCGGCCTGTTCGAGCACGACGAGATGTTTGGAGACCGCCTGGCGAGAGAAGGGCACGTGGCCAGCCAGCCAACTGGCGCTGACGTCACCGTTGCTGACCAGGAGGTCGAGGACCCGGCGACGAGACGGGTCGGCGATGGCCGACCACAACTCGTCATCGGCCTGCGCCGTCATCGTGGTTGGCGCTTCGCGAGGATGCGGGCGAGGCGGTCCAGGTACTCGGCCCAGCCGTCCCAGTGCTCTTCGGCGTAACGTTGCTTCTCCGCGTCGGGCCAGGCGAGCAGCTCGTGGCCGCTTTCGGACACTCGAAGACGGGTCCGCTCGCTGCCTTCCGGCGTCAGCGTGAACTCGACGAGCATCGAGTTGCCGGTCACTGGTTCCTCCCCGTCGGGATAGTTCCAGCGGAACGAGAAGCGAGTCGGCGGATCGACCGTCTCCACGACCACCGGGCCGCCCTGGTCCCCGAACTGCATGTAGCCATGAGCGCCTGGTTCCACGACCAGTTCCACCCGGTCGGCGAACCACTGGCTCATCTAAGCATAGATGTGCAACCGGTGATTGCAGGTGACCAAACCGTTTGGCCCCGCCCCAGACCTGAGACACAATCGTTGACCATGGGCTTCGACAGACGGCCGCTGGCGCCGGCTGACGCGGGAGACTGGGTCACGCTGCTGACCGCGATCGCGAATGCGGACGGGACCGACGACCACACCAGCGAGCAGGACGTGCAGGAGACCTTCGGCCACCCGAGGCACGATTTCGCGCGCGGCTCGGTAGCGATCTACGAAGGCCGCACCATGATCGGCTACGGAATGCTGACCCTCCGCGGCGTCGCCGACCCGGAGCACACCATCCTGCACGAAGGCGGAGTGCACCCCTCGTACCGCGGTCGCGGGCTCGGCGCGGAGCTCCTGGACTGGGCCGAACAGACCGCGGTTCCGCTGCACAAGGACCTTTTTCCCGGCCGCCAGCTGTCGCTGTCGAGCGGGTGCCTGTCGACCAACGCCGGGGCGGTCGCGCTGCACGAGCAGCGGGGTTACCGGCCCGTGCGCTGGTTCCACTCGATGGTCAGGGACCTGTCGGCGCCCATCTCGGCGGCCGAGATTCCAGCGGGCGTGACGATCGTCGGTTACGCGCCGGACCTGGCCGAACACGCCCGCCAAATCCGCAACGAGTCGTTCCGTGACCACTGGGGCTCGATCGAGACCAGCGCGGAAAGCTGGGCGTACTTCCTGGCCTCCAGCGCCTTCCGGCCCGGGCTCAGCTTCCTGGCCTACCAGGGGTCCGAGCCGCTCGGCATGCTGATCGGCCAGGAGTACGAGGCCTACCACGAGCGGACCGGGCATCGTGACCTGCACATCGCCCTGATCGGCACGCGCGCGGCCGGCCGCAAGCGGGGCATCGCCACCGCCCTGCTGATGACCGCGATGTCCGCCGCCCGCGCGAACGGGTACGACCGGGCGTCACTGGGGGTGGATGCCGACTCGCTCACCGGGGCCGTCCGGCTGTACGAACGGGCCGGGTTCACCGTGGCGCACACCTGGACGGCGTACCGAAAGCAACTCACCTAACGGAGCGACCGGCAACCTCAGGTGCCGTACGGGGCGCGGGTAGCAGGGGTCAGCACGTCACCGACCGCCTCGACCAGCCGCGTCATCTCGTAGGCCACCAGGTCGGTGTCGCACTCCGGAGCGGCCAGAACGGCCAGGCTGGAGCCTCCGCTGATGGCCATGACGAACATCAGCCCGCCTTCCATCTCCACCAGGGCCTGGGTGGGATCACCGGCCTCGAACATCCGCGCGGCACCCTGCATCAGGCTGGTCAGCCCCGAGATGATGGCCGCGAGCTGCGCGGCGAAACCATCAGGGATGTGTTCGGAGAGCGCGAGCGGCACGCCGTCCGCGGATACCACGGCCGCATGCGCGACATCCGCGACTCGCGTGGTGAAGTCGGTGACGAGCCAGCTCAGGTCCTGGCGGTATGCGTAACTCAACGGTCGGCTCCCTCTCCGTCGTCGGGGGTCAGGCCTTTGGCGCGGCGGACCCCGCGCTGGAACCCACTCAGGCGGTTGCGGGCCACGTCAGGTGATCGCGGTGATCGCGGTGTGGTCGGTGAGGTAACTGGCGTAGCCGGCCCGGATCCCGAGCGGCTGGCCCAGCCGTGGCCCGCCGGGCGACCGCCGCCCACGGAGCCGGGAATGAGGTTCGCCTGCGGGATGCGCGTGGGCAGTCCGGCGGACGTGAGGTTGCCCCGGACCGGCTCGGCGATGACCTGGGCCGCGTGCCTGCCAACCGCCCACCCATCGGACCCGGCCGCCCCGCGGCCATCCGGCAGCGCGGCCCCGGCCCCGGCCCCGGCCCCAGCCCCGGCCCCGGCCGCCGCAGCCGCAGCAGCGCCGTTACCCATGCCGCCCGCCGACCGGCTCCGGAACCAGTCCGACCTCGCCGCAGTCGCGGCGACCGGCACCGGGCCAGTCCCGGCGGCCGAGCCACTGAAGGCAGGCGAGCCGCTGACGGCGGGCGGACCGCTGACGGCGGGCGGACCACTGAAGGCAGGCGGTCCGGTAACGGCAGGCTCGGGCACGATGACGTCGCGCCGGTGGTTCGCGGGCTGGACCTCAGAGACCGGGCCCGGGACCCGCAGGTCGTAACCGGCGGGCATCTCCCGGCTCGAGAAGTCCGCCTGCGCGGCCAGCGCGCGGGACCGCGCGCCGTACAGGCTGGCTTCCCGCTCGGTGACGCCGTCCGGCAGCCAGATCAAGGCGGTCAGCCCGTGCGGCGACCGCGGTCGCAGCCGGACCCGAACCCCGTGCCGTTCAGCCAGCCGGGCCACCGCGAACAGCCCCATGTGCCGCGACACGGACACGTCCATGACCGGCGGGTTGTCCAGCCGCCAGTTCATCTCGGCCAGCCGGGCCTCCGGCACGCCCACCCCGCCGTCGCTGACCTCGATCAGCACGCCGCCGCTGGTCAGCTCCTCGGCGGCCACCTGCACCGAGGTGTCCTTGGAGGAGAAGATCGTGGCGTTCTCGATCACCTCGGCCAGCAGGTGCACGACGTCGGAGACCGCCTGCCCGGTGACCGCGATCCCCGGCTGGATCTTCAGGGTCACCCGGCTGTACTGCTCGATCTCCGAGACCGCGGCCCGGGCCACGTCGGCCAGCGACACCGGATCGCTCCACTTGCGGGTGCTCTCGTGCCCGGCCAGCAGGAGCAGGTTCTCGGAGTTGCGGCGCATGCGGGTGACCAGGTGGTCCATGGTGAACAGGTTGGACAGCCGCTCGGGGTTATCCTCGTTCTGCTCGAGGGAGTCGATCATGCGTACCAGGCGCTCGATCAGGGACTGGCTGCGCCGGGACAGGTTGACGAACACGGCGTTGAAGCTGTTACGCAGCATGGCCTCGTTGCTGGCCAGCCGCACCGCCTCGGAGTGGACCTGGTCGAACGCCCGGGCCACCTGGCCGATCTCGTCGCCGGACAACACGTCGATCGGCGCCACCTCCAGGCTGGTGGCGGGGTCCTGGGTCTCGCCCAGCATCCGGACCCGCTCCGGCAGTTCCACCGCGGCGATGTTGAGCGCGCCTTCGCGCAGCCTGCGCAGCGGCCCGACCAGGGACCGGGCCACGGCGACGGTGGCGATCAGGACCAGGAGCAGGATGACCGCGACCAGGATGGCGGTGAGCAGCGCGGACCGGTGCGCGTTGCTCTGCAGCGAGTGGGCCCGCGCGACGATGTTCTGGGCTACATCCAGCTCGACCTGCTGCATGCCGTCGACCGTGCCGGACTGGGCCCGGTACCACACCTGCGGCGCCTGCGACTGCTTGATGCCCAGGGCACTCGTGCCGCCGGCCAGGCTGTCGGCGCCCTGGACGAAGATCTCGATGTTCTCGGACAGCTCGTAGGACGGCGTCCCGGCCACGGTGCTGTCGTACATGCTCTGCTCGGCCGGCGTCGCTGTCGTGCTGAACGCCGTCAGGTCGATGAGCTGTCCGGACTGGGCGGTGATCAGCGCCTGCTGCTCCTGGTCGGCGAAGGCATGGTGCAGGAACGCGTTGAACAGCAGCGCGCGCTGCTGCGCCGCCTGGTCCTTGGCCAGGGCCATCGCGTTGAGCGTCTGGACGTCACTGACCAGGGAGGAGTCGGACTCGCCCTGCCCGATCTGGTCCTCCAGGGCGATCATGTCGGTAATAGGGCGGGCATAGGCGCCGATCACCGCCAGCGCGGACTGGCTGGCCTGAGCCGTGATGCGCAGGCCCGGGAGGTCCTGGATGTCGGAGATCACGGTGGCCACCCGGGCCTGGATGTTAGCCGGGTAGGAACCGCCGATCCCGGCGGCCAGCGCCTGGACCCGGGCCGCCGCGACGCCGGTGGCGCGGTACGCGCCGTTCAGGCTGCTGGTCTGGGTCAGGGGCGCGATCCCGGCGGTCTGGTCGCGCTCGGTCTCCAGCGCCTGCACCAGGTCGGCGACCTGCTGTCCGAGAATGGCGAGCTGCGACACCCGGCCGAACTCGTCCGCGCTGTCGACTGCCGACCCGACCTGCAGCCCACCGAAGACCAGGCCCATGAGCAGGGCCAGGATGATCACGGCGATCAGCCGGGTGGACACCGGCCAGTTCTGCAGGGTCAGCCTGCGCGGACCGGTGAAGTGAGGGGCCTTGGCCTCGGTGGCGTANNGCGTACTGGTCGGCGCCGTCGGCGCGCGGTCCGGCGCGCGCCACCCTATGGTTTCCCATCGCAGATGTCCTCGCTGGTTACGCGCTTTGTCGAGTCGCGGCACTGTCGACCCACCTGGACCAACGACCTCCGGCTGCACGAATTTGGGCTGCCGCAACTTTAAATGTGAGATGCCACAACTTTAGTGGGACGGGGTACGAGATATCTGGCGAAAAGCTCATCTAACCTTCGCGGACCGCGGCGGTGAACACGCGGCGCTGGTCGGGACCGGACGGGTCGAACACGCCGCAGGCTCCGGTCCGCATCGACGTTCTCAGCAGGCGAGATCAGGGCGCCAATCTGGCGCAACTCGGGCATCACGCCTGCGCGGGCCGCTAGCATGCTACCGGTCACCGCCGGACACACCGGCGCCTGAGTCAACAACTTGACAACCATCAAACTACCTGGATCCGGCCGGACCAGACGGCTGACCGGTGGCCCCCGTAGCGCGGGGCCGCCCCGCACGCCTCGGGACCGCGGCCTGCGCCCGGCGGCAGGCACGGCGTATTCATCGATCGGTTGCGCGGAAACGCTAATGCGAAGGTCAAATTCTTAACGGCTGAGAATAATAAGGGAGTGGCACATAGGAATGGCTATTTTCCGTTATCGATTCCTGCCCGTCGCGGTCGGGGCAGTGGTGGCGCTGGCCGCGTGCAGTTCGGCCAGCAACTCATCGTCAGCCGTGACCACGGCGGGCGGCGGCGCGGGCCTGTGCTCGAACATCCCGCCTGGCCCGATCAAGATCGCGAACATCGAGCCGCTGAGCGGCCCGACCGCGTCATCAGGGACGCTGACCGAGCTCGAGTCCAACATCGAAGTCGACTACTTCAACGCGCATGACAGCGTATGCGGGCACCAGTTCGCGCTGTCGAACTACAACGACAAGGGGGACCCGGCGACGTCGCTGAGCATCGCCCGCCAGCTCGTCTCCCAAGGCAACGTGATCATCGTCAACGACTCGTTCTCCTCCGCGCAGAACCAGATCCAGCCGTACTTTATGCAGCAGCACACGCTGGTCGTCAACGGAGACGGCGCCTACGCCCTGTTCAACGCGGCGCGGAACCCGACCGCGTACAGCACCCTCCCGTCGAACGCCGAGTACGCCCAGCTGATGGTGAACTATGCCAAGTCGCACGGCGACAACGACATCGGGATCTTGTCCGACGGCACGTCGTTCAGCGTGGAACTGGCGGCCGACGCCGAGGCGGACACCAAGGCCGCCGGGCTGACGTTCATCAAGACCATCACCTACTCGCCCACCGCCATCGACCTGACCACCCCGCTGACCGAGGCGAAGGAGGACGGGGTCCAGACGGTGTTCCCGACCGGGTTCACCGGCGTCACGGCCATGGTCGCCGGGTTCAAGCAGATCGACTGGTCACCCAAGATCATCGGCTGGGGCGGGCTGAACGACTACGGCGTCACCGCCTCCCAGGTCCCGCCGGGGACGGTCGACGGCTGCGACGTCTCCTACACGCTGGGGCAGCCGACGTCCTCCTTGCTGACCCCGGAGAACACGGCCCTGCTCCAGGCCTCCGCGGCCAAGATCGGGCTCAACCCCGAGACGTCCGGGGTCCTGACCGGCTACCTGAACCTGCTCGCGATCAAGTGGGCGATCCAGAAGGCCAACACCCTGGACGGGACCAAGCTCGCGGCCGCGCTCGCCGCCGCGAACAGCGTTCCGACGAACATTCCCGGCCTGGCCCTGAACTGGACCGCGACCCCCTCGGTGCACAACGGCTTCCCCAGCGCCGACCTGAAGGAGTGCGAGCTCAAGCAAGGCCCGTACGACATCCTGTACGCCGCCAGCTGACTCAGGGCGACAGGACAAGATTTATGCCGAACGGCCAACCCTGCGTGCCCCCGGTCCCCTTCGTGCCGCGTCACCCCGGCGCGTGCACGGGACAGCGAGACGAGCCGGAGTGGTCGTAGAAGGCCCGGCCGCAGTGCGGCGCCTGGCAGGACTTCAGGCCGAGCCAGGCGCCGGCCGCGGCCGAATCGGCCACGGCGACGGCGATGCCCGCCACGACGCTGGGATAGCTGGCCCGGGCGGCACTGGCCAGCCGGACCGTGCTCGCGGGATCCACGGTCACGACGAGCCGACCCTCGGCCAGCGTCCTGGTCAGGAGGCCCGCGGCCGCGGCGTCCTCCCGCCCGTCGCCGTGGGCGGCCAGCACGTCCCTGATCGCCCCGCGCAGCCGGAGCAGGGCCGCGTGTTCGGAGTTGGTCAGGCCGGTCTCGGCCGGCAGCAAGGCCGCCGCGTGAAGCCAGGCGGCGGCCTCCTCGCGCGTCCCCAGCAGGTCCGTATCCGGTTCCGCGCTCAGCGTGTTGGCGAACGACTGGATCAGGTGCAGCGCACCAGACGCAGGATCAGGCACTCTCCGATGGTAGTGCGCCGGCTCGCGCCGCGACGATCGCCACCGTAACCATGCTCACCGTGACCCGGCCGCCCATCGCGTCGAGCGCGGCACCGCTCCCCGCCAGCACCTCCGCCCGCTTGTCCGGCGGCAGCGGGGTGATGGCGCCGGACGAGGCCAGCTGGTCCAGCCACTCGTCCCTGGTGTAGCACCGCTCCCAGTCGAACCGCCACTGCTCCGGCTCGCCGAACCCGCCCGCCTCCCGCATCCCGTCGGCGGCCCTGGTGGTGAACAACTCCGCGGTCCGGTCGGTCTGCTGCGACCTGGCCCCGAGGTTGAACGGCGAGTCGGGCACCACCCGCCGATAGACCGCGCCCACGGCTTCGGCCACGTCCCGCGGTGGCTCGAACACGTGCCAGAACAAGGCCAGCCGGCCGCCGGGCCGCAGGACCCGGGCCGCCTGGGCCGCTCCCGCCACCGGGTCCACCCAGTGCCAGGACTGCCCGGCCACGACCGCGTCGAACGTCCGGCCGGCGCTGTCCCACGCCTCGAACGTCGCCACCTCGACCTCGATCCCGGTCCGCCGGGCGAAGTCAGCCATCCGCGCGTCGGGCTCGACCCCCAGCACCCGGCACCCGGCCGCCCGGAACTGCCGGGCGGCGATGCCGGTCCCGCAGCCGACGTCCAGGACGTCGAGCCCGGGACTGGCCGCGACGATCCGCGCCACCAAAGCGTCGGGATAGCTTGGCCGGGCCCGGTCGTAAAGCCCGGGATCGACGCCGAACGACTCGGCAACCTGCCGGTACTGGTGGATGGCTGGCACGGGGGTCACTCGAAACCGGACGTGTCGCCTGCTCCGCGGCGCACGATCTCGGGCTCGGCCTGCGAGAAGTCGATCACCGTGGTCGGCTCGGTGCCGCAGTCGCCCGAGTCGATCACCGCGTCCACGGCCTGGTCAAGCTCCTCGGCGATCTCCCACCCCTGGGTCATGGGCTCGTCCTGACCGGGCAGCAGCAAGGTACTGGAGACAAGCGGCTCGCCGAGCTCGGCGAGCAGCGCCTGGGCCACCACGTGGTCCGGGATCCGCACCCCCACGGTCTTCTTCTTCGGGTGCTGCAACCTGCGCGGCACCTCCTTGGTCGCGGGCAGGATGAACGTATAACGGCCGGGGGTCGCCGCCTTGATCGCCCGGAACACCGGGTTGGTCACGTACGCGAACTGGCCTAGCTGGGCGAAGTCCTGGCACACCAGCGTCAGGTGGTGCCGTTCGTCCAGGTGCCTGATCGACCTGATCCTCGCGAAGCCGTCCGTGTTGCCGAGCTGGCACCCGAGCGCGTAGCAGGAGTCTGTCGGGTAGGCGATCACGCCGCCGGCCCGCACGATATCGGCGATCGCGGCGATCGAGCGCCGCTGCGGGTTGGTCGTATGGATGTCGAAGTACCTGGCCATGCGACGAGCTTAAACTCATCGCTCCGCGCAGGTCAGGGCAGGTAACGTCCGAGGATGGCCAGCAGCTGCGGACCGTCGAACGGCTTGGCCAGGAAATCCGCGGCGCCCGCCGCGATGAGTTCCTTGATGATCACCGGGCTCGAGTCGGCGCTGAGGATGACGACCGGGATCGCGGCCGTGGCCGGGATGGTGGCGAGCTCGCGCAGGACTTGCTCGCCGTTAGTGTCGGGCAGGCGGTTGTCGAGCAGGATGAGGGCCGGCCGCTCGTCGATCGCCGCCTTGACGCCCTCGCCGCCGGTCATGGCGGTGTATAGCGCGATGTCCGGGCAGCTGCGCCTGAACAGGCGCCGCAGCAGAAAGATGTTGTCCTGGTTGTCGTCGATGTACAGGACGCGGGTCGCCGTTGCGGCCGGGCTTATTGTCACAGATCCCCCAAAGGGCACGATCACTCAGATACTTAAAGTAATCATTGCCTTACACCAAGCTATCTCACGTTCTGGGCGCCGGCTAGGGCATTGACCGCTATCCGCATGTCGCGTACCTGGTCAGCCAGCTCGGAGACGGTCTCGGCCAGCCCGCTCCGCGGCGACTCGGCCGCCGTTGCGTCCAGTCGCGGAACCGTTGCCTCCAGGCGGTCCAGGCAGGCCTCGACGTCGGCCAGCGGCCGGGTCTGGCCGGGCGGCCGGCTCTTGCAGCTAAGGTCGACGAACACCTCAACCTTCGCGCGCAGCACCCAGGGGTCGAACGGCTTGGTGAGGTAGTCCGCGGCCCCCACCGAACAGCCGCGCAGGGCATACTCGGGCGTCCGGTCGAAAGCCGTGAGGAAGATAATGGGCACGTCTCTGGTCTGATCCAGGCGCCTGATGTGGGCGGCGGTCTCGAAGCCGTCCATTCCCGGCATCACCACGTCCATCAAGATGAGCGCGAAATCCGCGCGCAGCAGCGCCTTCATCGCCTCCTCGCCTGACCTGGCGCGGACCAGGTCGAGGTGCAGCGGCCGCAGGATCGCCTCCAGGGCGACCAGGTTGTCCTCCATGTCGTCCACGAGCAGCACCCGGGGGGTCTCCGTCATCATGGTCACTCCACCGTAACTTGGGCGTGGCCGAGCCGCCGGCCTATCAGGTCGAGCAGCTGATCCGGGTCGACCGGCTTGGGCACGCGGTCGAAGGCCTGGCCGGCCGGTGATTCGTCCCGGTCCCCTGGCGCGGCCCCGGTGGTCATGGCGATGATCGGCAAGCCGTCCCGGCCGGGCATCGCCCGGATCGCCCTGATGGCCTGGTAGCCGTCCCACTCGGGCGTCGTCACGTCCATCAGGACCAACGACGTCCGTGGATCACTTTGCACCTGCTCGATTCCTTCCGGGCCGTTCTCGGCGTAACGGACGAGCGCGCCTAGCCTGCCGAGCACCTGGGCCAGCGCGAATACGCTCCTGATGTCGTCGTCGACGATGAGCACCCGCGCGCCGCGGAGCAGCCGGCCGGCGGGCCCGGCCCGCCACTGCGCGAGCTTGGCGGCATCGTCGACGGCGTCCGAGGTCTCCGGTAGCGCGCCGGGGTCCGGGCTCGTCTCGGCGGCGCACACGGCGGGCAGACAGAGCGTGAACGTACTGCCGCTGCCCTGGACGCTCTCGGCGCGGATGGTGCCGCCGAGCAGGCTGGCGATCCCGCGGCTGATGGTCAGCCCCAGCCCGGTGCCCCCGTACCCCCGGCTCGTGCCCGCGTCAGCCTGGCGGAAGGCCTCGAAGACGGCCTCGAGCAGGTCGGCGGGGATCCCGATGCCGGTGTCGCTCACGGCGAGGGCGAGCACGGCGGGCGTTCCCGGCTCACCACTGATCCGCAAGGCTACGGTTCCCGAAGCGGTGAACTTGATCGCGTTGGACAGCAGGTTGCCCAGGATCTGCTGCAGACGCCACTCGTCGGTGAACAGCTCGTCGGGCACCTCGGGCGACACCTCGACGTCGAAGCGCAGCCCCTTGCCCACCGCCATCGGGCGGAAGGCCGCGTCCAGGTCATCGACCATCCTGGCGGTCCGCACCGGGCCTGGGCGCACTTCCAGCCGGCCCGCCGCGACCTTGGACAGGTCCAGGAGGTCGTTGATGATCTGCAGCAGGTTGGTGCCGGCCCGGTAGATCGTCGAGGCGGACTTGACCTCGGACTCCGACAAGTTGCCCTCTGGGTTCTCGGCGAGCAGCTGGGCCAGGGTCAGCATGCTGTTCAGCGGCGTCCGCAACTCGTGGGACATGCCCGCCAGGATGTCGGATTTGCGCTGCGAGGTGGCCGCTAGCACCTTGGCCTTCTCCCCGAGCTCGACCTGCGAGCGGCGCAGCTCAGCCTGGTTGCGCCGCAGCTCGTTGGACCAGTCCTGCAATTGCTTGGCCAGCCGCCGGGAGTCTGACAGCAGCGCCATGGTCCTCAAGGTCGCGTCCGCCAAGCCGTCCGGCGTGCGCGGCAGCTTCGCCCGGCCGTCTAGGTACCGGCCCATTTGATCGGATATCACGGCGACCACCTTGGTGACGTGACCTGGAGTAAGGAATTAAGTTCATTCTGTCACCGATGCGCCCATCTTGGTGTAAGAATCTCAGAAGTAAACCCCGGAGGTCTCGTGTCGGTCTCGCGTCATACCCGCGCATCCTTCCCGGCCGATGCCACGTCTGCCGCGGCGGCCAGGCGGTTCGTCCGGCACGCGCTCGAGGACTGGCAGACAGCGGACGCCACCGCCGACGTCGCCCTGCTCACCTGCGAAATCGTGACGAACGCGCTGGTCCACGCGGGCACGGACATCGAGGTGGCCTGCCGCGTGCGGGACGGCGGCGTCCGGGTCGAGGTGAGCGACGGCAACCGGCGCCGGCTGATACCCCCGTCGGATCCGAGGGCGGCGGACGGGGCCGATCAGGAGAGCGGGCGCGGGCTGCTCATCGTCGATCAGCTCGCCGACTCCTGGGGCGTCAGCTATGCCGCGCAGACCAAGTCCGTATGGTTCAACTACGCGCTGCCGGGTGCCGCGGCGGGCGGGTACGACAGCGGGGAAGTGCGTCGGGGGATCGCGGGCATCCTGGCCAACGCGTCGCTGACCGGCAGCTTCCTCGACCGCGCGCTCGACCTGGTCCGGGCGTCGACCGGTGCCGATACCGCGTGCATCTTGCGGGCTGACGAGGATCCGGCCTGGCTGGTCGTGGTCCCCGTGGCCGGCCAGCTGCCCGAACCCCTCATCACCCGGGTCGCGGCCAGCGGGCCCTTCGATCTCGCGCAGGCGCCCGGCCTGTACAGCGAGCGCAGTCCCGACCGTGATCACATCCCCGCCATCTGGGGCTATCCGTGCCGCTCGCTGGCCACCGTGCCGATTGCCGCCAACGGCCAGGTCATCGGGCTGCTCGCGGTCGGCGCCTGGGAGAGCGGGCGGTTCGGCCAGCACACCACGCTGGCCCTGCGGCAGGCCGCCGACGAGGTTGCCGTCGCCGTGGAGCGGTTCTGGCTGGCGGAACGTGCGGGCACCCACGAAGGCTCGGCGGCGTTCCTGGCCCGGGCCAGCTGCCTGCTGGCCGGCCGCACGGACTCCGACGACATCGCGGTCCTGACCGCGATGCTCGTGGTGCCCAGGATCGCGGACTGGTGTGCGGTGTACCTGGCCGGCGAGTCAGGATCGGCACAGCTCGCGCACGTGTGGCACAAGGATGAGCGGCTGCTGGGTCCGCTGAGAGCCGAGCTCGAACGCCAGCCGGTTCCGGCCCGGTCACGCGCGGGGCGGGACGAATATCTTGGCGGGGGACAGCGCGCGGTACAGTTCCCGCTGGTCTACGGCACCCGGTGGCTGGGCACGCTGCTGGTGGGCCGGGACCGCGTGGCCGCCGAGCCGGTCGTGGCCGGGCTCCTGGACGATCTGCGGCACCGGGTGGCGTTCGCCCTGGACCTGTGCCGCGGCTACCGGCGCGAGGCTGCGACCAGCCGGATCCTGCAGCAGGCGCTCGGGCCCGCCGCGATCGGCGCCATCGCGGGCATCGAGTCCAGCGTCATCTACGAACCCGTGGTCGCGGACTGTGCCGTCGGCGGCGACTTCTACGACCTCTTCCAGGCCGGCCAGGACCGCTGGTGCCTCGTGCTCGGCGATGTGTGCGGCAACGGGCCGGAGGCCGCCGTTACCACCGGACTAGCCCGCAACGCGGTCCGGCTGCTCGCCCGCGATGGGTACGGCGCGACCGCCATTCTCGACCGGCTCAACCGCGTGGTGATCGACGAAGACGCACCGGATCGCTTCCTGAGCATGCTCTGCGGCGAGGTCGTCCCGCTGCGCGGCGGCGGAGCGCGGGTGACGCTCGCCTCCGCGGGTCATCCGCTGCCGTGGCTGCTGCGCGCCTCCGGGGAGGCGGAGCAGGTCGGCGAGCCGCAGCTGCTGCTCGGCATCGTGCCGGACCCCGGCTACCGCGCGGGCGTGACCGAACTCGCGGCCGGCGATGCGCTGATCTGCGTCACTGACGGGGTAACCGAGCGCACCGACGGCATCAGGCAACTCGACGATGACAACGGGCTGGCGCGGCTGATGACCGGCTGGGCGGGACTGCCCGCGACCGTCATCGCCGAGCGGATCCACGCGGCCGTGCAGGAGTTCGCCGACGAACCGCCGCACGACGACATCGCGGTGCTCGTGCTGGCCGCCGAACGTCGGTGACGGCGGTCGCCCCGCGCCTTAGTCCCGGCCGACCTCTTCCATCAGCAGGACGACTCCGTCGCCGTCGCCCTTGTCGTCGAGGGGCGAGCAGGTCACCAGGCAGGTGATCCTCCGGCCGATGCGATTGATCGCGCCCACCTGGACCGGGCCGGTCTGACGGCCGGACGCGAGGCATTGCTGGACCGCGTCGCGTACCTGCGCGGTCGGCAATCCGAAGTCGAGATTGAAGAACACCCGATTGCGCACCTCATCTGAGCGCAGGCCCCAGAGTTCCTCCGCCCCCTTGTTCCAGCTCCTGACCAGCAGCCCGGAGTCAAGCACCACCACTCCGGCGGCGACGCTGGACAGCACCCCTTCAAGGAAGGTGCGCGCCTCGTCAAGCTCGGTGGTGCGAACGCGCATCTCGTCGTTCATGGTCTCGAGTTCCTCGTTGCCTGACTGCAGTTCCTCGTACGCGGTGTCAAGCTCTTCCCGGTTGCGCTTGACCTCCATCTGCAGCCGGATGGTGAAGGTGGTGTCGATGAACAGCACGATGGCCCCCGCGGCCATCCCGTCGGCACCCCAGAGCGGCTGGATGTGCAGGTCAAGGTACTGCACCTCGTCGGCGCCGACCGGCCGCTCCACGCCGTTCACCCGGACGACGCGGTGCTCGGCGTAGGCCTGCTCGATGAGGGAGCGCAACTCGATCGGGCGATAGGAGATCTCCAGGTCCCGAAAGGCCCGGCCGAGGTCGCGGGACATCAATCCGAACAGGGCCCGCATCTGGTTGTTCAGCAGGACGATCGTGCCCTCCGCGTCGATGCCGAGGACCGCGAACGGCGCCGTTTCCAGGGCCAGGTCACGTAGCTGGCGTTTCCTGCTCACCTCGCGATTCTCAGCCGGCGCCCCGATGTCGATCGTGAGCGGGACGGACTGGTACTTGGACACGGCCGCGCCCGGCCGGCGCCTGAAGATCCGCTGCTGCATGCTGATCACCTCGAACCGGTCAGCTTCGGACAGCAGCATCTCGGCCTTGCCGAGAAACAGGTAGGCGTTCTCCCGCAACGCGAAGTGGAACCGGTCGACGACACGCGATTGGGTCTCGGCGTTGAAGTACATGAGCGTGTTACGGCACAGCAGAAGGTCGAGCCGGGAGATCGGCGCGTCGCTGGTGATGTCGTGCCGGCCGAAGATCACCCGGCGCCGCAGGTCCGGCCGGAACGCGAACTGGCTGCCGTTCTGCTCGAAGTACTTGTCCTTTAGCTCGGCGGGGAATGCTTCAAGCGCCTTGGCCGGATACAATCCGGCCCTGGCATCCCGCAGCGCCTCTGGGTCAACGTCCGTGCCGTAGATCTTGACTCGTTTCGCGCATTCTTCGACGCCCAGCGCCTCGGCGAAGGCTATCGCCAGCGAGTAGGCCTCCTCGCCGCCGGAGCAGCCGGCGCTCCACACCCGGATCTCCTCCGCCGCGGCGGTCTCGGCTATCAATCCCGGTATGATCTCACGCTGCAGGAAGGACCACGCCTCGATATCACGGAAGAAGCTGGTCACATTGATCAGGACCGTGTTGAACAAGTAACTGAATTCCTCGGCGCTGCTTTCCAGCCGGTCCCGGTAGTCCTCGTAGTCCGTCATCCCGGCTTCGTGCATGCGCTTGCGGATGCGCCGGTCCAGCGATGTCCGCTTATATCCGGTGAAATCGAAGCCGCGGGAATCGCGGATGAAGGCCAGCAGGTCCTCTAGGCCGGGGTCGAGGATTTCGCTGGGTCCCGAATGCGTCATGACGTCCTCGCCTCGACCAGCCCGCAGATCACCGAGGCTATCTCGTCGAGCGGCAGCACGAAGTCAACGGAACCCGATGCCACGGTCGCCTGCGGCATGCCCTTGAACTCAGCGAGTTCCGGATCTTCGGCGATCACGGTCCCTCCGCGCGACTTGACGGCGGTCGTGCCCATGGCGCCGTCGCTGCCCGAGCCGGTCAGCACGCAGGCGATGGCCCTGCGCCCGTAGCTTCCGGCCACCGACTCGAAGAGCAGATCGGCGGATGGGCGGACGAAATGTACCAGCTCACTGCTCGAAAGCGTCAGCCTTCCCCCGGCCTCGACCAGCAGGTGCCGGTTGGGCGGCGCTACGTAGATCATGCCGGGCTCGGCCTGCTGGCCCTCCTGCGCAAGCTGCACGGGCAGCTTGACGCGACGGCCGAGCACCTCGGCGATAATCGTCTGGTGGCGCGGGTCCAGGTGCTGGACGACGACCACGGGAACCGGGAATCCGGCCGGCAGGCCGCCGAGCACGCGGGTCAGCGCGGTGATGCCTCCGGCCGACGCCGCGATAGCCAAAATCCCGTACGGCTGGCCCAGGCTGGAGTCATCCTGCTCGACGTGGTTCATCGCGGCCGGATAACCGGCGGGTACACGCACACACGCTAAGCGTAGCGGTTAGTCATGCCACCGGGGGATTTATCCGGTCCCGGCATTGGCTACTTTGTGCTCGGTGGTACCAGTCTGTCTGGCTAGAGCACCGGTCGCGGTCCGGATCGCGCCGCGTGACCTGATCCGCTAAGGGCGAGGTCCGGATCCGTTACCGGGCGAGGTCCGGTGCCGCGCCGCCGCGACCACCCACCCCGCCGCCGCGACCACTCAGCTGCGAAAGCCAACATAATGCGCGCATGAACACTTACGCGGAAAGAGCGGAAAGATTCGTACGTACCGGCAGGACCGGGGTCACCGATGCGATTCCGGCAATTCGCCGGGATCGGATCGGACACGGTAACTCCGTACGCCGCACCGGTGCGGCATGTTATGCTTTCTGCCTCCCCCCCAGCGCTATGCGCCCTGTCGTAATAGGTCAACAGGAACCAAAGCAACACCAGTAATAAATCGGGCCAAGGAAAGGTAATGAGGAACAACCCGACGGCATTGTGCCGCGCGACTTCGATTATCGTTGGCAATCATCACCCATCCCCCGCGCCGGCCCAACTGGCCATGGTGCGAGGCGGGGTTAGCTATGGCCGGCTCTTGGCCGTCTTCGCCGCGAAACACGTTATTGGCCGTTCGTTCACTGTCTTTTACTTTGCTTTAATCCGGGGACACAAAAAGGGGCGGGAGAAGCACAATGCTTCTGGTAGTTCATGCAGGCGTCACCCTGCCCAGGGTGGCCAGCCTGGGGTGGTGGCGACAGCTGCACCACTACGTGCCGATCGGTCTGGTCGGCGTGCTCTCGTGGTCGGTCTGGCTTATCCGCTTCACGCTGTCTCGCAGGTACCGGCCGGTCGAGTCCGGTTACCCGGCGACGACATCGGTGGTGGTTCCTGCCTATCGCGAGGACCCGGACATCCTCGACCGGTGCCTGGAGTCCTGGCTGCGGGAGAACCCCACCGAGGTAATTGTCGTGCCTGATGTGGCGGACACCGAGGTGATTGAGCGATTGCGCGAGCGGGCTGCCACCGAGCCGCGGCTGATCGTGCTGCCGTTCGTGCACGCGGGCAAGCGCTCGGCGCTCGGCGTCGGCATCCGGCATGCGACCCAGGAGATCCTGCTGCTGACCGACTCGGACACCAGCTGGGAGCCGGGACTGCTCCGCGCGGTGCTGGCGCCATTCGCCGATCCCAAGGTCGGCGGGGTGGGCACGCGGCAGAACGCCTACCTGGCCAAGACCAGCATGTGGCGGCGGATCGCCGACTGGCTGATCGACGTCAGGTACCTGGACTACGTGCGGGCCCAAGCCCGGGCGGGTGCCGTTGCCTGCCTGTCCGGCCGGACCGCCGCCTACCGGCGTGAGCTGGTGCTGCCCGTGCTCGAGCACCTGGAGCATGAGTTCTTTCTCGGCCGCAGATGCGTTTCTGGTGACGACGGACGGCTGACCTGGCTGATCCTCGCCTCTGGATACAAGACGGTCTATCAATCGAATGCCCGTGCGCTCTCCATGTTCCCCGACCGGGGTCGCGCGTTCTTCAGGCAGCGGCTGCGCTGGAGCCGGAACTCCTACCGGACCTACCTGACCGCGATGTGGAAGGGCTGGCTCTGGCGGCAGCCCTTTATCTGCCAGCTCAGCGTCCTGCAGGTCATGCTGACCCCGGTGACGATGGGCTTCGCGATGACCTACCTGATCGTATGGGTGCTGCACCCGCAGCGCCTGGTCGCCGTGATCGCGGTCTTGTGGCTGCTCGCCGGGCGTGGCCTGCGTGGTATCTCGCACCTGCGAGAACGGCCATCCGACATCTGGCTCCTTCCCCTCGTCGCGCTCATCACGATCGCGATCGCCCTGCCGGTCAAGCTCTACGCGTTCACGACCATGAACGTCCATGGCTGGCTGACTCGTCGTACCGACCAGGTCGGGGGCGAGGCGCAGCGCGCCTCGTCGCTGATCTAGGAGGTCTACGTGCGCACCAAGCACGACCGAGCACGAAACCGAGCCGGCGCCGCCTACCGGGAGTGGCCCTTCGTCCTCGCCGCGGCGGCCGTGTTCTGCCTGCTCGCGACCATGCCCGTCACCCTGCCCCTCATCCACCTTCAGCTCCACCCGACGGCCGCGACGTCAAGCCACGGGGTCACGCTGCTGCCGGCGCCGCAGGCGCCACGCCCAGTTTCGCTGCCGGCGGTCGCGCAGCCGATCGACGCCGGCCAGCAGCCAGCCGCCCTGCCGGCCGTCGACGCGACCCGGGAAGCCTCCGCCGTCAGCGGCGAAGACAGCCGCATCCGGATCATGCTGCACGATTCGGCTCATCTGTACCAGCCGGAGGTCATCCCGACCAGGGGCGCCCTGCCGACCCTGGTGCTGACCGCGGGGCAAGGCAGCTACACGGCGGCTGATCTGGTCGAGTACGGCGCACTGGTGATGCTGCCGCACAACGCGGCCCTGCTCCTGGACAACATTTTCGTCTCGACCAACGCCTCGCTCACCCTCGGCGGGCCCACGCTGAGCACGCTCTACCTGGACAACGGCGCCGGCGGCTTCGCGACCATCGTCGCCTGGGACGGCAACCTGTCGTTCGACGGGACCAGTTCCCAGCCCATGACGATCACGGGCTGGGACCGGGCCGTCAATGCCCCCGCCGCCGACCTGGGTAGTGGCCGGTCTTACATTCGCGAAGTCGGCGGCAAGATGACCTTGTCCGACGTTCGCGCGTCCTGGCTGGGCTTCTGGAGCGGCAGGACCGGCGGAGTGGCGTGGACCGGCCTGACCGGCAGCCCGAGCACGGGTGGCGCCACCCGCTCGACCTTCACCGACGATACCTACGGCGCATTCGTCTCCCGCGGGTCCGGAGTCACGTTCAGCGACGACCTGTTCGAGTTCAATGAGCTCGACGGGCTGCACATTCACCGTTTCTCGGTGGACTCGTCAGTCATCTCGAGTTCGGCGTCCCGTAACGGCGGCAACGGGTTCATCGTCAGTCCAGCCACCCAGAACACGGTGCTGGAAGGCGATGTGTCCGAGCACAACGCCGATGACGGGTACTTCATCAACGGCCGTCCGCTCGCTACCGGGGCGTCAGCGTCCGGGGGCTCAGTGGCGCCCGGATCCGGGACGGTGATCGAGAACAGCGCGGCACTGGACAACGGCCAGATCGGCATCCTGGTCGAGGGCGGCACCGGCACCGTGATCAAGGCTGACCAGGTCTGCGCCAGCGTCACTGCCATCGCGGTCAGGCACGACGTGACCGATGCGGTGCTGACCGGGAACGACATCCGCTGCGATCCCAGATCGGGCTTTTCCGTCGGCCCCGATACCCCGGGGATCATGATTTCGGGAAACACCGTCGTCGGTCCGCGAACCGCGTTTCTCATCTCCGACTCCGGCGCCGTCGAGCTCGATAACAACCACGTCACCGGGGCCACCGTGTTCGGGGTCAGCGCCCGCGGCCTGTCCTCAGCGGTAACGGGCGTGGGTAACGTCATATCCGGGACCGGATTCCGGGCCATCGACGCACGCGCCGACGCGAGCATGCCGGCCCTGTCGTCCACCAACGACACCGGATGGGCGTACCACGCCAGGGACACATTCTGGTCGTACCTGATCTATCACCCGCTCGCGGCGCTCTGGCTCAGTATCGCGATCCTGCTCGTGTCCGCCTGGACGTGGTCGCACCGGCGCCGGCTGCCGGAGCATCCGTACCCGGCGAGCACGCGGTGGCGTATCCGCGCGCCATACGCCGCGTCAGCGTATCCCGCTCCCGCGCCCGTCCGCGTCCCCGTGTTGGCGGGCGCCTTTTCGCGAGCAGGACCTGCCCCTAACGAAGTGGTGGCCCATAACGGAGCGGCTGCCTCTAACGGCGTGACGGCCGCCAGCGGGGTGACGGTCCCCAACGGCGTGGCGGTCCGGGAATCGGCCTGGCCCGAATGGTCAACCGCCACCACGGATCCCTTTCCCGCGCTCACCGAGCCCGAACCCACCCAGCGGTACCACACGTGATGTCTTCTCCCCATCGTTCCCGGAGGTCGACCGGCAGTGAACCTTCTGCACCGCGGCAGGGTCCCCGCCGCCACTCTGGCTCTCCTGGCCTTGATGCTGGCCGGCTGCGGTTCCCCTGGCGGTACGGAACCGGCGGCGCCGGCCTCGCGGATACCCGCGTCGCCGCGCGTGAGCGCCCTAACCCAGTCCACCAGCCCGTGTGCCGCATCAGGGGGCGTGTTGGTCAGATCGGCCGGCAAACTGACGAGCGCGCTGGCCAAGGCGCGGCCGGGCGAAACCATCCGGCTTGCGCCGGGAAGCTACGACGGCAACTTCATCGCCGCTGCGTCGGGTACGTCAACCGCGCCGATCACGTTGTGCGGCCCCCGCAGTGCGGTGCTCGACGGCGGCGGCGTTTCGCACGGCTACACCCTCTACCTCGACCACGCGTCCTGGTGGCGAGTAGAGGGCTTCACGCTCGAGGGCGGTCAGAAAGGAATCATGACCGACGGCGCGGACTACGACCTCCTGTACGGCTTGTTCGTGCACACCATCGGTGACGAGGGGATCCATCTGCGCGATTTCAGCAGCCACGACACGATCAGCCACTGCGTTATCCAGAACACCGGGCTGCTCGTGCAGTTCTACGGCGAGGGCATCTACGTGGGCTCGGCCCACAGTAACTGGTGCCGGTACACCGCGTGCCAGCCGGACCGCAGTAACGGCGACGTCATCGAGGACAACGACATTTCCGGTACCACCGCAGAGAACATCGACATCAAGGAGGGCACGACCGGGGGCGAGATCATCGGCAACCATTTCGATGGCGCCGGAATGGTCGCGTCGGCGGCTACCGCTTGGGTGAACGTCAAGGGAAACGACTGGACTATCGAGTACAACACCGGGGTCAATAGCATCAGGGACGGCTTCCAGGTGCACCAGGTTTACCCCGGCTGGGGGATCGGCAACATCTTCCGTGCCAACGATGCCCGGGTGAATGGCTCGGGCTATGGCTTCTTCGTACAGAACAAGAGACTGCGAACCGTAGTGGCCTGCGACAACAAGGTACTCCGGGCCGGACGGGGATTCTCCACTATCGCTTGCACGCGCGCGTAAGCACGCTAGAACCATTGGGGGATACACATGAGGAGCGGATATTACCCTCGGGTCACCGTCATCGGGACCGGTTACCTGGGCCTCACGCACGCCGTCTGCATGGCGGATCTCGGTCACGAGGTACTCGCGATCGACGTGGACAAACGCAAGATCGCGAAAGCCGCCGCCGGCGAGGCGCCCTTCTTCGAGCCTGGCCTGGAACCGCTGCTGCGAAAGACCCTGGAATCCGGCAGGCTCCGCTTCACCACCTCATTTGCTGACGTCGGCGCGTTCGGAGACGTCCACTTCCTATGCGTCGGGACGCCGGAGGGCGAGGCCGGCCACGCAGACCTGCGCTTCGTGTACGCGGCGGTGGACTCGCTCGCCCCGCATCTGACGTCGGAGTGCCTGGTCGTCGGAAAGTCGACCGTCCCGGTCGGGACCGCGCGCAAGCTCCTGGCCCGGGTGCAGGCGGCAGCGCCGGCGGGCGATCGCGTCGAGCTGGCCTGGAACCCGGAGTTCCTGCGCGAGGGATTCGCGGTGCAGGACAGCCTCAACCCTGACCGCATCGTGCTCGGCGTGACCTCCGACTGGGGTGCCGCGCTGCTGCGCCTGGTCTACGCCACCCCCCTGGCTGGGGGAACCCCGCTGCTGAAGATGGATCTTGATACGGCCGAACTGGTCAAGGTGGCGGCGAACGCCTTCCTCGCGACCAAGATCTCGTTCATCAATGTGATCGCCGAAGTCTGCGAGGCCGCGGGCGCGGACGTGGTACCGCTGGCCCAGGCGCTCGGATATGACGCCCGGATCGGCAACCGCTTCCTTGCTCCCGGGCTCGGCTTCGGCGGCGGCTGCCTGCCCAAGGACATCCGCGCGTTCAGCGCCACGGCATCGGCCCTGGGCGTCGGTTCGCTGATCAGCCTGCTGACCACGGTGGACACGATCAACCTGGGTCGGCGTGACCGGGTCATCTCGCTGGCCCGCGAAGCTGTCGGCGGCGAGCTGGCGGGCAAGCGCGTGGCGGTGCTGGGCGTCGCGTTCAAGCCGAACAGCGACGACATCCGGGATTCCCCCAGCCTCGACGCCTGCGATCGCCTGGTGGCTGAGGGGGCAATCGTGTCCGTGCACGACCCGGTGGCCATGCCCAACGCGGCGAAGCAGCGGCCAGGCTTGCATTACGCCCAGTCCGTCTCAGACGCGGCCACGGGCGCCGACCTCGTCCTGCACCTCACCGAGTGGGCTGACTACCAGGCCATCGACCCCGCGGCCCTCGCGCAGGTGGTCGCCCGGCAGGTGATCATCGACGCCCGCTGCTGCCTGGACGCCGCGGGATGGAGCGAGGCCGGCTGGTCGGTTCGCGTCCTGGGGCGACCCTGATCCGGGCCCGCCGGGGCCGCAAGCTGGCTGGCCTGGCCCTCGTCCTCGCCCTGGTCGCCGGGTGCGGCAGCGCGGATCCGGGCGCTGCCGGGCAAGCCCAGCCCCCGGTGGTCCCCGGCGAGACCACCCAGGGCCCCGACCTTTCCGAGGTCCAGCTCCCCAACTTCGTAATGCCGCTTATCCATGGCGGTGTCTCGCTACCGAATCCCAAGCTCACTCCGGGAGCCGTTACCGCCACGCATGCCAACAATGTCTGCGATATGCAGTCACGTTCGGTCGTTCCGGCGATTTCCGCGGCCGTCCAGACGGCCGTCTATGACGAATACGGCGATACCAGCCAGAATTCACAGCACAAGGTCATCCTCGACTGGCTTGTGCCGTACAACCTGGGCGGCGCCGACGTGCAGGCGAACATCTGGCCCGCCGCTGTGGGAGGCACGGGTTTCTACGAGAAGACCGATACCGATCATATTTTGCGGCAGATGGTCTGCCGCAGGGACCTGACCCTCGTCCAGGCACAGCACGCGCTGGAAACCAACTGGTATTCCGCGTGGCTGAGATATGTACTCGCAACCGGGCACCTCTGATTGCCGCCAACTGGCTCTTGCATGGATCAAATATCATTTGGACGGAACGACCAGTCGTGACAGTAATCACGTTCCGTTCCGCCCAATTTGGTATTTACCTACATAAACACCAGAAGGTGCCTTATGTCCAAAATGTTCAGCAGATTCCGCGGCCGCCGCGCTCACGCCGTCATCGCCGCGGGAGCCGTGGTAGTGATTGCGTGTGCGCTCGTGCTCATCGTGGCGGTGAGCCGGTCGCCGGCCCCGCGCGGGGCGGCGGGTCCTCCGTCTTCCTCGGCATCCGCCCACCAGGAGGCCAACACCTCCGCCGGGACCTTCAGCCAGACGCTGATCAACACAGCCGTCGCGGCGCCGCTGATCGCCTTCAAGGCACCTTCCTCCGGCGATAAACGCCCCGGCACCAGCCCGACCGCGATCAGGGAGGCGGCGGCGCTCGACTACCTGGCGCTCGTCTTGCAGCAGCATCCCTCGGCCACTGCGCAGAACGGGACTACCGTGCAGAGCGCGCTGCTGGCGCAGGTCGCTCACCTGGTCGCGGGCGGGAACGAACCGGACGCCGACGGCGGACTGGAGGGCTGGTCACACGCAATGGTGGCGGACGCGCTGGTGCTGCTGAAGAACGGGCCGGCCTGGAGCCAGCTTCCGGCGGGCGAGCAGGGCAAGGTGACCCTGCTGATGGAGGCGCTCGGATACGCCGGCAACTACACCTACAACGACGCGAGCAACTTCTCCTCCGGCCTGTGCGGGTACGGGGACTTCAGCAAGACGAACAACCCCAACTACCAGGACGGGTACGTTGACGTCGAGCTCGCGGCGATCCAGTATTTCGGCGCGACCACTTGGGACAAGATGCTGGCGGGCTTCAACGACGCGTCGTTCATCGCCCAACTGCAGGCGGCCGGGTTCACTAACGCGGCGCACTGCTACTCCGCCGCCGGGTCGAGCGCCACGGCGGCCATCGTCCGGCCGTTCGTCTGGATGGGCCACCCGGCCAGCGACCTGATGGGGATCTGGAACCAGCTCGCCGCCGACACCTTCGACCAGACCGTCGCCAGCTCGGTTTCCGGGACCTCGCATCACGCCGCCGTCAGCGCGCATATCGCGGACGGCACCATCTCCCCGGAAGAAGGCCACTGCTGCATGGGCCACGAGTTCGACTCCACTGACTCCTGGGGGCTACGCAGCTCCGCGCTGTACGTCTTCGAAGGCTGGATGAACGTGACCGCCAGCCGCGCCATGCTGTCCGCGGTCGGCGGGTTCGACTGCTCGACCGCGAGCTCGAGCGCGCGGTATGAGGTGGGCAGCGAGGATCTGATCTACAAGCTGGCCCACGGCTATATCAGCTATGCCCTCGACCAGAAGGGCGTCCTGGACAACGGCTCAGGCCAGCCGTCTAGCGACGGGGCGCTGTCCAAGGGGTACCCCTACGATCTCGACGCGTACAACGCCCTCGACGGGCCAACGTCCTGCTGACGGATCACGTCAAGGAGGTCGAGCACCAGGCCGTAGTCCAGGTGCTCGACCTCTCCACTGATATCTAGTAGCATACTCAGTAT
>PLIQ01000479.1 GCA_003140115.1 Actinomycetota bacterium | reverse complement strand
CGGCTCGAGCGGCGGCCCGTGGCTGATGTCGTTCAACGGGGAGTTCGGGTACATCGACGGGGTCAACGACTTCATCTACTCGTCGCTGCCCGGGTACATCTTCTCCGCCTACTTTCGGCAACAACGCCGAGTCGCTGTACGACGCGATGGCCGATCTGTAGCGGCTCTTCAGCGGCCCGGCCGAGTATCGGCTTCCGCTTACGGCTCTCGCTTACGGATTGCGCAGCCGGCCCCGCTTCACCGGGGTCGGCTGCGCAATCGTCGTACGCTCGCAACGCCACGGCGGCGATGCTCAACGACCTGGCGCCCACCATCGGCTATTCGCATGGTCGGCTGAGAGCTGACCAGGTCATCCGTGTGGGATGACGCGGGGCATACGTTCAGCGCGCAGGTTCTCGGTGCGCACTTCGAGGAGCTGTGCCGTGAATTTGCCTGGCGAGAGGGCACCCTGCTGGTCGGCACGGACCGTTGGCCGGTAACGCGGACCCGGCACAGTCAGTGAGGCGGGCTCCCGGCTCGTCTGCCTCGGCCCAGCTGACGGTCGCTGGTCCCTCGAGCATGAGTCGTTGCACGGCGCCCTCCCGGCTGCTTGTTCTAAGACTAGCTTCTTAGTAGGACGATCGTCTTGTCAACCCGTAAGCTCGGGACATGCCCCGGATTACCGACACCCGCCCGCGTATGATCCGGGCAGCAGCGCGCCTGATGAGGCGGCAGGGATACGCCGCGACCGGCTGGCGCCAGGTCGTCGCGGACAGCGCGACCCCGTGGGGATCGCAGTTCCACCACTTCCCGGGCGGGAAAGAACAGCTCGCAGCCGAGGCGATCGCCCTGGCCGGCCACCGCTACGAGCAGCTCCTGCGCGCTGCCCTGCACGCCAGCCACCCCGCCGACGCCGTCGCGAGCTGGGTTGAACTCGCCGCGGCCGAACTCGAGGCGAGCAGCTGGGCCGACGGCTGCCCCGTCGCCACCGTCACACTGGAGACCGCGCACACCTCGACTGTCCTCGCCGGGGCATGCCAGGCCGCGCTCGGCAGCTGGCACGCCGCCATCACCGAGGCCCTCACGGCACCGGGAATCGCCGATGCAGACGCGGTCCGGCTCGCCAGCCTGGTCCTGGCCGGCATCGAGGGCGGGCTCCTCCTCGCCCGCGCCTACCGCAGTCCAGAACCCCTGCGAGCGGTAGGAGACGAACTCACCGCCATACTCCACGCCAGGATCCCTGACGCCAGCCGACCCCTCCGGCCGGAGCCACCGGCGGGCTGCTGAACGCTTATGCCCAAGCCGATGCACCCGGATCAACGTGCTGGATGAGTTCCCGACCGCGCCGAAATAGCTTGATCTGCGCGCTGTCGGTGATTCCGTCACTGGTTCGCCAGCGGCGCGTACTCGTCAGGGCTCACTGAGGCGGAGCGACCCCTAGTCGCACTGCGTAATCAGCCCTCGCCTGGAGAAACGCGCACACTGCCGCCGTTCTATATTTCCGGAGCGCGCTCAGTGCTGTCTAACGGCGACGTTCAGATGCGGATGTTCTGTGCTGATTCTCGCCGCCGGGGTCGGCTGTCGAGCCGCTTGACCCGGCAGCGATGCTGCCTTCCGGCGACTACCGCTAAGGAATCGAGTTGTCGACGATTTCAGCGATCTCCACGAAGTCGATCACAGGCGCCACACCGTAAAGACCGGTCACCCTTTCCCGCAGCTCGTCGGTGAAGAAACCCTCTGCCGCCTCTTTGGAGTCCCAGACATAGAAATTCACCGCGCGCTGCTGCTCTTCGTCGAAAGTGAAGAACTTGAAACGCAGTCCCGGCATCCCCTCAAACATCCCGCGGGCGTTCGAGGCTACCTTGAGTACCCGGTCGCGATCGAAATCACCGGCGTAGCCGAATGTCACATTTACGCCGATCACAGTGCCTCCTGCATCGGTGGCCGCTGTGCGGCGCCTAGCGCGATCCACGAGCTTGCCGCCTACATCGTAGGCCAGGATGCCCCGTTCAGCTAGAGGCGGCGACGATATAGGTCGCGTGCCGGTCAGGCGGGTGACCGCACGCAGATCATGCACGGCGAGCCGCCCTTCTTGGCCGCCGGATGCTCGACCGTGCCGGGAAAACCGGCACGGTCGCCTGGAGCACGTTCCGGCGGAGTTCCGCCGTGCCGCCAGCAGCTGCCCGGCGAAGTGGCGGGCGTTCGCCACGAGGTCTGCTGGCTTGGGCGGCTTGCCGGCGAACGGCTGTTCAGACCCTGGCGAAGTCGGTGATGTCCTGCTCGAAGTCCGCGACCATCTGCTGGGTGAGAGTACGCCTGGTCTCGGAGATGCCGCGCAGGACATCCGCCGTGGCAGCTAGCTCCTCCTGGTGCTCGAACAGGACCCGCTCGAACACCAGCTGCGCCGTCCTGCGTGCCGCGAACTCGATGTCCGCCGGGGTGAACAGCATGGATTGCGCGACCACCGCCGCCATGTCCAGCTCGCGGTGCGGGATCGCCCGCAGGTAGCGGTCCCAGATCGCACGGCGCGCATCTTCGTCCGGCGGGCCGACCGGCAGGACGTAGTCGAACCGGCCGTGCCGCAGGAACGCGGTATCCAGGGCGCGGACCGAGTTCGTCGCGCAGACCAGCAGCCGGTCATCCTTTTCCCGGAACGGCGGGATGAGCTTGAGCATCTCGTTGGTGACTCCCTGGGCTGCCGAGGCTGTCCTGGGCTGCCGCAGCCCGGCGATCTCCTCGACCTCGTCGATGAACAGCACCACTTTGTCCAGCTCGGCGACCAGCGCGAACGAGTCCCGCAGCGCTGCCGCCAGGCCAGCTGGGGAGTCACCGGCCAGACGGGAGGGGAACAGCTCGACGAACGGCCAGCCAAGCCGGGCTGCGACGCCTTTGGCGAAGGTGGTCTTGCCCGTCCCCGGCGGGCCGAACAGCACGACCGCCCGCGGCGGTACCAGGCCGAGCCGCCCGGCGAGCTGGGCCTGCGCCAGAGGGAGGATCACCCTTCGCTCGATCAGATCCTTCTCCTTGACCATTCCCTCGAGCTCGTCCCAGGTATCGGCCCGCAGCATCCGGCCCCCCAGCCTGCCCAGGATTCCGACGTCTTGCGGCCCGACCGGTTCTAGCTTCTCGTAAAAGACCATGCCCGGCCGGACCCGGTAGCCACCGTGCTCCAGGGCCAGCGCGCCGACCTCGTCGCCGGTTGCCAGCAGACAGTCGATGCGGTGTACGCCGACCGCCACGAGCCGCCGCTCGAGCTCGGTCAGCATCGCGCTGCCAATGCCCCGGTTCCGCCACGCGACGGCCAGGCTGATCCGCACGATCCACGCGCGGCCGCCGCTGACCGTGGCCGCGGCGGTCCCGGCCAGCTGGTCGCCAACGACCGCCACCACTGCGGGCTCCCCAGCGCGGACCGCAGTAATCAGGTCAGAAAGGCCGAAGACCGGTGCCTCGCCCCCGGCCGCGGGATCGCCCCACAGCCGGATCGCAGCGTCGAGATCGTCGTCGTGGAAGTCGCGCACCCGCCACAGCACCATCGGCCCAGTGTGTCACTACGCCCGCCTGTGGATCGGGTACTTGCTCGTCAGCATTGCGGGCGACCGCGTGCTTATAGAACCCTGCGATAGTGCACAGCCGCGGCTGACGGTAGCGCGGACCCGGCCCCCTGGCTCCAAGTTCTCTGGCGAAGCTTTCGATGTAACGTGGAAATCGGACAATACCTGGGCTCAGTCGCGCTCATGCCGTTGAAAGGGGATCGGACCAATCATGTCCAAACGTTTTGCCTACGCTATTGACAAGCGATATCTGCCGTTGCTGGTGCCCTTCGGGCTGCGAGGTTCAAAGGACGGCGTCACGCTCACGGACGAAGGCTCCCTCTCGGCGACTTTCGGTTTCTTCAAGATCAAGACGCCGCTGGCAAATGTCACTGAGGCGCACATCACCCGGAACTACCGCTGGTGGACCGCGTTCGGTGTTCGTGGATCCATGGTCGACGACGGCTTGAGCTTTGGAACGAACCACAACGCGGGGGTGTGCATCCATTTCGCGGAGAAGGTGCCATCACCGCTTCGCCGAAGTGGCCACTCGGCGCTCACCGTGACCGTGGCGGACCTAGAAGGGTTGACCAACGCCCTGGGGGCCGGGCACGGCGAAGCATCCAGCGCCTCCCCGCCCTGAGCCGCGTCGGCCGACGACCCGGCGCATCCTTCGCCGAGTGGGCCCCGGTTTGGTGAACGAGTAGCCAATCGATCGCATCCTCGGAGTTCTCGGCAAGCTCGACGTTACGGCGGTGGCACCGGGCGGGGCGGCGCACCGGCAGGCACGGACGGTGAGGGTGGGTGCGGTCATGCTGATCGTTGGGCGGGACTGGCCAGTTCGGAGTCCGAGCAGGCTGGGCGATACCGGCTGCAGGGTGAGACGGCGGTCCCGCGGGCCTGCGCGGTCCGTTCGCCTGCTTGAACGAGGCCCGCTACGGGATCATCTGGGGCGCCATGGGCGCCGCTCGCGACTCCTACGAGGCAGCGCTGGCCTACGCGCTGGCCCGCCGGCAGTTCGGCAAGCCGATCGCGGCGTTCCAGCTCACCCAGGAAAAGCTGGTCGACATGGTGCTGGCGTCCGCACCTACGAGGGCACCGACGAGATGCACATCTTGATCATGGGCCGGGCCATCACCGGCATCCCCGCCTTCAGCTGAGCACTCGCATCCGCAGCGGCACCGACCGCGTCCCGCCGTGGTCATCGGCACAGGTGCGCGCCGCGGCCTTGACGAGCCAGGGAAGCTTTCCCAGGCACTCACTTTCCGGCCGCCGTCTGCTGGGCTGCCCGACGCCGGCAGTGGCCTGGCCGAGCAGCTTGCGCGCCTCCCCGGCAAGTTCCTCAGCGCGGCGGAAATGCTCTGGTCCGGTCATAGGTGCTCCGTTCATGTCGCTGTCCAGTACCGGAGTCTTACCGCGCAGGACCGATCCGAGATGGCAGCAGCCCAGCTGGACGTTCCCAAGGCCTGTCGATCGGCTGGACCGCATTTTGAAGCACTACAGGCATTTGTGGCACCCACGGGGTTGTCCGCAAGATAGCTGCACGGGACGACACGGCGGTGCGCGTCCCGGTGAGCCCGGCCGCCCGTGCCGCCGGGGGTGGATCCGCTCAACGTAGTGGCCGCCGACGCGTTCGCCTGTCACCTGCTGGCGGGGTAACGCGGAGCTCAGCGGAGCCGCACCACCACCGCGTCCGCCTGCGACAGCGTCAGCGGCACGGGGATCTCGCTGATGGGGACGGTATGCGAGCCGCCGTCGAGGTAGACCACCTGGTCCTTCATGCACGCGCGCAACTCTGGGTAGCGCGCCACGATGGCGTCCTGGTCAGCTTGAGCCTCGGCGAACTGCTGCTCCGCCTTCGCGGCCTGGGCCCGCGCCGCCTGAGCCTGCATAGTCGGCACAACCTGCTCGTTGACCACCTTCTTGGCCCCTCGGCCGATGGCCCGGCCGGCGAACCCGAGTGCCGAGCCGATGACCGCGCCGGCAGGGTCAGACAAGAAGTCCGCGGCGAACTCGGCACGTTCCCGTTTCTTGCTCCGTCCCATGCGGGGCCGCGACCTGGAGCCCTCAACGTTGTAGTGGTTGTAGTTAAGGTCATCGGCGCGAGGCCCGCCGGCCTGGTCGACGAGGCGCTGGAAGCCCTGCGCCCCACCGGCATTCATTATGTCGAACAATTCGCGGATCGTACGCACGTCCGCGCTGCTGCTGCACTGAGGGCANNCTCCCACGATCCTATGATGCGCTCTTTACGCCTTTTCTGATAGCCCGCTAAGGTACGATTTAAGGGACGATGCAGACGACCGGCACCGGGGCGGCTGAATGGCCTGCACCACCACGGTCACCGGGACGGCAGACAGCGGGTCAAATTGGTACATTTCCTGTCGGCGCTCAGGTAATTCCTCATGGTTTGAGCGGCAGGTGCTCACGTAATCAGGTGAGCACCCACACGCGGTCAGCCGGGACCGCCAGACTGTACGTTCTGGCGTGATGTTCGCGATCATGCCGGGCCGGACCCTGCCAACAGTGGACCGCCAGGCCGGCGCCCGACTGCTGCAAACCCGTCGCCTCATCGCATCGGCGCAAGCGGCCAGCGACGACTTCGACTACGCCGAAAGCAACGAGATCCTCGACCAGGCCCTGACAATCATCGAGAAGGGCGACGAGCACCTCAGATCCAGCTTCGCTGGCAAGATCTACGGGCTCCGCGGCTGGAACCACTCTCACCTAGGAGATAAACGCTCTGCCAGAGCCGATACTAAGCGGGCACTAGCCGAATGCCGCGCCACCGACGATCCTGACGGCGTCCGGATCTACACAGCGAACGCAGCGTCCCTCTCGAGGACGCCTTGGAGCGTCTAGTTTTGTAAAGGTAGTCAAGAAGGACCAAACTTAGGTGTGCACCAGACGGAGGCGCGAAGAAACGGGAGGGCCATGCGCATTGCGGTGGCATCCCGCCAGCATCTTATGGTCAGCTTCAGGTCATAATGGTCAATCTGTGCGCTCCAAACTATCCATTCGACATTGTTTGGAGACGCGCAAAATCGGCTATCCCGCGTGCTCCTGGGAGAAGGCGCTGCGCCGGTTGAGTAACTCCAGCTGAGGCTAGCGGACTATGCGCAGCGCGACCTTGCGGTTGCCGCCGTTCTGCCTGACCAGTGCGAACCACAGCGGCAGCAGGGCGTCGACGGTCGCTGTCGCGGTGGCGTCGCCGACAAAGGCCGGCTCGAGCCCGACGGCGCTGATGAGTTCCTCGGCCGGCGCGCGTGCCTCCGGATCGGCGGCGAAGAACAGGTTCGCACCGGGCAGCGGGCCGGCGAAGTTCTCCCAGCCCAGCGAGTTGAACGCGCGCACATACCGGGCCGACGGCGCGGCGGCCGCGATCAGCGCCCGGCTGTCGGACTCCGGAGCGCCCATCCGGTTCACCGCGTCAATCACCACCTTGCCCGCGAGCGCCGCGCCCTGCTCACTCACGACGTCCGGGACGGCCTGGCCCGGGACGGCCAGCAGTACCACCTCGGCGTCTTTCAGCGCATCACCGATGCTTCGCACTGGCGCCCCGCCTGGGCCCTGGCCGGACCCGTCCCGGGTTCCGTAGACCACGTCGTGCCCGGCCGCGCGCCACTTGCTCCCGAGCGTTCCGCCGATGTTGCCCTTGCCGATCACCGCGATCCTCATGCCCGCCAGCAACCAGCGTGACGCCGGCCTCATTCCCCTGTCCCCGCCAGGGCGGGCGGGTCGTTCCACGGTATGACGGTCTGTGCCACGCCGCGTAATCACCCTCGCCCAACGTGACGCACGTGAATCGCCGATCTGGTGCCGGACCGGAGGATGGTGGCGTCACCCGTGATATATGCAGATCAGGGTGATCGGCGTCCTGCCTGCCGACGCTCGGCCCCTGGCCGCCGGTGCGGTCGTTTGGTCTTCACACGATCACGCCCGTGGATGTGGGGGCTGGCCCGGCAGGTTGTTGCCGGTGCCAGCGAGCCCGGGGTCTCCGGCGGTTCCCCGGGGGGTCAGCCCATGGACTTGGCCCCGTCCAGGGATTCGCGGATGATGTCGGCGTGGCCGGCGTGCTGTGCGGTTTCGGTGATGATGTGCAGGAGCACCTGGCGGGCCGACCACGATGCGCCGGGCTCGAACCAGGGGGCCTGCGGCAGCGGGTGCCCGGCGTTCAGGCTGGGCAGGCTGGCGACCAGTTCGTCGGTCCGGCGGGCCACCTCAGCGTAGTCGGCCAGGACGGCGGCCAGCGTTTCGCCGGGCAGCAGCCGGAACTGGTCAGCTCGGTGCGCATAGTCGTCTTCGGTCATGGCGGTGACGTCCTTCATCGCCGATGTGCCGTCCAGGATGAAGTTCACCCAGCCCTGCTCGGCGGCCGTGACGTGCTTGATCAGGCCGCNNCGCTGCCTGGCCTGCTCGTCGGTCAGGCCGCGGGTGGTGAAGCGCAGGAAGTGGCGGTTCTTGGCCAGGGCCGCCAGCAGGTCGGCGCGCTCGCCGTCGGCGGTGGATGCGTCGGCCTGGCCGCTAGCGGCCTGGTCGCCGGTGACCGGGGTGCCGATCGTCATGGTCTGGGCCTTTCGTGGTTGCGTGGCGGGATTCCGTTCCCGCTAAGCCCACGCTACGGTCTATAGCGGCCACTTCCTGACCTGAATTCCGCGATGATGATGACGTGGCCAGTACCAGCGCGCGGACGCTGCGGTTGCTGTCACTGCTGCAAGCACGCCGGTACTGGCCGGGTGCTGAACTGGCCGGGCGGCTGCAGGTTTCGCCGCGCACCCTGCGCCGGGACATCGACCGGCTGCGTGAGCTGGGTTACCCGATCCAGGCCCAGCGCGGCGCCGGCGGCGGCTACCAGCTGGCCGCCGGCACGGCGTTGCCACCGCTGCTGGTCGAGGACGAGGAGGCCGTCGCCCTGGTTATCGGCCTGCAAGCGGCCGCGCAGAGCGCGGTCGAGGGCATCGCGGAGTCCTCGGTGCGCGCGCTAGCCAAAGTGGTCCAGGTCATGCCGGCCCGGCTACGACGCCGGGCCGAGGCGCTGGGCGCGATGACGGTGCCCGCGAGCTGGGGGAGCGCGGCCCAGGCGAGCGTGGACCCGGGCATCCTCACCACCGTCGCGATTGCCTGCCGGGACAGCGAACGGCTCCGCTTCTCCTACACCGCCGCCGACGGCCAGCACACCGACCGGCACGTGGAACCACACCGCCTGGTCCTGCTCGGCCGCCGCTGGTACCTGGCCGGCTACGACCTCGGCCGGCACGACTGGCGCAGCTTCCGCCTCGACCGCCTCACCGCGCCACGCGGCACCGGGACACGATTCCGCCCCCGCACGCTGCCCGCCGCCGACGCCGCCGCCTTCGTCCGGGCCGGCGTTGAGAGCGTTATCGCTGCATACGACGTTGAGGTTCTCATCCAGGCTCCGGCCGCGGCCGTGCGCCAGCGGATCGGCCAGTGGGCTGCCGTCGAGGACATTGACGCCACCAGCTGCCGGGTCCGCATGACGGCCGACTCGCTGGACTGGCCCGTCATGGCGCTGGGCGCGGTCGACGCGGGTTTCCAGGTGGTCTCGCCGCCTGAGCTGCTCGATCGGGTCCGCGACTGGGGCCGCCGATTCAGCCAGGCCAGCGTCACAACGCACGATGCCTGACGCGGCGGTGCTCCGGAGCCGTCACTGACTCGCCGGGGGTGACCGCCGGCCAGATGCTGACAGTGCGGGCAACAATACAACGGCCCGGATCCTGGCCACGCCCGCTACGGACCCTTAAAAGGGGACGAACCCAGAACCGGAAATCTGCCCACCATCCGCAGCCCACGCCGCAAGCTCGCCAGCCGCGCAGAATCGGTCGTTCTGGCTGCGAGATATTGTTACGGTGGTCACCTTATGTAGCTGGGGGTTCCTCCTCCTGTCGATTCCCTGTTGCCGTGGTAGATCACGATGACGCTTGGCGTTGTAGGAACCGACCTGCCAGCGGCGATTAAGATTGCTTATGCGTCGGCTAGGTGCAGGACTTCCGCGACCACATCGCCGAGCGGCATAGTGGTCCGGATTTCATGAGTGGCCGCCTTGCGCAGCAGCGGCTCGACGGCCTGCAGGTCATGAAGGACGCGCTCCAGCTCGCCGGGCGCCCTGCCGAAAGAGTTAGTCGTCCGCGAGGCGAGCCGCTTCATCAGGACCTCAACCGGGGCGCTGAGCAAGATGATCAGATCAAAGCGCGGATGGAACGAAACCTGGTTCTCCTCGCAGCCGGCGACGAACAGCACATCAACGTCCTCGGTGTCCAGGAGCTGGTCGATCGCGTCCTCCTGCCAGCGCTGGCGGCCGTCCGGCAAGGGCTCGCACCATCCGCCATCCGTATCGACGGCTTTGAACCCGCGGGACGAGAGCGCATGGATGACGCTGGACTTGCCAGTGCCCGACATCCCGGTCAACAGCACCCGCTTCACGGCCGCGATCCTACGACCCAGGACGCCATGTCCGCTAGCCAGAACGTCCGGCTCCGGATGCGTCAAGGCGGCCAGCCTCCTCATCGCGGTTTACCATGCCGACCGGCGGTTCCTTACGCCGTCAAGGACAGGCGTCGATCACGTGGCGTGATCTGCCTGGAGGACCGGTATACGTCCCTAGCCGATTCGGCGCGCACGATGAACGGTTATAGGTGGCGGCAGATACGCGTACAGGTCACTCAGTCCGGCGTGCGGTGGCGCGGGCGAGAGCCTGATCAGCTTTTACGCAGCGTGCCGACCGTGACGTGAGGCCAGCTCAGGCCATTGAAGTTGAGCAGTACGGTCTGGGAGTACTGCAGCTGGGTGGGCGACGGCTGCCCTTGGAGCGTCTCCAGCCAGAATAGTGCGGTCACGCTCGCAGCGACCGCGTTCGAGCCTTGCGGGCCGCCTCGCAGAAAGGCGGTATTTGCCGTCCCGCCTCCGGGGACCGGATTGTCGGTGGTGGAGACGTGCAGGGTGATCGTGGAGGTGATGTGCTGGCCCGCGATCGCCGCGTGCAGGGCCGTGTTGGGGTTGTCGACCATGGCCTGGGTCACGCCGGTCAGCCCGGCGCCGGCGGTCCGGAATTTGCTCTGCTGGTTCAGCGTCTGTTCCGGGAAATCCGCGGTCTGGTCCGGATGGCCGATCGTGAACGGCTTGATGCCGATGTCGGGGATGGACGGACCGGCTGCCGCGGTACTGGCGGTGCCCTGGAGCAGAACGGCCGTGCCGTGCGGGATCGCTGCCAGGCGGATCACGGTCGGGGACACGCTGGGGTTGCTGGTTTTCGGGACTGCCGCCCACAGGCCAGGTTCGATGTGCAGGCCGGCCTTCAGGTTCGCGTCGGAGATCTGCTGCAGGTAGGTCAGGCCGAACATGTTGATGTCAGGCTGCAAGAATCCGCGGTTGGGTATCGGCCCGCTGATCGCAGAGAACTCGACTTGGTCGGACGTTACGTTGAGCTCGAGGAAACGATCCTGGCCGGACACGCTGTCGGGCCGCCAGATGACGTTGAAACCCCGGCCGGCCCACTTTCCCGCCAGTCCGGCCAGCGGGCCGAGCGGACCGACGATGTCAGGGAACGGGTCCGGCGTCGCCGTCTGGACAGCCGGAAGCGGCTGAAAGGAAAAATCTGCCGCGAGATCCATGAGCCCCTGCCCGGGTCGTAACAGCACGCAGTCTGATGCCAGCAACTACCCTGAACATATCCACGCCGGGTGGCGCAAAGTCGTGCGCCGCGCCAAGAAAATCCCGGATGATCGCATGTTCTTGATATGGCGGGGCGACAATGAAAACGGCCCTGCCAGCCGAGAAAGTTCAGCTAACGGATCGTTGCCGCAAGTGATGGCAAGTGTTGGGCTGGAACGAACGCAGACTGAGCCGACGGTTTGCAAGGGAGTACCCGTCTGACGGCGGGGTCTNNGACGGGCAAGACCGCTTCTGTCGGCGTGGTTCCAGCCGACCGCCGAGCCGTCTGCCCGCCCTCTAGCCCACCTGCCAGCATCTGCGTCAGGGTCACGAGCGCCTGACCGCACGTCCCTGCCACGACTAGCCCCGGTCCCTCATGCGCCGGAGGACACCGGCTCGCCGCCGAAGAACGTGTTCCACGGCATGTCCAGCCGTTTCTCCAGGCTGACTATGTCGTACAGGTGGCGTAGCAGCGGGAACTCCTCGGCGCCGATTACTCCTCGCTCCGTGAGCTTCGGCAGGGCACCGCCGACCACGCGGATCGCGGCCGCGCCCTCCAGGGTGATGCGGTCCAGCGCCTCCCACGCCTCGGTGAAGTTCATGCCCTCACCGACCAGCCGCCCGACCCGGACATTGCGGCCTCCGGTGCTGGTGACGTACATGTCGCCGACGCTCGGCAGGAGCAGCAGCGTCTCGGTGCTGCCGCCGACCACCTGCACCATGCGGCTGGTCTCAAGCGCCCCCTGCGCGAACAGCGCCGCCTCGTAGTTGTGATTGCGGTACGGGCTGTCCGACTCGCCGCGCGCCTTCAGTACCCCCTCGGCCAGGCCCACCCCGAAGGCGAAGCAGTTCTTCAGCGCAGCGCAAACCTCCGCGCCGACCAGGTCGGTTGTCGTCCAGATGTGGTAGCGGTCCGTGCGGAACGTCCGGGCGAGCATGTCCACCGCCGCCTGGTCGCTGCCGGCGAACAACAGGCAGCTATCTCGCCGCACCGCCACCTCACCCGCGATTGACGGCCCGACGATCGCCGCCCACGGGATCTGGGCGCGCAGGTCCGGCGACAGGTGCTGGGCGAGCACGTCCGGCAGAATCCGCAGGTCGCCCTCGTCGGAAGCGGCCAGCCCTTTGGTGACCGAAAGGACCGGCACCCCGGGACGAAGGTGCGGCGCCAGGTGCTCGCTGGCCCACTCCACGCCGAACGAGTTCACCCCGGACATCACGATGTCCGCGCCCTGGAATGCCGCCGCGATGTCCTCCAGCTGGTACGCGGTGACTCCCGCCGGCAACTCTAGGTTCAGGCCAGGATGGCGTCCCGTCTTCTGTATCGTGTCGATGATGTCGCGGTCGAGATGGGTCCCGACAAGATGGACCTCGTGGCCGTTGTCGCAGAGCGGAGTCGCCAGGGCGGAGGCCATAATCCCGGCGCCGAGCGCGGCGATCACAGTGATGGTGTCCCCCGGTAAGGCTTGTCCGGCCTGCGCGGCGCTGCGGTTTTAATTGCCACGTTGCCTCCTTAATCATCGGCCTGGCACTACTTAGGGGGCGCCCGTCACGGCGTTGATGTCTGGCTGTCCCAGGCCTTCACCTCGACAGCCTCCATCAGCGGGGTGTCAACCGATCCTACTGACCGGGCCTAGCTCGGCTAGCGGCGATCCGCGCAGGTCTCCTCTCCCGACGGCAGCTTCCAGGCGCCGGACGCGAACGGTGGAGAATTGACCCGAGCGCTGGTCCGGCCCCGCGCTCGGATAACTGCCGCATCGGGCCGCCGGCTCCGCTGAAGGCAGTCCACCGATGACCTGCAACGGGAGAACTGCACGGGGCGCCTGTGCTGAGGCTACGGGCCGGCCGGGTTCCCGCTGCCGAGGTGCCGGACCGTCTCGTGCACGAGGTCCTTCATCGCCGGGTACGAGCGGATGTACTTGTCCAGGTAAAAAGCATATTCCTCATGCCGGGCGTGGTCGGGCTCGACGACCCGGGCGGTGTGCACCATGCCCTGCGCGGCCGACTGGATGTCCGGATAGATGCCGGCGCCGACCGCGGCGAGCATCGCCGAGCCGAGCACCGGGCCTTCGGAAACTTTTGTCATCGCGATTGGCATGTTCGAGACGTCTGAATGCATCTGCATCCACAGGTCGCTCTTCGTCGGGCCACCGGAGACCATAATCTGCTGCGGCTCGAAGTTCGAGCTGCGCATCGCCTGGAAGACGGTCTCCGTGCCGTAGCAGATGCTCTCTAGCAGCGCGCGAAATACGTGCCCCGGGGTGTGACCCAGCGACAGCCCCCAAAGCATCCCGCGGGCCAGCGGATCGGTGTGCGGCGACCGGTTGCCCTGGAAGTAGTCCAGCGCGACCAGCCCGTCGCAGCCGATCGGGACCTTGGCAGCTTGCTCGTTCAGCACCAGGTACGGGTCGATGCCGCGCTGCTCAGCCTCGGCGACCTGGTAGCCGGCATAGCCATTCTTAAACCACGCGACCAAGGAACCGGTCGAGGCCTGCCCGCCCTCGACGGTGTACTGGCCACGGACCAGGGCATCGGTGTAGGCACCCCAGAAGCCGGCGCCGTAGATCGGCTCTGCCGACTGGCCGATCATCACGTGCGATGACCCGGTGATCATCGCCATCTTGCCGGGCTCGACCACGCCGAGACCCAACGCGCCCATGTAGGCGTCGACGCCGCCCTCTGCCACCGGGATGTCGGCATTGAGGCCGAACTCCTTTGCCACGTCAGCGCGCAGGCCCCCGACGACTGCGCCGAGGTCCAGCACATCCGACGGGTACTTCTCCAGCAGGTCCTCGATGCCGACGTCCCGGAACATCTTCTCAGGGAAGCCGCCAGCGGCCCGGTCGTAGTAGTACTTCGAGGCGGCAATGTTGATCGACGCCGCCCAGCGACCGGTCAGCCGCTGGATCAGCCAGTCCTCGCCGTCCACCACGTGCGCTGCGTTGCGCCACGTCGCTGGCTCATTCTCCTTCAGCCACATCACCTTCGGCACGCCCCACTCCGCCGACACCGGGCCATGCCCGTTGTACTTCAGCGCCGGGTTCTTTGTGCCGGCGACTCGGTCCGCCTGGTCGGAGGCGCGCAGGTCCATCCACATAATCGCCGGGCGCAGCGGCCGGGCCTGGTCGTCCACCGCGACCACCGTTGCGGACGTTGCGCCGGCCGAGATACCGGCGATCTGGCCGGCGTGCACCTGCCGCTTCGCCAGCACCTTACGCACTGCCTGCACCAACGCTGACCACCAGGCCGCCGGGTCCTGTTCAGCACAGCCGGGCCGCGGGTAGCGGGTCAGGATCTCTACGGACTCGAAGTCAACCGGCGAACCATCCCGATCGAAGACTCCTACCCGGACACCCCCGGTGCCGTAGTCGATTCCCAGCAGGTACGGAGCTTCCGGCATGGCGCTCTCCTTCAGCACAGGGCCCCACGGTCTAGCCACAGGTCCCAGGGATTGCCGCGGCCACCTTCGCCCTGGCCAACTCCGGGGCGGGACAGCTGGGCGTGGCACGAGGTCGCCCGCACAGCAGTCTTCCGCTCCAGCTAGCCAGCTCGCTGTCACCGCGTCAAGAGCGTCCGCCGTAACGGTCTCGGGACGGTCCGCCCGTGGGGTTAGCTCATTCCGGTCCGGCGGGCCGAGAGGACGGTTATCCCGGTGGGCACGATCTTGAGGTCGCGGCGGGTGGCGCCGGTCACGGCGGTCGCGCTCGGCGTGCTTGCGGTCGGGCTCGGCCTGGCCAATGTGGCGCTTGACCTCCGCACCCATCAGCCGGGCGCCTTGCTCAGCGACGGGACCTGGCTCGGCTTTCTCCTGCCTGGGGCAGTGGTGGGTGCCTTGCTGGCGGCCCGTCGGCCCCGCAATCCTCTCGGCTGGCTCTTGCTCGCGATCGTTCTCCTTGCTGCGGTACCGGCCAGCGATTACGCCTTCCTGGACTACCGGATGCATCACGGGACGCTGCCCTTTGCTGGGTATCGGTAGTGTTCGTGGGCAGCTGGCCGGTATTGCTGGTTGGCATCGCGATCTTCCTGTGGCTGTTCCCGGATGGGCGGCTGCCGCCGGGGCGATGGCGGCGCCTGGCGGTCGTCCTGATCGCGGCCGGGGTGTTGCTTGCGCCGGCAGGCTGGTCCAGTGGCGTGGTGGCCGTGGCCGGGCACTCCATCCCGGTCAACGCGAGCGGCAACCTCGCCGCCAAACCGGCCGGGGCATGGGCGCTGGTCCAGAACGCGGCCTACGTCGCGGTTTTTGCGAGCTTGCTGGCCTGGCTGGTCGTGCAGGTACCGAGGTACCGGCGGTCCAGTGGTGAGCGCCGCCAGCAGCTCAAGTGGCTCTACAGCGGCGCGGGCATCTTCGTGGTCTCGTTGATCTTCGGCGTGTTCATCGCCCAGCTC
>PLIQ01000061.1 GCA_003140115.1 Actinomycetota bacterium | reverse complement strand
CGTCCCGTCGTCGGTGTCGAACCCGTACTCCTTCTCGATCACGACCCAGGGCAGCTCGCGGCGCTGGCGTGCCAGCTCGTCCGCCATCCGGGTGTGCTCCTTCTCGCGCTGAAGCAGCTCGTCACGAACGGCCTGCCACTCCGCACGGCTGGCAACCTTGTGATCCGGCATCGTGTCTTATCTCCTTTTCGAGTTTGAGTGCATTCCTGAGCCGGTACGTCCCGTTGCTACGCGGAATCAACGTCCGTCTCTTTGCCTACGCCGCGGCGGGCCTTGCTGCGACGAACGCCGCGTTCTCCCGCTCGAGAGCCTTGACCGCCCCGCTGCGCCAGCTCTGGGCCAGGGACTGTGACGCGGCATCGGGAAAGATGTCCTCCTCCCCGTTCTCCACCCCGTCGAAGATGGCTTGCGCGACGGACTCCGCAGAGGCCTTCGGAATGTCGAAGCCCCGGGTCATATCGGTGTCGGTGGGGCCGGTCAGCACCGCATGAACCCGCACGCCCCGGCCGGCCAGAAGAGCGCGCAGCGATTGCGTCAGGTTGAATGCGGCCGCCTTCGAGATCGCGTAAGCCGGAGTAAGCGGAAAGGGGGCGACGGCCATCGTCGACACGTTGTTGACGATGGCGCCCTGAGAACGCGTCAGCAGCGGCAGGAAGGCCTGGATGACGCCGAACGGGCCGAAGAGGTTGACGGCGAGGTGCTGATCGAGCACGGCACGATCACTCAGGTCATCAAAAAGCGCAATTCCGGCGTTGTTGATGAGGACATCAAGAGACTCGACCTGATCGGCAGCTGCCCGAATCTGCGCCGCGTTGGTCACGTCCAGGGTCAGGGGCGTGACGCGCCCGTCCGGGTGGGCCAGCGGCTGGCGCATGCCGGCATACACCCGCTTCGCGCCTCGGGCGAGGGCTTCGGTGACCAGGGCCTGCCCGATGCCGCGATTAGCCCCGGTTACCAGCACTGTCTTGTCGGCGATTGTCATGTCGGCTACTCCAGTTCTGTCATGTTCTTGTGGGTTCCGCGCCACTTGTCTGGCGGCCTACTGATATAGACCAGCCGGATTCGCGGGAATCGCCGCGGACCGGCCTGCGCCGCGAGCCAGATTTAGGCGCCGCCGGGTCCGGGCCCGGCCACGGCGCGATGCTCCTGCGGCAGGCCGAACGACCCGAACAGGTCGGGGTTCTGGAAGCTGACGATCCGCGCGATCCCCGTCGTAGTGACCGTGAGCACCAGCACGGCGTGCGCGTGATACGCCCCGCCTGGTTCGCGCTGGTAGACCGCGAACGCTGGCTGCCCGTTCGCCATGACCGGGACCAGCCGGAGCCCTCCGGGCTCGATGAGCAGGTGCGACGCGACGAAGCCCGTCACGGCCGGGCGCCCGGTGAACCAGGTCAGCTGCGGAGGCATCTCCAGGGCGATATCCTCCCGGAGCAGCTCGGCCAGCGCGCTGGCGTCGGCGTTCTCGATGGCCGCGGCGAACCGGTCCAGCAGCGCCCGCCGGTCCGGCTCGGACGGCTCGGCGACCTGATCTTCGGCAGGCAGCGCCTGCGCGAGCTGGGCGCGGGCCCGCCGCAAGGCGCTGTTCACCGCCGTGGTCGTCGTGCCTAGCAGATCCGCCACCTCAGCGGCCGGCCATTCCAGTACGTCCCGCAAGATCAGCACCGCGCGCTGCCGGGCGGACAGGTACTGCAACGCCGCGACGAAGGCCAGCCGGATGCCCGCCCGCGAAACCGCCACCGCGGCCGGATCCTCGCGCTCCCGAGCCAGCAGCGCGCCGGGAAGCGGCTGCAGCCACGGCACCTCCAGCCCCGCCACCAGCGGCACCTCAGGGTCCTCCGACGGCCCGCCCAGCCCGGACGGCAGCGGCCGGCGGCCGCGGCGCTCGATCGCGGTCAGGCACACATTGGTCGCGATCCGGTACAACCAGGTCCGCACCGACGAACGGCCCTCGAACCCGTCAAAGGACCGCCACGCCCGCAGGTACGTCTCCTGCACCAGGTCCTCGGCCTCCCCGGCCGAGCCCAGCATCCGGTAGCAATGAGCCAGCAGCTCACTCCGGAACCCGCCGGTGAGACCGGTGAAATCCTCGCTGACCGTCATCGGCTACCTCAAATTCTCCTGCCCGGACGCCAGCGACCCGCTGGCCCTCTACATATAGACTCCGCGCCCCGCGCGAAATCGCCGCCCGCCCGCGCCCGCACGCACGGCTTGCCCCCGCCGCGCGCCTCCCGCTACAGCTCGTTCTTGTAGATCTGGCCTTCCTTCATGATGAGCATGAGGGTCTGGTCAGGGGTGGTGAGCACGCGGATATCTTCCAGTGGGTTACCGTCGATCACCAGCAGGTCGGCGAACGCGCCCGGCGCCACCGTGCCTACCTGTCCGTCAAGCTGCAACAGCCGGGCGGCGGTGCTGGTGGCGCCCCTGATCAGGTCGGCTGGGGGCTGGACTTCGGAGCGGATGATGAACTCCTCGAGCTGATGATCATGCATGTCGGCGAACAGGTCGGTGCCGTAGACGATCGGGAGGCCCGCCTCGTGGGCCATGGCCAGGGCACCGAGAGCCCCGCCGATTACTTCCTCCAGCTTGGCGGCGATGTCCNNAACAGCGGGATGCTGCGCTCGTCCATCAGGTTGCCGTGCTCGATGCAGCGCACGCCGCACTCAAGCCCACGGTCGATGGCCCGCGAGGTATAGGCGTGCCCGGTGACGTAGATGTTAGCTGCCGTGGCCTCTTCCACGATCGCCCGGAGTTCCTCCAGCGAGAACTGGGTCGAGTCCACCCGATCGCTGGGGGAGTCGACCGCGCCGCTGAGGTAGACCTTGATGTGATGCGCGCCGCGCCGCACCTCTTCCCGCACGGCGCGGCGGACCTCGGAGATCCCGTCGCAGATGACGCCGATCGCCGGGGAGTAATAGTTGTCGTCGTACACGCGCCGGCTGGGCGCCCGCCAGTCGCCCGCGCCGCCCGTCTGGGTGAGCTGCTTGCCGCCGTAACGGATCCGCGGCCCGGTGAAGTAGCCCTCCTCTACGGCCCTGGCCAGCCCGACATCACCACCCCCGACGTCGCGGATCGTGGTGAAACCTCGCGCGAGCATCCCTTCCAGCACCCGTCCGGCCCGCGCCGCCACGTAGGTCGGCGGCCATTCCGCCATGCCGGACAGGTCATCATCGACGATTGCCGGATGGGTGTGCGCGTCGATCAGACCCGGCATCACGGTCCGGCCGCCCGCGTCCAGGATGAGCGCGTCACCTGGCCCGGACAGGCCCGGCCCCACGTCCGCGATCCGGCCGCCCTCCACCACGACCGATTGCCCCGGCGCCAGTTCGCCTTTCTCCGGATCCAGCACCGACGCGTTCCGCAGGATCGTCACTCCCATGACCGCCACCTCTCCCTCCTCGCTCTGCGGCAAACCTCCAGCAGCCGCAGCGGCGACTCGACAGTTCGTGCCCACTAATGTTAATGTCACTAACATTGTTAGCGGCCATAACATTCACGGTGCGCACGGGGACGGTCGACCACCATGACACAGCAGCTATCCGGCGCCCAGCGGCACTGGACCGAAGCCGATATCCCCGATCTGTCCGGGCGCACGGCCCTGGTCACCGGGGCGAACACGGGGCTGGGCCTGCAGACCTCCCGGGTGCTCGCCGCGCGCGGCGCCCATGTGGTCCTCGCCTGCCGGAACCTGGACAAGGCCGGCCACGCCGCCAGCCAGATCGCCGCGGCGTTTCCGGGGGCCAGCACGTCGACCGTCCGCTTGGACCTGACGTCGCAGTCCGGCGTGCGCAGCGCGGCCGGGGAGATCCGCGCCCGCTTCCCGCACCTGGACCTGCTCGTCAACAACGCCGGCGTGATGGAGGTCCCCTGCCAGCGGACCGAAGACGGCTTCGAGCCCGGAGTCGTGTACACGGACTTGTTCGCGACCCGCTCCACGCGGCAGCAGTTCCTGCTCAGCCCGGCCATGCGGATCATCAACTTCTGGGCCGTGCAGAACGCCCGGATGGGCGCGCTGCCGGCGCTGCGCGCGGCGACCGACCCGTCCGCGCGGGGCGGTGAGTATTACGGCCCGCATCGGTACGGCCTGCGCCGCAGGTTCTCCACCGGCTACCCGGCGGTCGTGAACTCCAGCGCACGGTCCCATGACGAGGCTGACCAGGCCCGGCTCTGGCAGGTGTCCGAGCAGCTGACCGGAGTCAGCTACGCCGCCCTAGGCTGAGGGCATGCCAGCCAAGGAGGGACGTTATCATCACGGCGACCTGCGGTCCGCGCTGGTCGATGCGGCCATCGGCGTCATAGCCGAGCGCGGCGTCCGCGGCTTCTCGCTGGCCGAGGCAACCCGCCGCCTCGGCGTGACCACGGCGGCCCCGTACCGGCACTTCGCCGACCGCGACGAGCTGCTCGCCGCAGTGGCGGCCCGCGCCCTGACCGTTTTCGCGGCCATGCTGGGCGATGCCGCGGACGCCACGGACACTCCGGCACAGCGACTGGCCGCGATGGCCGGGGCGTACGTCAGGTTCGCCGTCCAGCAGCGCCCGCTCTTCGACACGATCTTCAACTCGGGCCTGGACAAGAGCCGCTATCCCGAGCTGCAGCGCGCCTGGGAACCGGTGGATGCGCTGCTGGCCGTCGTCCTCGAAGTCTGCGACGGCGACGCGGCCGTGGCCGACGCGCTAGCCGACGCGGTCGAGGCGACCGCACACGGCTACGCCATGCTGCTCATCGACGGCGAGTACGGCGAGGGCCCCGACGCCGTCAATGCCGCCGTCGCCAAGGCCATCGCCTCCGCCCAGGCCCTCACCGCCGGCCGCCACGCACTGCGGCCCGCGACTATGGATAAGCGGACATCCGGGCGCTAACCGTTGAGGATCTGCTCCCTCAGGATGTCTGCGTGCCCGCCGTGCTGGGCGAGTTCGCGCAGCACGTGGAGGTACACCCAGCGCAGCGGGAGCGGGCCGCGCCAGTAGCCGTAGACCGTGTCGTCCAGCCCCAGGGATGACGTCGCACGCCGTGATGACTCGCATGCCTCGCGGTGTGCCTGCTGGACGCTGGCGATGGTGTCGTCGTCATGAAGAATGAACGACTCGCCCGAGGTCGCGGGGATGCCGATTTCAGCACGTGACCGGCCTGTGACAGCTTCGTCAAACCAGACCTGCTCCAGGAAGGTCGCGTGCTTCACCAGGCCCAGCAACGTGGTCCGGGAAGGCACCAGCGACCGGCGTGCCTGCTCCTCCGTCAGCCCGTCCAGGCAGCGATTGAGTCCACCGCGGTGCTCGTCGAGGAACGCCTCGAACTGGCCACGGGCTGGCTGATTGACGACATCCTCAGCGAACGTCCCTGGAAGGGAAGGCATAACCGAAGCATTTCAAGAGCGCCGGCCCGTCCCGGCACCGGGCGGGCGCGAGAAGGCAGACTCGTGAAAGGCACCACGGCCCGTTCGCAGATTAAGAACTTCAATTCTTCCGAACGGCCGTGGCTCGTCGTGCCAGGCCCGATGATCGCCTCGCCCGGCGACGGCGCGAGCTGGCCGCCCTCCGGAGCTACAGGACCTGCTCGCCGAGGTCACCAACGTGCTCCGCGATAGCACCTGAACCCGCTGGATCCGGACAATCGTCCTGGAGAGTAGGATTTTACGCAGGCCAGGTCGGGTATCGGCAGAATCTTGAGCAACCCGCGTGGATGGTTGCGGGGCCGAGATCCTGAAGGCCAGCGCCGAGGAGCCGTTCCTGTCTTTCGTGCTGCAGATCGACCCGGCGCTCGTGCGCAAGGTCGCCGCCGAGATCGCCGACCGGCCGACCGGAGGTCTCCCCCCGGCTGCAGAGGACGACCAGGCCGAGCCCGGCGTCGTCTCCCCGCTCGACCCCGAGCTCATGGCGGTGGCGCTGCGCTTCCTGCGCTCGCTCGACAGCGCCACCGACCGGCGGGTACTCGCGCCGAGGTACGTCGAGGAGATGGTGTACCGGGTGCTGCGCCGCGAGCAGTTCGCCCGGATGCTGCGGATCGCGGCCCGGCAGAGCTCGGGCACCCCGATCTCCGCCGCCCTGACCTTCGCGCGGACGCACTACGCCGAGCCGCTCACGGTCGACGACCTGGCCCGGCAGGTGGCCCTGAGCCCGTCGGCCTTTTCGAGGCTGTTCCGCGAGGTCACCGGCCGGACGCCGTACCAGTTCCTGAAGGAGTACCGGCTCGGCTGCGCCCGCGAACTGCTGCAGAGAGGGCGGCCGGTCCAGCGTCGCCGAGGTGTCCCGGCGCGTGGGCTACGCGAACGTCTCGCACTTCATCAGGGAATTCCGCGCTCGCTACGGCATGACACCGGGGGCGTACGTCAACGAGCGGTATCTCGATGCCGGGTTGCGTGGGCTCCGCCTGGACGTCGACGAGGTGTCCTAGCTCGGAATGTGCAGCGATCGGGCAGGATCCCGGTACCTGCGGGCCCCGCGCGTCCGCTGTACTGAACGGGCACAGCGTGATCGTCCGAACAACCGGCCGGGACCGGTACGAGAGCCGCTCGCTCCCGGCTCTGTTTACGCACTTTTCTCTTCACGGAAGGCGAGGCGCAGCATGCCGACCATCACGACTACCGACGGCACCGAAATCTTCTACAAGGACTGGGGTTCCGGCCAGCCGATCGTCTTCAGCCACGGCTGGCCCCTGTCGGCCGACGACTGGGACGCCCAGATGATGTACTTTCTCGGGCATGGCTACCGGGTGATCGCCCACGACCGGCGCGGACACGGCCGCTCGGCGCAGGTGGGTGAGGGTCACGACATGGACCACTACGCCGACGACCTGGCCGCCCTGACCGCGCACCTCGACCTCCACGACGCCGTCCACATCGGTCATTCCGCCGGCGGGGGCGAGGTCGCCCGTTACGTCGGCCGGCACGGTGAGAGCCGCGTCGCGAAGGTGGTGCTGATCAGCGCCGTCACGCCGTACGTCATGGCCGCCGACGGCCGACCCGACGGCCTGCCGAAGAGTGTCTTCGACGACTTCCGGGCCCAGCTGGCCGGCCACCGGTCGGAGTTCTTCCAGGCCGTGGCGTCCGGCCCGTTCTACGGCTTCAACCGGCCTGGCGTCCAGCCCTCCGAGCCCGTGATCCAGAACTGGTGGCGTCAGGCTATGACGGGCGCCGCGAACGCGGAGCACGACGAGATCACCGCCTTCTGCGAGGACTTCACCGGGGACCTGACGAAGATCAGCGTGCCAGTCCTGGTCCTGCACGGCGAGGACGACCAGGTCGTCAACCCCGCCGTGGCGCCGCGGTCGGCCAAGCTGGTGGCCAACGGCACGCTCAAGACCTACCCCGGGTACCCGCACGGGATGCCGGTCACGCACGCGGACGTGATCAACCCTGACCTGCTGGCCTTCATCCGCTCCTGACCG
>PLIQ01000202.1 GCA_003140115.1 Actinomycetota bacterium | reverse complement strand
GCCGACTGCGCCCCGGTGAGTCTGGAGGCTTATGGGGGTGCGGGACGTGCTGGTCCCCGCGGTGCTTCTTCGTGGTGTTCGGCTTCCAGGTCGGCGCGCTGGTGCTGACCGGGCGGGGATCCGGCGTGACGGCGGCCGGGGGTGCTGGGATGAGACGGGAGAGGGAAACCACGGCCCGTTCCGATTAATTGATCGTTGCGGCCGGAGCGGGCTGGCAGGCAGATCAGGGCGACCAGGCAGCCGGCGACGGCGACCACGGCGCCGGTGAGCAAGCCTAGGTCCATGCCGCTGATGAACGCGGTCTTGGCCAGGTGGATGAGCGGGCCGGCGGTGCCGCCGGCCCGGGCGGCGGCGAGTGCGCCGCCGAGGGAGTTCTTGACGGTGGCGGGGAGCGGCCGACCGGACAGGGCGCCGGTCATCCGGTCCTGGTAGCGGGTAGCCAGCAGGCTGCCGACGACCGCCACGCCGAGCGCGCCGCCGAGCTGGATGGCCGTGGTGTCGGCGGCGGAGGCTACGCCGCTGTCGGTCGGAGGCACCGAGCCGANNCGGAAATCAGCCAGAGCCCGGCGGCGACCAGGGCCAGCCCGGCCGCGATGGTGAACTTCGGCCCGATGGCCCGCACGCTCACGGCGGAGGCCGGCGCGACGACGATGACGGCGGCCGCGACCGGGAGCAGGCGGATGCCTGCCTGCAGCGCGGTGAAACCGAGGGCGAGCTGCAGGAATTGGGTCAGCACGAACAGCGCCCCGAATAGCCCGAAGGTCAGCGTGACGACCGCCGGGATCGCGGCCGAGAACGGGCGCTGCCGGAAGAAGCTAAGGTTGAGCATCGGATGGTCGGTGATCCTTTCCCAGCTGGCGAACAGGGCCAGGACGGCCAGGCCGACCGCGCCCGCGCCGATCACCAGGGGCGACGACCAGCCGCGGGTGGGCGCCTCGATGATCGACCAGAGGATCACGCCGATCCCCGCCATCGACAGGCCGGCCCCGGCCAGGTCGGGCGCCTTGGCGGCCGGGTTCCTGGAGTCCGGCACCAGCCAGTAGGCGGCCAGCAGGCCGGCCATGGCGATGGGCACGTTGAGCAGGAAGACCGAGCCCCACCAGAAGCGGGCCAGCAGGAAGCCGCCGATGATCGGGCCGAGGGCCACGCCGATGCCGCTGGTAGCACCCCAGCGGCCGATAGCACGCTGGCGTTCGGCGGGGTCGCCGAACATGTTGCTGATGATCGACAGCGTCGACGGGATCATCAGCGCGCCGCCGATGCCCATGCTCGCCCGGGCGGCGATCAAGGTGCCGACGTTGCCGGAGAAAGCGGCCCAGGCTGAGCCGCCGGCGAAGACGGCCAGGCCGGCCAGCAGCGTCCTCTTACGACCGATCCGGTCCGCCAGGCTGCCCGCGGCCAGCAGCGAGCCGGCGAACACGACGACGTAGGAGTCGACGATCCACTGCAGGTCGCCGGACGTGGCGCTCAGGTCGCGGACCAGGGTGGGGAGCGTGACGTTCAGGACCGTGCTGTCCAGGTTCGCGACCAGTACCGTCACGCACAGTACGACCAGGGCCAGCCAGCGTTTCCTGGCGGGCAGTTCAGCTGGGGGCATCTTCGGCGAACATCGCTGACGGTGCGGCGGCCATCTCCGTATCGGCCGTTGATGGCGCGGCGGTTTGGCCGTGCACGGCAGACTCCCGTGGGTTCGTGGGGTGGCGAACGATCCCGCTCGTGCGTTTGCGTCTTGATTACAGGGTCGCCAAAACGCGGCATCGCGCATCGCGGCTAGCTAGGCCTTTATCCTGCCAGCGGACCCACTGCTGATCATGACCTGTCCATCTCCGGCCAGGTCCGCAGCAGCCACTCCACCATGTTCGCGGGCGGGCGGTTGTTTTCCAGGTCCGCGGTGACATCGGACGCGCCGTTCGGGTTGAAATTCATCGTGTTTCCTCTTTTCTTGTTCTTGTGTGTCAGGATCGAAAGGCACTGAGCGGGGGAAGCGAGCCGTTTAGCGTCTTCGCCGGGTGCATAATGCGCGAAAAACTCTTCCGCCCAGGCGAAAACATGCAGTAAAGGCTCCACGTTCCGCACAGCCCTGGCCAGCTCTTCTTCACGGCGGGGCTACGGCGGGGCTGCTTGAGGTGGTTGCGGAAGTAGATCAGGCCGCCCGCGCACAGGTCCACGTGCGGGTACTGCTTCGATGTCATACCCCTCCTCGGGCGCCGAGCGGTCGCCGGGACGATGGGGTGGCTCTGCGTTCAATACCCTGCTCCGCTCATAGATCCCGGGCGGCCGAACCGCCTCCGCGGCTCACTCGCCGCATGACCGTGACAATCGAAACCCACAGCGCACCGAGGGCGGTCGAGGCCTGCGGGTTGCGGGCGGCCTTCCAGTGACCATCAGGAAATTGTCGCGTCCGCGAGTGGCCCGGGTCATCGGTAGCCCGGGTGATACCGACTCACCCGGTCGGGGGAAAATGCCCTTCGACGTGAGCCGTGACGCCTCCGATCGGATACGCTCCCGCTCCCGGTCTACGGCCGGACTATGCTCAACTGAAGAGGCAGCTATGGCGAACAGCAGCAGGTACCGCGACCAACTGGAGTCTCTGTACGGGATCTCGGCGCAGATCGCCAGCCTCCGGAATCTCACGGAGGTCTACGACCTGGCCTTGACGTTCTGCTTGGCGCTCACGGCATCGGAGATGGGGTTCATCGATCTCCTCAACGAGGGCCACGTCGACATGGACGTCGTCTCAGTAAAGGGGTTCGCTCCTCCCGATCCCGAATTCTACGAGCGCTTCAAGCGCATGCCAGTCCGGCCCAGTGTCTTCGGGGTCGTGATCACCGAAGGCCGCCCGCACATCTCGAATGATGTCGAGAATGACCCGGTAAGGGTGGGTGAACCCCCTGGGCATCCGGACGTCCTGACCTTTCTCGGGGTGCCGCTCCAATTGGGCACCGAAGTGATCGGCATGATCGGGGTAGCGAATAAGCGGAAAGGCTACGGGCCCGACGACGAGCGGCTCCTATCCACCTTCGCCAACCAGGTCGCCGTGGCGATCGACAACGCGGGTCTGTACCAGCACCAGCAGGAGATGATTGTCCGGCTCCAGCAGCTTCACGAGCACCTGAGTCAAGCGGAGCGGGATGAACTCGTGGCGCTGGAGCGCGAGCGCATGGCGGCTGCCTTCCGGGTGGATCCGGGTAAGACGACCCCGGCCCGGCCCCGGCTCAACGACAGCCAGCAAGAGATCCTGCGTCTGCTTACCGAGGGCTTGTCGAACAAGGAGATCGCCAGCCGGATTCACCTCAGCGAGAACACGGTGAAGACACACATCCAGGAGATCCTGCGCAGGCTTGAGGTGCGGAACCGGGTCCAGGCCGCAGTACGAGCCACGAAGGAACGATGGGTGTAACAAAAGGCGCCCCACAGGCCACGGCGGCGGCTAGTCGTTGGCGCCGATGACCTGGAAGTTCTGGTCGACGATGTTATCGTGCTGTACGCCGACGGCACGGGTTCCCCCGTCGACTCCGTCATCCGGGACGCCGCGGCTCTGGCGTACGACGACCCCGCCCAGCTGACCGATCTGGTGATGTGGACGGCCTGCCCACCTGGCGAACATGGCCTCCGTGGTGGTAAATGGGATCATGTCGGAGGGCCCTGGCGCGGAGAGTGTTCCTGACACCGAACCGCAGCCGGAGCTGGTCATCGGCCTGCTGGCCGCACCTGGACCCGCGTCGGAGCTGACCGAGAGCCTGGTCGGGGAGATCGCCGACCGGCTCGCCGGGCAACTGCCCGGAGTCCGGTGGCGGGTCGAATTCGTCTCCGACCGGCTGGTGCAACCGCCGACCGACCTCGGCGAGCTGATCGCGGCGGAGCGCAGGATGCTCCTCGAACGTGGCTGGCACCTGGCGGCATGCGTGACCGACCTCCCGCTGCAGACCGCGCGGCGCCCGGTGATCGCCCACGTCAGCGCGACCCACGGCGTCGCGGTCCTGTCCATGCCCGCGCTCGGCCCGGTCTCGGTGCGCAAGCGCACCGCCGAGACCATCGTCCGGCTGGTCGGGCACATGCTCGGCGACCTAGAGCAGGCCGCGGACGCCGCCGAACGGCTCCCGCTGGCCGAGGTCGTGACCCGCCGCATGCGCGAACTGGGCGCCCGCACGGAGCGCGGCGAGCAAGGGGTGGGTTTCGTCGCGCGGGTCGTCACCGGCAACATCTGGCTGCTGCTGGGCATGCTACGCGCCAACCGCCCGTGGCGGCTGGCCCTGCGGCTCATGCGCGCGCTGGCGGTTGCGTTCGCGGCCGGGGTGTTCGCGCTGGTGACCAGCGACATCTGGCGGCTCTCCTACTATCTCGGGCCGCTGCGCCTCGTCGTCATCAGCCTCGGCTCGGTGGCGGCCATCACCGTGACGATCACGGTCACCACCGGGCTGTGGGAGCGCAGCCCGCACCCGGCCGCGCGCGAGCAGGTGGCCTTGTTCAACATCGTCACCGCGGCCACCGTCGGCCTCGGCGTGGCCGCGCTGTACCTGGCCCTGTTCATCGCCACGCTCGCCGCGGCGCTGCTGCTCGTGCCGGGCAGCCTGCTCGGCCTGGTCCTCGGGCACTCGGCCGGCGTGGCCGACCAGGTAAACCTGGCCTGGCTAGCGACTTCGATCGCGACGCTGGGCGGCGCGCTCGGCGCGGCCCTGGAGAGCAGCGAGAGGGTGCGCGAGGCGGCCTACACGTATCAGCCGGATACGCAGATCGATGCCGTCGCCGGCCTACGGTGACGAGCGGTTTACGGACTCAGCCATCGCGCACGTCCTGGAGTGGAACGTGCAGGTCCCCGAGGGGAAGGTGCAGGCGCGGGTGTCGGACGGCTGGGTCACTACACCGGCTTCTGGCTCAGC
>PLIQ01000381.1 GCA_003140115.1 Actinomycetota bacterium | reverse complement strand
ACTACACCGGCTTCTGGCTCAGCCCCCGGGGCGCCCTGGCGCCTATCCCCGGGTCCACGGTCGCCCTGCCCAGTTCCGCCCAGCCCGGCGACGTGCTGTTCAACGGAACCGGCACCAGGCTGATCGGCACGCGAGTCGGTACGTCGCAGATCGACAGCTTCACCGTGGGATCTGACGGCCGGCTGACGGCGGCGCCGGGCTCGCCGTTCACGGCCCAGGGCCTGGGCCCGTTCGGCAGCCAGTTCCGCCCGGCGAACCCCGGCCAGCTATTCGTGGCCAATGCCCACAACGGCACGGGACTGGGGACGGTCTCGGCGTTCGCCGACTCGCCCAGCGGATCGCTCACCGCGATCGGCGGCTCGCCATACGCTGACCAGCAGACCGCACCGTGCTGGCTGGCCATCAGCCACGACGGCCAGTACCTGTTCGCCGTGAACACCGGGTCAGGCACCATCTCCCGTTACGCGATCACCCCGGACGGGGAGCTGGCGCTGCTCGGCAGCACCACAGTCTCGGCCACCGCCGGCGTCGGGGCCGTCGACCCGGGGCTCAGCCCGGACGGCCGGTTCCTGTTCCTGAATGAAAGCCGCATCGACGCCCTCGGCGCCTTCGCTGTCAGCGGCGGCAGCCTCACCGAACTGCCCAGCTCTCCCACGGCCCTGCCGGCCGGCGCCACACCGGCGGGTATCGCGGTGAGCTAGCCCGCAGTCCGGTGAAGGACGAGCCACGGCCGTTCGGAAGAATCTGTTTCAGAACGGCCGTGGTGCGCGCGGCTGGCCCTCGGCGCACCCGCCGCACTCTTTGCTCCGGCCGGGTGGGGTCAGCGTTGCTCGCTGAGCCGGGCGGCTTCCAGGTCCAGGCTGTGTTGCAGCTGCTGGCGGGTGGCCTGGCTGATGGTGCCGTCGTCGTAGAGCCGCAGTCGCCGGCGGCGAGCTCGTCGAGCCGGGCCAGCGCCGCCTCGGCCAGGCGCAGCCGGGCCACGGTCTGCTCATGGCGCGCGGCGTCGGGCCGGGCGATCCCGGCCCGACGCACCAGCGGTTCGAGGGTGAGCCCTTGCACGACGAGCGAGACCACGATCACCGCGGCGGCGAGCACCAGGATCAGGTCACGCCGTGGTAGCGGGGCTCCGCTGGCCGTGGTCAGCGGGATCGACAAGGCCGCGGCCAGCGGCACCACCCCGCGCGTCCCGGCCCACGACACGACGGCGGGCACCGGCCAGGACGGGCGCCGGGTACCGCCACGCCGCTGGATCACCGCGGACAGCGGGAAGACCCACAACATCCGGATCACGAGCAGCGTCCCGGCCACCGCGAGCGCCTCGGCCGGCCACGCCCCGGTCCGGGACAGGTCACGGATGAGCGTCGGCAGCTGCAGGCCGATAAGGCTGAACACGACGCTTTCCAGCAGGAAGATGACCGTCTGGTAGACCGAGTGCAGCTGCAGCCGGGTCTGCGCGGTGGTGATCCGATCCCGCCGGGCGCCGATGGCCAGCCCGGCGACGATCACCGCCATGACCGGCGACACGTGCAGCACCTCACCGAGCACGTACGCCGCATACGGGGTGATCAGCGCGAGCACGGTTTCGAGCACCGGATCGGTGACCCGGCGGCGCACCGGGATGACCCCCGCCGCGATCACGCCTCCCGCCGCCGCGCCGCCGGCCGCGAGGACCACGAACCGCCCGGCCCGGCTGGCCGTTCCGGCCACCGCGAGGGACACCGCGATCTGGAACAGCACCAGGCTGGTCGCGTCGTTGAACAAGCTCTCGGCCTGCACCAGCGCCTGCACCTTCGGCGGCAGCGACAGCCGGCGTCCCAGCGCGCTGACCGCCACCGGGTCCGTGCTGGCCAGCACCGCCCCGAGCACGAAGGCCAGGCTCGCCGGGACCGCCGCCACCGCCCACGTCACGGCGGCGACCGCCGCCGCCGAGGCCAGCACCAGGCCGACCGCCAGAACGGTCACCGGCCGCCACACTGCCCGCAGGTCACGCCACGGCAGTTNNCGGGAACCCCGGCAGCAGGCCGACGGCCAGCCCGGCGATCACCAGCAAGGACGGGGCCGGGACACGAAGCCGGCCGGCGAACGCCGCGACCACTGTGCCCAGCACGACCAGGAACAAGATGGTCTCTACACCGTGCACGCTACTGACCTCGCCCGCTCGCCCGCCGGATCGGTGCCGACCAGGCTTCCCGGCGCGCCTTCGTCAGCTTATCCGGGCGGCGATCGGGGACGCTGGCGCTGGAGGACCGCCGCGCCGGCGGTGGCGGCCGTCCCGACGGCCGTGACGGCGGCCAGGAACGCGTACTGGGTGACGGTGGCGAAGATCTGGTCCGGGATACCCAGGGCGACCCCGAGTGCGATAGCGAGGCAGCTGGCCGCGGCGGTCAGCGCCCATCGGGCGGTCAGCAGCGCGCAGACCGGTCCGATGATCAGCAGGCCGATCAGGATCAGGTGCGGGCCGCTGGCCGCGTCGCAGGCCGCTACCACCCCGCAGGAGATGAGGCTGAGCCGCCACAGCCGGCCGATGCTCCATCCAGGCAGCACCGACTCCCGCTGCCACAAGCCGCCAAGGCCTGCCGCCACGGCCCGGCCTGGCCAGGTGAGCAGCAGGACGCCGGCCGCGGTGATCACGGCGGCCGGGAACACCGCCGTGGCCGGGCGGACGGTTCCTTGTTCCACGGTGATGACCAGGGCGGTCACGAACGCCAGGTATCCCGCGATGATCGCCGCCCCGGACAGGCGGCCCAGGCCCCGGCCGCGGAACGCCAGCGCGAGCGCGAGCACGGTCAGGCCCGCGTACCACGCGGCCACCAGCGTGCCCGGCCCCGAACGGGGCCCGAGCCGGGCCAGGCACGCCGGGATCAGCAGCCCGGCCACCACGTTGATCGCATTGCTGTTCAGGGCGGTGCTCAGCACCGCGGCGCCGCGGCCCCGCCGGGCCAGGTACACCGCGCTCACCGCGTTCGGCAAGCTGGTCACCACGGCCAGCACCAGCCCGCCCGTGACGATGTCAGGGACTGCGTACCGGCGGCCTAGGGCCGTGGCGGCCACTTCCATGACCGTGCTCGCGCCGACCACCGCGATCAGCGCCGCGGCGGCGGCGACCGCGTCGCGCCAGGTGCCCCGGGGGGGCCGGATCGCCTCGGCGAGCTCGGCCNNCCTCCTCATGGACCGCCGCGACCAGCCACGGGACCCACCTGGCCGGCAGCCGCAGGCGCTCCAGCCGCGCGCGGCGCATGCCCAGGACCGCCACGTACGGCACCAGTGCCACCGCGGTCAGGGCCAGCCCGGCCGCCGGGCCGACCACCCCGGCCACCGTGAGCAGGCACACCGCGGCCACCCACACCGCGGGCACCCCGGCCAGGACCACCACCCGGCGGTGAAAGCCGATCCACCCCGCCACCACCGCGGCCAGCCCGAGCAGGGCCGCCAGGTTGAACACATTGGACCCGATAATCACCCCCGCCCCGACGCTGGCCTGACCGCGGGACAGCGCGGTCACCGCCGAGGTGATCTCCGGGGCGTCAGCGGCCAGCGCGGCGACCAGCCCCAGCCAGGCCTCGGAGAACCCGGCTCGTTCGCCGAGCCGCTCAAGCCGGGAGACCAGCAGCCAGCTCGCGGCCAGGCTCACCACCACCCCGGCGCAGAACAGCAGGATCCCCGGCATTCAGACATCCTCCGGCATGGCTTGCTCAGCCAGGACGGGACCGATGGCATTCCCGCCTGCCGCATGTTGCCTGGCAGGTGGCGGCTTCGGTCAGCGCTGGCCGACGGGATGGCTGCTGGCCAGCGCGGCGCCGACCTGGCCGGTGAACGCGACCGCCAGCAGCCGCCGTTCCAGTGCAGGCCGCGCACCGGGCCCCGGGGTCATCAGGAACCGGCCC
>PLIQ01000245.1 GCA_003140115.1 Actinomycetota bacterium | reverse complement strand
GCCGGCGTCTGGCCGGTGATGTCGTTCGGGATCTCGTCCAGCGTGTAGCCGATGGCGAGCCTCGCGGCGATCTTCGCGATGGGGAAGCCGGTGGCCTTGGAGGCGAGCGCGCTGCTTCGCGAGACCCGCGGGTTCATCTCGATCACGACCATCTGGCCGGTCCGCGGCTCGACGGCGAACTGGATGTTGCAGCCCCCGGTGTCCACGCCGACGGCACGCATGATGGCGATCGCGGTGTCGCGCATCCGCTGGTACTCCCGGTCGGTCAAGGTCATGGCGGGAGCCACGGTGACCGAGTCGCCGGTGTGCACGCCCATCGGGTCGANNAGCTCGAGCTCGAACTCCTTCCAGCCGAGAATGCTCTGCTCGAGCAGGACCTCGTGGGTGGGGCTGGCGTCCAGGCCGGCTCCGGCGATGCGCCGCAGGTCTTCTTCGGTTTTCGCGATGCCGGACCCGAGGCCGCCCAGGGTGAAGCTCGGGCGGATCACGACCGGGTAGTTCAGGCTTGCCGCGGTGGCGAGGCACTCCGCCAGGTCGCGGCAGATCTGGCTGGCCGGGACCTCGGCGCCCAGGCCGGTGACGATCTCCTTGAACCGCTCGCGGTCCTCGCCCGCCCGGATCGCGTCGATGTTGGCGCCGATCAGCTCGACGTTGTACTTCTGCAGGACACCTTGGTCGTGGAGGGCGACAGCGGCGTTCAGCGCGGTCTGGCCGCCCATGGTGGGCAGCACCGCGTCGGGACGCTGGATCGCGATGACCTTCTCCAGCGTCTCGACGGTGATCGGCTCCACGTAGGTCGCGTCGGCGAACTCGGGGTCAGTCATGATCGTGGCCGGGTTGGAGTTGACCAGGCTGACCCTGATGCCTTCGCTTTTGAGGACGCGGCAGGCCTGGGTGCCGGAGTAGTCGAACTCGCAGCCCTGCCCGATGACGATCGGGCCCGACCCGATCACTAGGACCGACTTCAGATCCTCACGCCGCGGCATCGCTCCCCCCCTCGAGCAGAGCGCAGAAGTGGTCGAAGTGGTCCGCGGCGTCGTGCGGGCCGGGAGCGGCCTCGGGGTGGTACTGGACGCTGAACACCGGGCGTTCGGCCAGGCGCAGGCCTTCGACCACGCCGTCGTTGAGGTTGACGTGACTGACCACGGCCGGCCCGTACGGCGTCTCGAACGGCAGCCGGGACCGTGACGGCACGTGGGCCCACGAGGTGCCGTCGCGCGTCTCCGCGGAAACGTCTGGCGCAATTGCGTCGCGCGTCTCCGCGGAAACGCCTCCCTCGTCGGGACCGTACGCGTCACCCGGCAGCGCCGCGGCGAAGCCATGGTTGTGGCTGGTGATGTAGACCCGGCCGGTGGCGAGGTCCATGACCGGCTGGTTCACGCCGCGGTGCCCGTACCGCAGCTTGTAGGTGCCCAGGCCCAGGGCCAGGGCCAGGATCTGGCTGCCCAGGCAGATGCCGAACACCGGCAACCCGGCGTCCAGCACCCCGCGCATCGCGTCCACCGCGTACGTGGCCGCGGCCGGGTCGCCGGGGCCGTTGCTGAAGAACACCCCGTCCGGCGCCTGGGCGAGGATCTGCGCGGCGGTCGTGGTGGCGGGGACCACGAGTACCTCGCAGCCCCGGGCGGCGAGGTAGCGCGGGGTGGAGGCCTTGATGCCCAGATCGACGGCGACCACCCGGTACCGCGCGGGCCCTTCCGGCCTGATCGTGTATGGCTCCGGCGTGCTCACCACCCGGGCCAGGTCGGCCCCGGTCATCTGCGGGCTGGCCAGCACTCGCTCCAGGAGCTTCGCCGGGCTGCTCTCCACGGTGCTGATCGCCGCTCGCATGGCGCCCTGCTCGCGGACCCGCCTGGTCAGCAGCCTGGTGCCGCGGACAGCGATGCCGGGCACGTTCTCGGCGCGGAGATAGGCGTCCAGGTCCCGGGTGGCCCGCCAGCTGGAGGCGAGCCTGGCCGGCTCGCGCACCACGTAGCCGCTGACCCAGACCTGGCCGGATTCGGGGTCTTCGTCGTTGACGCCGGTGTTGCCGATGTGCGGCGCGGTCATCGCGACGATCTGGCGGCAGTACGAGGGATCGGTCAGCGTCTCCTGGTAGCCGGTCATGCCGGTGTTGAAGACCATCTCGCCGAACGTCTCGCCCTCCGCGCCGAAGGCGGTGCCGTGGAGCGTGGTGCCGTCTTCGAGCACCAGCAGAGCCTGCTGTTGGGTCATCTCAGGCGAGCTTTCCGTCAAGCACGGTGGGCGTGCCGCGCAGGAAGGTGGCCACCACACGGCCGGGCAACGGCATCCCGGCGAACGGGGTGTTCCGGCTCTTGGACGCGCCGACCGGACTCACCGCCTCGGCTGGTGCCGCCGGGTCGTACAGCATGAGGTTGGCCGGGACGCCGACCGCGAGCAGCGCGCCGTGGCCGGCCAGCCGCCCGATCCGGGCCGGCCGGACCGACATCCGGTCGGCCACGCCGGACCAGTCCAGCAGCCCGGTGTCCACCATGGCCTGCTGCACCACCCGCAGCGCGGTCTCCAGCCCGGTCATGCCGAAGGCCGCCTCCGACCACTCCGTCTCCTTGGCCTCCACCGGGTGCGGGGCGTGGTCGGTGGCCACGCAGTCGATGGTGCCATCGGCCAGCGCACGCCTGAGCTCGGCCACGTCGGCCGCGGTGCGCAGCGGCGGGTTGACCTTGAACACCGGGTCGTAGCCGACCGCGAGCTCGTCGGTCAGCAGCAGGTGGTGCGGGGTGACCTCGGCGGTGACCGGCCAGCCCTTGGATTTCGCCCAGCGGATGATCTCCGCCGAGCCCGCGGTGGAGACGTGGCAGATGTGCAGCGTGGAGCCCACGTGCGCCGCGAGCAGGCAGTCGCGGGCGATGATCGCCTCCTCGGCCACGGCCGGCCAGCCGGCCAGGCCCAGGCGGCCGGAGATCTCGCCCTCGTTGAGCTGCGCGCCCTCGGTGAGCCGAGGGTCCTGCGCGTGCTGGGCGATCACCCCGTCGAAGGCCTTGACGTACTCCAGGGCCCGGCGCATGAGCAGCGGGTCGGCCACGCACCGGCCGTCGTCGGAGAACACCCGGACGCGGGCGGCCGAGTCGGCCATGGTGCCGAGCTCGGCGAGCCTGGTCCCGGCCAGTCCGACGGTGACCGCGCCCACCGGCTGGACGTCGCAGTGACCCGCCGCGCGGCCGAGCCGCCAGACCTGCTCCACCACTCCGGCGGTGTCGGCGACGGGTTCGGTATTGGCCATGGCGTGCACGGCGGTGAAGCCGCCCAGGGCCGCCGCGCGGGTGCCGGTCTCGATCGTCTCGGCGTCCTCGCGGCCCGGCTCGCGCAGGTGCGTGTGCAGGTCCACCAGGCCGGGCAGGGCGATCAGGCCGGCCGCGTCGAGGACCTGGGCGCCCGCGTCGGTCAGCCCGGCCCCGATGGCCGTGATCGTCCCGTCCGCCACCAGCAGGTCGGTGGGCCCGTGGTGGCCAGGCCCGGTGATTTCGACGTCCTTGATCAGCCACGCGGTCACGAGGCCACCTCCGGGAACTCGGTGCCGCCGAGCAGCAGGTACAGGACGGCCATCCGGGTGGTGACCCCGTTGGCCACCTGCTCCACGATCATCGAGCGGGCCGAGTCGGCCACCTCGGCGGCGATCTCCACGCCCCGGTTCATGGGCCCGGGATGCAGGACGATGGCGTGGTCGGGCAGCCGGGCCATGCGCGCGGTGTCCAGCCCGTAGCGGCGGCTGTACTCGCGCACGCTGGGGAAGTACGCCGCGGTCATCCGCTCCTGCTGAACGCGGAGCATCATCACCACGTCGCTCTTGGGCAGCTCGCTGTCCAGGTCGTAGCTCACCGCGCAGGGCCAGGTATCGACGGCGAAGGGCAACAAGGTGGGCGGTGCGGCCAGGGTCACCTCCGCACCGAGAGTGGTCAGCAGCAGGACGTTGGACCGGGCGACGCGGCTGTGCAGCACGTCGCCGACGATCGTGACCCGGATGCCGTCCAGCCCGGCCCCGCGGCCGCTGGCGGTGCTGCCTCGGGGGGACGACCCCCCCAGACCCCCCCGCGGGGCGATGCCCCCTTTGAAGAGCCTGCGCCGGATGGTGAACGCGTCGAGCAGGGCCTGGGTGGGGTGCTCGTGGGTGCCGTCCCCGGCGTTCACCACGCTGCCCCGGACCCAGCCGGCCAGGCGGTGTGCGGCGCCCGAGGCGCTGTGCCGGATGACGACCGCGTCCGCGCCCATGGCCTCGAGGGTCAGGGCGGTGTCCTTGAGGCTCTCGCCCTTGCCCACGCTTGAGCCCTTGGCCGAAAAGTTGATCACGTCGGCGGACAGCCGTTTCGCGGCGGCCTCGAACGAGATCCTGGTCCTGGTCGAGTCCTCGAAGAAGAGGTTGACGACCGTGCGGCCGCGCAGCGTGGGCAGTTTCTTGATCGGGCGGTCGGCCAGGCCGGCCAGCTCCTCCGCGGTGTCGAGGATGAGCAGCGCGTCGCCCCGGCTGAGATCGGCCGCCGAGATCAGATGACGCTTCATGACGGCCGCCCTTCGTCGCCGATCATCACCGCGTCCCGCGCGTCGACCTCCGCCAGCAGGACGTGGACCACCTCCCGCTGCGAAGTCGGCAGGTTCTTGCCCACGTAGTCGGCGCGGATCGGGAGCTCGCGATGGCCGCGGTCGACCAGGACGGCCAGCTGCACGGCCCGAGGCCGGCCCAGGTCAGTCAGCGCGTCGAGCGCTGCCCGCACGGTGCGGCCCGAGTAGAGCACGTCGTCGACCAGGACGACCGTCTTCCCGTCCACCCCCGAAGGTGGAAGGTCGGTGCGGCCCAGCGCGCGCGCCGGGTGCAACCGCAGGTCATCGCGGTGCATAGTCACGTCGAGCGATCCGCAGGGAACCTCGAGACCCTCGAACTCCCCGATCCGGGCGGCCAGGCGGCGGGCCAGCGGCACGCCGCGCGTCGGGATGCCGAGCAGGACTACCTCTTCGCCGCCGTGCGTCCGTTCCAGGATCTCGTGGGCGATCCTGGTCAGTGCGCGCCTGATTTCCTCGGTATCGAGTACCGCGAGGCCATCACGCCCCGCGACCGGATAGCCGGTTGCGCTCATGAACGGACCTCCTTCCCCGCCTCTCCGGACGGTCCTTAAAGGATGTCTTCGGTCAAGATCATACGGGGAGTTACCAGTGGGCCGGGCCGCAGCGCGCCGCCGGGCACAGTGTGTGATTTCCGTCACACCAGACAGACACGACCAGAAGGTGACGATCGTCCGCCGCGTTCCGCGCGACCTGCCCGCAGCGACGTGAAACCTGATCACAGCTGGATTCTTGCGGCCGGCGGAGGGTAGGTAATGATCCGGGATGGCAAGCCGGTTACCGTACGAGTTAAGCCAGTTTTTGCCATTCGGCTTGACCTTGTCGCGCTCGCCGCCTACCGTCACTGAGCGTAACCGTTACCGTAAGCGACGAATGGCCGGGAACCGAGGAAATATGCCATCTGAGTATGCCAAGACGCTCGGCGCGCGGCTGCGCGCCATCCGCACCCAGCAGGGACTGTCCCTGCACGGCGTTGAGGAGAAGTCCCGCGGGCGGTGGAAGGCCGTCGTCGTCGGCTCCTATGAGCGCGGAGACCGGTCGGTCACCGTCCAGAAGCTCGCCGAGCTCGCCGAGTTCTACGGGGTGCCCGTTTCCGAGCTGCTGCCCGGCGACGCCTCCCCGACACCGCTGGTGCCCTCGCCCAAGCTCGTCATCGATCTAGAACGGATGGGTCAGCTGCCCAAGGACAAGGTCGGCCCGCTAGCTCGGTACGTCGCGACCATCCAGAGCCAGCGCGGCGACTACAACGGCCGCGTCCTGTCGGTCCGGCACGAGGACCTCCGTTCGCTCGCGGTCATCTATGACAAGTCCCCCGCTGACCTCACCGAGGAACTCATCAGCTGGGGCGTGCTGGACGCCGACGCGCGCGGCGCGATGGATGGGTTCTAAGCTCCGCTAACCGGCCGGCCGCAGCGGGAGCGGAGACTGTACCTCGACGCCGAGCGCGGTCTCTGCGAGCGACAGGAACGTCTCCGCATCCCGCAGCAGGTCGTCGGCCTCACGGGCAGACGCCGCGCGCGGCAGGCCGGCCTCGGCCGCCGCGCGCTTGCCTGCCCCGGCCGCGAAGTAGGCGGCCCACTCACTCAGGGCAGGCTCGACCTGGGGCAGGAGGTCCCAGACGCTGTGCGGCTTCCGGCGCCTGGTCTTGGGCTCGCCTCGGGCTGCTACCACCGCCGCCGCGGCGCGCAGCGCCGCTAGATGCGCCGTGACATAACGGGCGCCAGCCGACGTCTCGTCAGCAGCTTCGTCCAGTCCCCGGCGCGCGGACTGGAGCATGCTCAGCACGGTCGGCGCCACAGGAACCCCGGGGACCCTCGGTATTCCAGCGTGCCGCGGGCCGATCCCGCCGCCCGTCCGCACCTCCGCTGCGTTCACCATCGCTTCTCATCTCCTCCGGTGGCCCGGCCAGGTGAGACGCTTCCCTCACCCCACCCGGCCGACGCTGGTACATCTATTCGAACCTAAATTCGTTCGGATGTCCAGTAGCTATTCGATTCTTGTTCGAAGGTACCGCGAGCGTCTGACATTTTGCCCGGCCGGGACAGGCGGGAGGCGGCGCCGCCGGAGCCGTCGCGACCTGGCCGAGGACGCGCCGGGACGACGACACCGCGGGCCGGGGCGCGCGCCGTGGCCGGCCGGCAAGCTCGGCGGTATGCGACGGGTCAAGTTATTTATGTTATTTAGGCGCAACGTGTCCGTTTGCGTACAGAGCCTAGAGGGCCTGTATTTTTATCGCGTGCGCTCCCATCCGCTAATAACGATGGGAGCGCAAAACCAGTCGCCAAGGGCCCGACGCGCGTCGGGCCGGCGGTGAGGATGTCACACCGGATGCTTACGGGGAGTCCTGTGCGACGGGGATACGGGTCATGTCTGGCGTTACCAACGCGGGCGCTGGGCCCCCGGTGGGTGAGGTAAAGGACGGCACCGAGCCCATCGGGGTCGTCATCGAGCCCACTTTGGTGACCGACGACGTGGGCTTGGACGCCCTGGCGAGCGCGACCCTGACCGACGCGGTCCCCGATACCGGCACGGGAGACGGGCCGGCGGGGGTCAGCGAGTCCGACGGGGGTTCAGACTCAGCGGGCCGTCCCGGCTCCGCGGCCAGGCCTGCCGCCCAGGTCGGCACCGACCTGACAGACCCGGTGCCGGAAGGCGGGGCCACGGCCCCCGCCCCGGGCCGCGCGAGCGGCGCATCGCCAGAGCCGGCCCGGGGCGGCGAGTCGGACGGAGGCCCTAAGCCGAATCGGGCCGCCGCGGGAAGCCGGGGAGCGACGACGAGTGCGCCGCCGCCGAAACCCAGAAAGGACCCGACGGGCCGACCGACCGCGTCAGGCAGGCCGCCCCGACAGCGGACGGGGCAGGCGCAGGCCGCGCAAGCGCGGACCGGGCAAACGCGGACTGGGCAAACGCGGACTGGGCAGGCACAGGCCGGACAGGCGCGGAGCGGGCAGGCGCGGACCGCGCCGACCCGCCCGGCTCCCACAGAGACCGCGCCGGCCCACTTGGCTCCCGTAGAGACCGTCCCGGCCCGCCCGGAAACCGTCCTGGGCCGCCCAGCCCCCGCAGAGACCGTACCGGCCCGCCCCGCCCCCGGAGAGACCGTACCGGCCCGCCCCGCCCCCGCAGAGACCGTACCGGCCCGCCCAGCCCCCGCAGAGCCC
>PLIQ01000296.1 GCA_003140115.1 Actinomycetota bacterium | reverse complement strand
CAGGCACGCCGCCCAGGCACGCAGCGCAGGCACGCAGCGCAGGCACGCCGCCCAGGCACGCCGCCCAGGGCCGCCGCCCAGGCACGCAGCGCAGGCGCGCGCTGACTAACCTCCGTCTTGGCCTGGTGTCGCACAGCGATCGCTAGCCGGGCGTCCCGTCGCGCTCGCTTCTTTGGGCGAGGCGCTGGAGTTGCCGTGCGTGCACGCCAGGCAGCCAACCCTGGCCGAAGGTGGCCGATGGGCCGACCCGCGGGTCGCCGGGAACGCCGGCGTCACGCAAGGCGTGCACGTACGCGCGATCCTGGTCGATCCGTGCGTGTACCTGATCGGCTCCGCCGATGGACCCGTGGCCGGGGACGAGGACATCGACGTCGCCCGCCGCGCCCTCGAGCAGCCGCAGCGCGGCGAGGTAGTCCTCGATCGGGTCCGCGGTGTCGTTCAGGTCGAGCATCGGGATCAGGACATCAGACAGCATGTCGCCGGCGACGAGAACCCCGCGTTCCTCGATCAACAGCCCCGCATGGCCCGGGGCATGCGCCTGGTGCTCGATAATCCGGACTTCAGGGCCATCCCAGGGAATCCGCGCGGTCCCGGCGGGCAGACCGGTCATGAGGCCGAGCAGGTCCAGCGGTACGTGCTCGACAATGTCCGGCGGTATCAGCCCGGCGATGCGGGCCTTCGCACCCGCGTCCGGCAGCCGATCCTGGACGGTGGCCGCGCAGCGGGCCGTGCCGTAACGGGGCGCCGCGCCGAGCCTGGCGTGCCAGAGCAGGTGATCCCAATGCGGATGCGTCGAAAACCCGGCCACAACCGTCTGGCCCGAATCGGACAGGTCGTCCGCGAGGCAGCCCAGTTCGTCGCCGAGCACCCCGGGGTCGATGAGCAGCACGCCGGCCGGGCCGTGCACGACAACGGCGTTGCTCTGGCAGAACTCGCTCTGGTGGATCAGCACGCCCTCCGCGACCTGCCTCAGCACGGCGCTCCTTCCGATTGTGGTTTGCCACCGCTGGTCGAGACGGTGCGGTCGTGGACATCAGGAGCCGCGCTTAGCCGGCTTCGGTCACGTGACCGTTGGCGACCGCGATACGGCGGGTGACCGCGACCGCCTCCAGCATCCGGCGATCGTGGGTGACCAGGAGGAACGTGCCTGGATAGGTCTGCAGGGCGCCTTCGAGCTGCTCGATCGCGGGCAAGTCGAGATGGTTGGTGGGCTCGTCGAGGACCAGCAGGTTCACGCCCCGGGCCTGGAGCAGCGCCAGGGCCGCCCGGGTCCGCTCACCCGGCGACAGCGAACTCGCCGGGCGCAGCACGTGGCCGGCCACCAGTCTGTACTTGGCCAGCAGCGTCCGGACGTCCTCTGGGAGCAGGTTCGGGACCTGCGCCGCGAACGCCTCCAGCAGCGGGACCTCGCCGTCGAACAGGCTGCGGGCCTGGTCTACCTCGCCGACCTGAATGCCGCTGCCCAGGGACGCGTGACCCGACACCAGCGGTAGCCGGCCGAGGAGCGCTCCGATGAGGGTCGACTTGCCGGCCCCGTTCGGGCCCGTGATGGCGATCCGGTCGGCCCAGTTGACCTGGAGGCTGACCGGGCCAAGCTGGAAACCGCCGCGTTCGATGACCGCGTCGCGCAGCGTAGCGGCCACCGTGCCGGACCGGGGCGCGGCGGTGATCTCCATTTTGAGCTGCCACTCCTTGCGCGGCTCGGCGACGACGTCCAGGCGGTCCAGCATCCGCTCCGTGGCCTTGACCTTGCCCGCCAGCTTTTCCGAACGGGCGACCTGCCGGTGCAGGATGTGCTTGTCGTTGTCGGTCGCCTTGGCCCTGGCTTGACGGACGCCCTTGTCGGCCCAGCCGATCTGGGTCCGCATCCGTTCCTGGAGCCCCGCCCGGGTGTCGGCGTACTTCTCGTAGTCCTCGCGGGCGTGCTCCCTGGCGATCTGCCGCTCCTGCAGGTAGGCGAGATAACCGCCGCCGTAGAGGCGTACCTGCTGCTGAGCCAGGTCGAGTTCCAGGACCCGGTGCACGGTGCGCTCGAGAAACGCGCGGTCGTGGCTGACCAGGACGGTTCCGGCCCGCAGGCCCCGCACGAAGCCTTCCAGGATCTCCAGCCCGGCGAGGTCCAGGTCGTTGGTCGGCTCGTCGAGCAGGAAGACGTCGTAGCGGGACAGCAGCAGCGAGGCGAGGTTGACCCGGGCCGCCTGGCCGCCGGACAGGCTGGTCATCGCCTCGCGGCCGGCGTCGGCGGGCAGGCCGAGGGTGGTGAAGACCGCGGCGGCGCGCTCCTCTAGATCCGCACCGCCCAGGGCGAGCCAGCGCTCGAGCGCAGTGGCGTAGGCGTCGTCCGCCCCCGGCTTCTCCTGGACCAGCAGCGCCGTGGCCTCGTCCAGGTCCTGCTGCGCGCGGGCGACGCCGGTGCGCCGGGCGATGAAGTCACCTGTGCTCTCACCCGGGCGCCGTTCCGGCTCCTGGGAGAGGTAGCCGACGGTGGCGGCGGGNNGGGCTGAGCCCGACTTCACCCTGATCCGGTGGGACCAGCCCGGCCAGGATTTGGAGCAGGGTGGACTTGCCTGCGCCGTTGGCACCGACCAGGCCGGTGATCTCGCCGGGGGCGATCACCAAGTCCAGGCCGGAGAAGAGAAGGCGGTCGGCATGGCCGGCGGCCAGGCCCTTGGCCGTGAGTATCGCGCTCATCGCCCGCTCATCTTAGATGCGGGCCAGAGCGCCGCCGTAGCCGCGCAACCGGGGAGGTGCGGCGGCCTTGGCACGTTGCGAGCGTGAGGTGTGGTCGGCGCACGCAACGGGCGAGAGGAAGTGCGGCAATGACAGACACCTCGGTAGCGCACGACCAGGAATCGAAGCGGTACCCGCTGTCTTTCACCCAGGAATGGTTCATCACCATGGACCAGGGCGATGACGGCGGGCCGTTCGGCCGTCGGTTTGTGATTATCATTGCAGCGCGCATCACCGGTCACGTGGACCTCGAGGTGCTGCAAGGCGCACTCGACGACGTGGTCGCGCGGCATGAACTGCTGCGCACCCTGGTGGTCAGGGACGCCGATCCGCCGTACCAGATGGTGTGCCCGCCGTGCCCGGTACCGCTGGAGGTCAGGGACCTGCCCCCGGTCGCCGACAAAACCAGGGAACGGGTCATCCAGGAGCTGCTCGCCGAGGCCGAGGCCGGCACGATGAGCGCGCGTGAGGTTCCCATGATGCGCGCGCTGCTGTGCCGGTTCGACGACCGGGACAGCGCCTTGTTCCTGACCGTGCACCACTCGGTCTCTGACGGCTGGTCGGTCCAGGTGATCCTGCACGATCTCGGGGCCTTCTACGCGGCCAGGGTCAGCGGCACCCCGGCTAAGCTGCCCGAGATGCGGCAGTACCGCGAGTACGCCGAGTGGCAGCGGGCGAACGTGGCCAACACGTCCGACGACGGGGCGATGAGATACTGGGCGGAGAAACTCGACGGCGCACGGCAATTCCTCCTGCCGAACGATCACGGCCACCCGGAGCGCTATTCCAGGCCGTTTTCGCTGCACGTCTTCGGCATCGACGCGGACACCATGGCCTGCGCGGACGCTCTCGCCACCGCCACCCGGGGCACCTTGTTCACGGTCATGCTCGCGGCCACCTACGTACTCGCGAACCAGCTCACCGGGGCCACCGACCTGGCGCAACCCGCGATCACCGCGGGCAGAGGCGAGCTTGCGTTCCATAACACCATCGGATTGTTCCTTAACGTCTTGCCGTTCCGGACCGACATCGCCGACTGCACGAGCTTCCGCGATGTGGTGCTGAAGGCCAGGGAGACGTTCATCGATGCCATGGCGAATGAGCTGCCGATGGGCGTGCTCGAGGAAGCATTTCCTGACTACATCAGGTCGCGCGAAAACACGCGGCTGTCGCAGTTCCTCCTCTCCGCCACGCCGTTCCAGTACGGCGATATGACCATCCCCATCGCCGAGGGAGCCAAGGAGATAAGCGAAGTCTTGCTGGAGGAGGAGGAGAGCTCCGACATCCCCAGCGGCACCGTGTGGTACCTGGCCACGCTGCCGGACGGGTCCCTGGCCGGCGCATTGCATTTTAACCTCGACGAATTCGAGGAAAGCACGCCGAAGGCCTGGTCCGAAGGGTTCAACCGGATCATGTCCCGCGCGGTCCGCGACCCCGACCAGGACTGGAGGCAGCTGTAACCCGGACACCTGCCTAGCGGCCGGNNGCGCGGACGCTGGAGTTGGTCATGAAGGTTTTCAGGCTGACCTTTACCCCGAGCTGGTCCGCGAGCCGGGCGACCAGGACCGCCGCGAGCAGGGAATGGCCGCCGAGGTCGAAGAAGCTGTCCTCGACCCCGACCTGGTCCAGGCCCAGCACCTGGGCGAACAACTCGCACAGCGCCTCCTCCCGGGGGCTGGCCGGAGCCAGGTCGCCCGCGGCGTACTCCGGGGCGGGCAGGGCCTTGCGGTCCAGTTTCCGGTTGGCGTTCAGCGGCAGCCGGCCGAGGACCATGATCGCGGTCGGCACCATGTATCCGGGCAGCTTCCGCCCGCACGCCTGCCGCAGCGCGGCCGGGTCCAGCTCGGCACCGGCGGCCGGGACCACATACCCAGTCAGCCGTTGGTCGCCGGGCTGGTCCTCCCGCACCGTCACCGCCGCCTGGGCGACACCGTCAAGGCCGGCCAGGACCGCCTCGATCTCGCCCAGCTCGATCCGGAACCCGCGGATCTTCACCTGATCATCGGCCCGCCCCAGGTATTCGATCTGCCCGTCCCGGTTCCACCGGGCCAGGTCCCCGGTCCGGTACATCCGCTCCCCCGGCCCTGCGTACGGGCACGCGACGAACCGCTCCGCGGTCAGCCCCGGGCGCCCCAGGTACCCCCGCGCCAGCCCGGCCCCGGCCACGTACAGCTCCCCGGCCACGCCCGGCGGCACCAGCCCCAGCGAAGCATCCAGCACGAACACCCGGGTATTCCACATCGGACGCCCGACCGGCACCACCAGGTCCGGGACTTGGTCACCAGGACCCAGCGTGTAGTCCAGGCAGCCCACCGTCGCCTCGGTCGGCCCGTAATGGTTCACCAGGGCCAGACCGGGATGCCGCTGCCGCCACTCGGCAAGCAACGCGGCCGGCAGCGCCTCCCCGCCCAGCATCAGCTGTCCGGTGGGGACACAACTGGCGGGCAGCCCGGCCAGCAACGGCAGGTGACTGGGCGTTGCCTTCATGAACGTGAACCCGCCGACCTCGGCGGCAAGCGCGGGGAGTTCCTCATCCACCTCGCCGAGGCAGACCGCGCCGCCGGACACCAGGCAGCCGTACAGCCCGGTCACGCTCAGGTCGAACGACACCGGCGAGACCAGCAGCGTACGGCCCGCCAGATCCGGGTACGCCTCTCGCGCCCGCGACAGATAGTTCACCAGGCTCTGGTGCGTGACGACCACGCCCTTCGGCCGCCCGGTCGACCCCGAGGTATAGATCACGTACGCCGGGTGCGCCGGATGCAGCAGGGCGCTCCGCTCCGCAGCGGACACGTCCCCGGCCGGATACCGCGCGACCGCCGCCGCCGCGACCGGGTCATCCAGGACCAGCAGGGTTCGCGCCGCGGGCAGTGACCCGGCCAAGCCTGCGGTGGTGAGGACGATCGCCGCGCGGGTGTCGGCGAGCATGAACGCGATCCGGTCGGGCGGGTACTCCGGGTCGACCGGCACATAGGCGGCACCGGACTTGAGCACGGCGAGCATCGCGACCACCACGTCCGCCGAACGCGGCATCGCGATGGCCACCAGCCGCTCGGGCCCCGCCCCCATGGAGATCAGGTGCCGCGCCAGCCGGTTCGCCCGCTCATTCAGGTCGGCGTAGGACAACCCGCCGGCCGCGGACAAGACCGCGGGCGCGTCCGGGGTCCGGGCAGCCTGCCGCTCGAACAGTTCCGGCACGGTGACCTCCGGCACATCCCGGGCCGTGTCGTTCCAGTCACGGATCAAGCTGCGCCGCTCCGTGGCGGTGAGCAAGTCCAGCTCACTGACCCGCTGCCCCGGATCCGCAGCGGCGAGCCGCAGCAGCCGGGTCAGCCGCTCAGCCAGCCCTTGCACCGTGACCCGGTCAAACAGATCCTCGGCATACTCCAACGACGCACTGATCCCGGCCGGGCTGCCGTCAGCATCACGATCCTGCCGGTAGCCCAGGGTCAGGTCGAACTTAGCGGTCAGATCCGGAATGGGCTCGGTGGTGAGCCGCAGCCCGGGCAACCGCAAGTCAGCGGCGCCGATGTCTTCGTCGACGATCTCGACCTGGAACAGCGGGTGCCGGGACTCGGACCTGGCCGGGTTCAGCACCTCGACCAGCCGCTCGAACGGGACGTCCTGGCGAGCCTGCGCGGCCAGCACGGTCTCCCGGACCCGGGCGAGCAGTTCGCCGAAACCAGGGTCGCCGGACAGGTCCGCGCGCAGCACCATCGTATTGACGAAGAACCCGATCAGGTCTTGCATGACTTCATCGGTCCGCCCCGCCACCGGGGCACCCAGCGCGATGTCGGTCCCGGCGCCCATCCGGGACAGCAGTGCCGCCAGACCCGCGTGCAGCACCATGAAGATCGTGGCCTGATGCTCCCGCGCCAGGCCCGTCAGCGCCGCGTGCAGGGCAGGGTCGGCGAGCGGCCAGCTCACCGCGCCGCCCCGGTGAGATAGTTCCGCCGGGCGCGGCCGGTCGGTCGGCAGGGTCAGCTCCTCGGGCAGCCCGGCCAGCGCCCGCTTCCAGTATTCGATCTGCCCCGACAGCACCCCGCCGCCGCCGCCGCTGCCGCTGCCGCTGCCGCTGCCGAGCAGGTCGCGTTGCCACAGCGTGTAGTCGGCGTACTGGACCGGCAGGTCCTGCCAGTCCGGTGCCTGACCCGCGGCTCGTGCCGCGTATGCGGTGGCTAGGTCCGTCATCAGCACCTGCATCGACCAGCCGTCACTGGCGATGTGGTGGCACAGCAGCACCAGCACGTGCTCCTCCGGGTCCGCCGTGAACAACCAGGCCCGGATCGGCAGTTCAGTGGCCACGTCGAACACATGCCGCGCCGCGGCCTCAATCCGCGCGGTTAGCTCCGCGCGGTCGGCGGTGGTCACGCTGAGCGGGACATCGGCCTCCTCGGCCGGGATGATGCGCTGGTAGGGCTGACCGTCCGCGACCGCGAACACGGTCCGCAGTGATTCGTGCCGGCCGATCACGTCGCCGAGTGCGGTGTTGAGGGCGGTGGTGTTTACCGGGCCGTGGAGCCGCCAGGCGAACGGGATGTTGTAGGCGGTGCCGGGGCCGTGGAACTGTTCGAGGAACCACAGCCGCTGCTGCGCGAATGACAGCGGCAGGCGGTCGGGCCGGTCTGCGGCGCGGGTCAGCGGGGGTCGGGCCGCGGCTGCGTCCTGGAGCATCTCGGCGAGCGCGGCGGCGGTGGGGTTCTCGAACACGGCCCGGATCGTCAGTTCGGCGCCGAGCACGGTCCGGATCCGTGATACGAGACGGGTGGCGAGCAGTGAGTAGCCGCCCAGGTCGAAGAAGCTGTCCTCGGCTCCGACCTGGTCCAGGCCGAGGACGTGCGCGAACGCGTCGCATAGGGCCTGCTCGCGGTCGGTGGCCGGGGCGCGGCCGCCGGATGCGCCGGTTCCGTAGTCCGGTGCGGGCAGCGCCCGCCGGTCCAGTTTGCCGTTCGGGTTCAGTGGCAGCCGGTCCAGGACCACGATCGCGGCGGGCACCATGAAGGCCGGCAGTAGCCTGGCCGCGGCGGTCCGCAGCCCGGCCGGGTCCAGGACCGGCGCGGCCAGGACCGTCCCGGCGGCCGGCACCACGTACCCGGCCAGCCGCTGGTCCCCGCGCTGGTCTTCGCGGACGATCACGGCGGCCTGGCCCACCCCGGGCAGGCTCGCGAGCACGGTCTCGATCTCGCCCAGCTCGATCCGGATCCCGCGGACCTTCACCTGGTCATCGGTCCGGCCCAGGTACTCCAGCTCCCCGGCCCGGTTCCATTTAGCCAGGTCCCCGATCCGGTACATCCGCTCCCCGGGCGCCCCGTACGGGCAGGCGACGAACCGTTCCGCGGTCAGCCCCGGACGGTTCAGGTATCCCCGGGCCACGCCGCGGCCGGCCAGGTACAGTTCCCCGGCCACCCCCGGCGGGACCAGCTGCAGCCGGTCATCGAGCACCAGGGTCCGGGTATTGCCGGTCGGCCGGCCGATCGTCGGGACCTGTCCGGGCTCGCGGCCTGAACTCCACGACGTGACGTAGACGGTCGTCTCGGTCGGTCCGTAGATGTTCACCACCCGCGCTCCCGGCCACGTCGCCTGGATCTGCGACAGCGCACGCGCCGTGAACGCCTCCCCGCCCACCACCACGGTCCGCGCCCGGACCCCCACCTTCGAGGTCGTGATGACCTGCGCGATCGCCGACGGCGCGCCGCTGACCAGCCGCAGGGAGTCCGGGTCGGCGAATTCATCGGCGAGCGCGAGCACGTTGCGGACGACCTCCACCGTCCCGCCCCACGCCAGCGTCCCGAGGATCTCGAACACCGACACATCGAAGCTGAGCGACGTGGACGCCAGCATCCGGGACAGCTCCGCCGCCGAGAATTCGGCNNATCGCTACGGCCGGGTCAGTGCCGGATAGCCCGCACAGGGCGGCAGCGGTCGCGGGATCGTCCAGCACCACCTGAGGTGCGCCGCCCGGCAGGTCCCGCCCGGTCACGGCGGTGGTGACCACCGCGACCGGGGCGGCCTCGGCCAGCATGAACGCGATCCGGTCCGCCGGATACCCCGGATCCACAGGCACGTAAGCGGCGCCGGTCTTCAGCACCGCCACCACCGCCACGACCATCTCCGCCGACCGGGGCATCGCGATCGCCACCGTCCGCTCCGGACCCGCGCCACGGGCACTGAGGTACCGGGCTAGCTGGTTGGCGCGGGCGTTCAGGTCGGCATAGGTCAGCTCGGTGCCGTGATGAATCACCGCGACGACGTCCGGGGTCCGCGCCACCTGCTCCTGGAACAGCTCCGGCCAGGCCAGCTCCGGCACATCCCGCGCGGTGTCATTCCACTGCGCCAGCAGCCGCCGTTCGGACACGGTGAGCAGGTCGATGTCGCCCACCGGACGGGCCGGGCTGGCCGCCACCTGGCGCAGCAGCTCAGTCAGCCGGGCGGCCAGCGCCTGCACTGTGACCTCGTCGAACAGGTCCTGGGCATATCCGAGGCACGCACTGATCCCGGCCGGCGACCCGCCGGCGTCATGATCCTCCCCGAAGCTCAGCATCAGGTCGAACTCAGTCGCAACGTCCGAGACCGGTTCCGGCTCGATGCGCAGCCCGGGCAGCCGCCAGTCCGCCACCCCGGAATCCTGGTCAGACAGCATGACCTGGAACAGCGGATGCCGGGCTGGGGACCGAACCGGGTTCAGGGCCTCGACGAGCTGTCCGAACGGCACGTCCTGGCGCGCCTGCGCGGCCGGCACGGTCTCCCTAACCCGGCCCAGCAGCTCGGCGAAGCTGGGGTTGCCGGACAGATCAATGCGCAGCACCAGCGTGTTCACGAACAACCCGACCAGGTCGTGCATCGCCTCGTCGGTCCGCCCGGCCACCGAGGCACCCAGCGGGATATCGGTGCCCCCGCCCAGCCGGGACAACAGCGCGGCCAGCCCCGCGCGCAGCACCGTCAACACGCTCACCTGGTGCTCCTCGGCCAGCCCGGCCAGCGCCGCGTGCAGGCCCGCATCAGCCAGCTGCCACCGGACCGTACCGCCACGCTGCGAGGGCTCCGCCGGCCGCGGCCGGTCGAACGGCAACGCCAGCTCGTCCGGCAGCCCGGCCAGCGCCTCCTGCCAGTACTCGATCTGCGCGGCAAGCACCCCACCGCCGTCCTCACCGTCTTCCTGGCCGCCGTCCGCGCCGTCTTCCTGGCCGCCGCCGAGCAGGTCCCGCTGCCACAGCGTGTAGTCGGCGTACTGCACCGGCAGGGGTGCCCAGTCCGGCGTGCGCCCGTCCCGGCGGGCCGTGTACGCGGCGGCCAGATCGGCCATCAGCACCCGCATGGAGAAGCCATCGCTGGCGATCTGATGACACACCAGCACCAGCACATGCTCCTCCGGGCCCACCGTGAACAACCACGCCCGGACGGGCAGCTCACTGGCCACATCGAACACATGCCCCGCTGCGGCATCGATCCGCCCGGCGAGCTCCGCGCGGTCGGTCGTGGTCACGCTGAGCGGGACATCGGCCTCCTCGGCCGGGATGATGCGCTGGCCGGGCTGCCCGCCGTCGACAGCGAATACGGTCCGCAACGATTCATGACGGCCGATCACATCACCGAGCGCGGCGGTCAGCGCCGCGGTATCTACCGGACCGTGCAACCGCCACCTGAACGGCAAGTTAAACGCCGGGCCAGGGCCGTGGAACTGCTCCAGGAACCAGAGCCGCTGCTGCGCATACGACAGCGGCAGCCGCTCCGGCCGGACCACAGCCCGGGTCAGAGGCGGCCGGGCAGTCCGGCTACCGCCCCCGGCACACTCCGGCGTCACCGCCCCTGATGCGCTTCCCTTAGACGACTCCGGTCGAAGGGAACTAGCCATAGTGATCCCTCATTCCGTGGCGGTGCCACAGGCGCGTCACGCCATGGGCGATCCGCCGCTCACAAGCGGCCCCGGACGGCAGTCTCGCAATCGGGGCCCTACACCGGCACCTTCGACATTGCGTGGCCCATAACTGGCGACCAGATGGCCCCACGCCGCTGGTAGGCGAAATACGCGAGAGTAGCGGCTTTACCAGCGGATATACTTACCGGGCTATCCGCTGAAAAGGCCGGGGATTTATCGCGGCCGCGTTATTCGCGGTTAGCGTGCTTGGCAATCCTACGGGTGAACTGCGGCAGCTGAATTGGCCTAGGTCGGGCAGCATCTGCGACGGGTGAACTCGGCATGCCTGGCGGCCATCGCGGTCGCGGTCGACGCCGCACCTGGCCACGCGCAGCAGCGGCTAGCCGCCGCCACGACTCGCCTGTTGCTATTCGGCGTCCTCGGCGGACTCATCAACGAGTACGAGCGAGCCACATAAGCCCAGGTCAGGATCGGTGGTCGAGTTCCGGCACCCCGCAGGCTCACAGCCGGCTAGGTCTGGCTCGCCGCGCCAACCCGTGGTAGATGGGTAACTATGGCTGGGATGAGACGGTCTCTTATCGGAGACAAGATGGCAAGCATGTCGGGGCTGCGCAGCATCATGGAGGACATCGCCACCTCGACCGCGGGATCCGACGCCGGAGAATGGCTGAACCTGAGCATCGGGAACCCAGCATCTATCCCGGAGGTGATGCAAGCGTGGCAGGAGCTTACCGAGGAGGCTCTGGCCAAGAACTTCGGCGAGGCCAGCTGCAACTATGGCCCCTCTCGAGGTGCGGCATCGCTCGTTCTCGCCATCACGGATTACTTTAACGAACGGTACGGGTGGGGCATTCGGCCCGAAAACGTCATCGTGGGCCCGGGGAGCCAGCTGCTCTGCTTTATCGCAGCGGCCCTGTACGCCGGGCCGGGGGAAGCAGGACGGACTCGCACCGTGCTGCCCATGATGCCCGACTACACGGGCTACCAGGGCCTTTGCATGAACACTGACGACATCACCGGGATCGCGTCGGGAATCGAGGTCGGCGCCAGCGGGCGGTGTTTCCGCTATACGTTTGACTTCGCGGCGCTGGAAGAGCGTACGGACATCGGCCTGCTGCTGCTGTCCAGCCCGAGCAACCCCACGGGCCGGTGCGTCGTGCAGGACGAGCTCGGTGAGCTGATCGGGATCGCTGAGCGGCGGGACGTTCCACTGCTCCTCGATAACGCTTACGGCGAGCCGTTCCCCCAGATCTGCCGGACCGCGACCCCGCCCGTTTATCACCCCAACGTGATCAATTCCTTCACCCTCTCCAAGGCGGGACTGCCGGGAGAGCGGATCGGTTTCGCGATCGGAGCAGAGCCCTACATCACCGAGATGGTGGCCTTCTTGTCGAACTCAGCTCTGCATGCTCCCCGGCTCGCTCAGGCGGCGGTGGCGAACAGCCTGCGGTCGGGCGCCCTGGACCGGCTGGTGTCCACCGTCATCACGCCCTTTTACGCCAACCGGCGGACGACGGCGGAGCAGTTGCTGGCGGACACCATGCCGGCCGACATCCGCTGGCGGGTGCACGCGGCCGCGGGCGGGATGTTCTGCTGGGTATGGATCGACGAAGACTGGTTTGACGACGTCGAGCTGTACCACCTGCTGAAGCGCGAGCATGTCTTTGTGACGCCCGGCCGCCACTTCTTCGTCATCCCGGCGGACACCCGTCCCGACGACGGGCACCAGACGCGCTGCTTCCGGATCAGCCTCTCACCTGACGAGGAAATCCTGACCGAGGGCATCAACCGGATAGCGGATGCGCTCGCACAGTTGCGGGATCTTGCCCGCGCTTGAGGACGTCCGTTACGACACCGGCGTAGTGATCAGGTCCCCGAGTCCTCGTGCAGCCAGGCAGCCGATTCGCCCTATCTCGCGGCGAGTTGCAGGACCTTGTGCGGGTCCTGGCCGTCTCAGGACGCGGCCGTCGGGTCCGCGGATTCGGCGGCGCGGTATTCGGCGTTGATGCGCAGGGCCTCTTCGAGCTGGTCTTCGAGGATGACGATGCGGCAGGCGGCCTCGACGGGGGTCCCGTGGTCGACAAGTTCCCGGGCGCGGGCCGCGATGCGCAGTTGGTAGCGGGAGTAGCGGCGGTGGCCGCCCTCGGAGCGGAGCGGGGTGATCAGGCGGGCTTCGCCGATGGCGCGGAGGAAGCCCTGGGTGGTGCCGAGCATTTCGGCGGCCCGGCCCATCGTGTAGGCGGGGTAGTCGTCGTCGTCGAGCCGGTCGTAGGA